>NZ_LMVM01000005.1 GCF_002287175.1 Methanobacterium bryantii | reverse complement strand
TGAATGTAAAAGTTCACTCGCGCCAAATATGAAACAATAAGAATATTCTATTTTTTTGATCTAATTTTTAACAAAAATTCTATAATTATATAATTGGATTATCTTTAAACAAATAATCTTTAAACAAAATTTCAAAAATAATTTTAATTTACGATTCAATATACGGATAATTTTTGTATTTACGAATTAACTAAAACAAAGTCATCTGAATATCCTTTTTATCAGGCTTGATTATTTTATCAGAACTATTTTTTCTAACATGAATTACTTCAAAACCTTTTTTAACAAGGGTTTGAGTTATCAAGTTATGCCTATGACAATTATAAGGATCTTCCTCACTACACATTAGAACAATATCATTCTCATTATTCAGTTCAATTATTCTGTTTATTCCTTCGCTGTAACGGTCACTCTTTGATATTAACCTGTAATTTACCTTACCGTTTTCATAATATTTCTTATCTCTTGGTTTTCCACCGATATAGTCACCAAGGAATATGTATCGCATACCATTTTCTATCAAACTTTTCTTGATATTCTCTCGGTTGAAATGGGATACGAACTTACTGTAGGGTGAACTGCGCACATCTACTACAATATCTATTTCAAATGACTTCAGTATATCGACAAAAGATTCTTGAGTCATGCTGCTGTGACCTATCGTGTAAATCATATTGTCATTTGTCATGTAATCGTTACAAATCCTTTTTTGAATTATTTAATTTTACGTGTTACTACTTTAAGATTAATATACTGTTTATTCTAAATATTTTTTAAATAATAAAATAACCAGACTTATAAAAACTATTTTTAGTATAATCCACTACTACTATTATAGAATTACTGAATTTATAATTGAATTTAGTTTTAAATTGGGAGCTTTTTATTTTGAGTAACATGAGAATTTATCCTTCGTGGGAGAAAATCAAAAAATTTAAGGAACCTCTAACTGAAGGTGAAAATACACTGGCCCGTTTTCTGGATGACAACTTACCTGAAGATTGGAAAATTTTTATAAAGCCTTACCTAAATAACGGCCGTCCTGATATTATCATCTTAAACCCTAATGTAGGATTAATGATTTACTCTGTCAAGGAATGGAAATCTGTAAATTATGACCCTGAATACAACCTGGAAGAAACTTCAGCCTATATAAAGCAGGTGAATAATTACAGGAACAAGATAATTGAGCAAATAATTCCAGATATGGGTGAGAAAATCGATGAAAATAACAGATTATTTGCACTTGTACAGACTGGAATCTACGTGCATAATATAAGTGGAGACAATGCAAGGGAACTATTTGACAACCGTAGTTATCCAACAATAGCAGGTTTCGATGACTTAACTGAAGAAAATGTTAACTATGTAGTTCCAGGTGCAGGTTTTGAAAGAAGCAGTTATATGCAAAAGGCGTGGGCTGATGAAGTAGAATTCTGGCTGAATCCACCATTTCACAGTAAAAGACAGGGTGAAAAACTTAAATTAACTGCAAAACAAAAGAACCACTCAAAACCTAAACCAGGGCATAGACGTATCCGAGGAGCTGCAGGCAGTGGAAAAACTCTGGTCATTGCATACAGGGCAGCAAAATTAGCAGCTGAAGGACATAAAGTTCTTGTAATCACCTTCAACCTCACACTCTGGCACTATATTAAGGATATGATCGCAAGGGCGCCATTTGATTTTGAATGGAAAAACATTACATTTAACCATTTCCACGGGTTCTGCAATGACATTTTAAATGAACTATCTGTACCAAAACCCAGTAAAAATTACTTCGATGAAGTTGTCCCAAAGGTGGAAGAGGCAATTTCTGATATCAACATTGACAGGTTCAAATTTGATGCTATACTTATCGATGAAGGTCAGGACTGTAAATGGGAATGGTACAATTTACTATCTAAATTTTTAAATGAACGGGACGAGCTCCTGTTTGTCTGTGATAAAAACCAGAATATCTACGGGCGTGAACTCAGCTGGATTGACAATATGGCCAGTGTCAAGTTTCGAGGTAGATGGGGAGAGCTGAACACAATCTACAGGCTGCCGCCAAAAATAGGCTCAGTAGCCAATAAATTCAGCGAAACATTTGGCCTGGATAACATGATTGAATCAGAAGAATATGCACAGTTAACTCTTTTTGAAAGGCCGCCAATTTTTAAATGGAAAAATATAAAGCAGATCGACTGGCTCCATGAAATAAAAAATGCATACACCTTACTCAAATATCAACAGAGAGGCTTTGGAGAAGGCCAGGCATCGGATATTGTTATTCTACTCCCTACTAAAAAGATGGGAATGAAAGCAGTTAAACTGTTTAAAAGAAGGAATATCGACGTGAACCATGTTTTTGAAGAAGATAGGACTAGATATTCCCGCCATAAAAAGGCATTTCCTCTTGAAGACAGCCGTTTAAAGATAAGTACCATTCACAGCTTCAAGGGATGGGAAGCAATCCATGTTATCATGATGATTCCAACAAGATGGAATGGTGATGAAAATCTTGACTCTCTGGTTTATACTGCAATGACTAGAACTAGGAAAAATTTGATTGTATTGAACAGTCATGAGAGGTACATGCAGTTTGGGAATAGTCTATCTAGAAAATCAGATGATAAGGATGAATAATTTACCATGTACTGAAAACAGAAGAATCAATTAATTTTAAAGAATTATTTTCAAAGAGATCAATTGTATCTTCTTTGTTAAACAGAATTTGCATTTTAAGCTCTGCATGATCTTTTTCAGGTAAATATTTGATGAACTTGTTTTTGATGAATTTTTTGGTTTTTTCAAGCATGAATTTCTCTAACTCTTCATCTTCCAGAATATCTTTGATATTATCTGCTATGTGTTCAACATCACTCATTTTCAGAATACCTTTAAATTTAAATGAAGAATAGTAAGGTGTATCATGAACACTGACTATATCATGGTAGAACTTGAAAATGGAAGATATCAACGAGTTAACCTTAAAACCTGCAAACGTGTAAATGAAGACTTTATTTTCCTCGAAATAAAATTGAACTGGTATTTTACCATTCTCAAAACCTGAAATTCTGCCCTCTTCTTCCAAATCTTTTATCATTTTAAGGCTGACTTCATCAAAATCATTTAAAAGTTCTTTATTATAGTCTCCAAGCAGGATATCATAGATTTTCCGGGTTAACAGGTAATCCATTACTCCTCCTTCACTGTGCCAGTTTGGAATCCCGCCTTCTTTTGCCTTTTTAACTTTCAGCCTGAAATTATCATGGTCAATTTTAGCTGCTGTCCAGACTTCCCCACCTAAAACAAAATTGGAACCTTTTTCCAGCGTGCCTATAACAAATGATGAATCTAAACTGCCAATAGTTTTACGCCCGTCAAGAACTGTGAATTCATAAGTCGGCCAGAATACGCTGTAAAACTCTAAAAAATTCCTTTTCCCAAATTCTTTTTCAAAAGCATCTCCTAAACTAAGGTATGGGCCATTTTCTTCTATAAATCCTTTTTCAACCATATTGTCTATGAAATATTGATATTCATCTTTGGAGATTTTAGAGAACACATACGCCTCTTTAAGAATTAAAAACAGGTCACGCTTCTTAATTCTTCCATATTCAAATATAATGCTTAATATCTGGTGGAAATAGATATCCTTTGGCTTTTCAGGTAATTTAATGTGTTCTAACTTTTTCTCTTTTACTAGGGCTAATTCTGCAAGTGACTTGACAATTTCTTCCTCGCCGTCGCAGAGAAGTATAGTTCTCTGGATCTTTGTTCTCCTGCCGCTTCTTCCAACCTTCTGCAGAAAAGAGCTGACATTTGAAGGGGGGTTCTTCTGGATTACAACATCTATATTTCCTATATCAATTCCAAGCTCTAGAGTACTTGTACTTATCATCAGACCATTTTTAACCTGCTTGAAATTCCCTTCACTTTCTTCCCTTGCATCCTTGTGGATTGAAGAGTGGTGGATAAATATATTTTTTACTTTCAAGTGTTTTTTAAATAGATTATGGTATTTTTCAGCTTCTTTACGGGAATGAACAAAAAAAACCACTTTTTTATCCAAATAGTTGCTTACTGTCTGAATTATCTTGAAATCATCTGCATAAATCACTTTGTACTGGAACGGCCTGCTGTTTTTATCTGCCACAACTTCGCTGTTTTCATTTGAAGTAAGCCAGTTTAAAATTGTCTCGGGGTTTCCTACTGTGGCTGATAACCCAATTCGGGAAATATCATTCCTGCAGTAAGTTTTAATTCTGCTGTTTATAATGGAATTAAGTTGTGTCCCCCTATCTGAATCAGCAAAGTAGTGTATTTCATCTATGATTATGTATTTCAAATTTTTAAAGATGGAATTCTTTATCTCACTGGACTTATTCATTAAAATGACTTCTAATGATTCGGGAGTTATCACGAGTATATCCGTGGGCTTTTTAATAAATGATGATTTTTGTGACGCTGTTACATCTCCATGCCACTTTGTTGCGGTTAGATCAAACTGATCACACCAGAATTCAATCCTCTGGTGGGTATCGTTGATAAGTGCTTTAAGAGGGGATATGAAAAGCACGCTCATAGGTTCTAGATTATTTTTGAGGATATCATCAAAAACAGGGATTAATACTGACTCTGTTTTGCCGGATGCAGTTGGAGCTATGACCAGCATGTCCTTATTTTCTCTAAAACGAGGTATGGTGGCCTTTTGGATAGGGGTCAAATCTTTCCATTTCATACGGTTTGCTATAAACCTCTGCAGCCTGGGATCTAAAGTATTGAAAACGTGGGTTATTCTACCACTCTTCCTCTACTTCTCTTTCTTCAAATATCTTCAAAATAGCCTCATTCGAATCTAATTCATCAGGGTTCTGCTGAATAGTATCTAAGACGCTTAAAAATGTCCTTACAAATTCCCTTGGGGTGGTTTTACCTCCAGTTAAAAGGGCATTATTTTCATGTATGTCAACAAGCTCGTCGATAATGGAGTTCATCCTGGAACCTGCATCCCAGTCGTAAACATGGGCATGCATCTCAACTATTTTAGATCCTAATTCCTTTAATTCTTCTTTTTTAAACCCTTCAAGTCTCATTATGGGCTTTCTGAGGTCTTTATGGTCTGTATCCAATGCATCTTTTATCCGGTCATACAATGCCTGGTAAGAAGGCACTCCCTTCTTCTGGTCTTCGAAAAATTCACTTGTACCTGCAAATATAAATAAAGTGCTTTCAAAGTTGCCTAAATTACACTCGTCAAATATAAAACGGATGTAATCGTAAGCCCCGTCCCTTAGCTTTGTCATCTGGAGTGACCTGATATATTCAACTTCATCTATTAAAATTACAATTCCACTGTATCCTAAAGACCTTACAAATGCAGATAATGCCTCTAAAAATGTGAATGCATTTTCCTTGGTCACGTCCCCTTTGACCCCGAACTTCTTCTTGACTGCAAATGGGATGTTGGAGTCTCCCCGGAGCCATGCCTGCGCGTAATTTGCAGTTTCAGTGTCTCCAGAAATTAATGCATCATGGTACTTTTCTATGGCAATTGCAAATGAATTAGAATACTTTCGAGTTTCTTCCAGGTCCTGGACCATATTTTCACTTACAATGGCATTCTGTCTTGCAGGGTCCTCAGTTTCTTCCATTGCAACCATTCTAAGTCCAGTAAGCCATCTTTCAATGATGTGTTCCAGGGAAGTCCCTGTTTTACACCTTAAAGTCTGAACTATGTTCTTATACACTTCTTCAAACTTATAGAATGGAATGTCACGGGTTATGGTTATTTTAGAAACTACAAAGTTGTCCTTAAATGCAGTTTCCTCGATTACTTTAAGGAGGAATGATTTTCCCCCGCCGTAGTCACCTTCAAGGAATTTGGTTGCAGCTTTGCCGTTTTTTATTTTTTCAAATAAACGTTTCATCTCTTCAATTTCAAGGGTTCTGCCTACACATATCTCGGAAGTCCCCTTTGGCGGTACGTTGCCTTCCTTTAAAGCGTGAATAATGTCTTCATAGTCGTCCATGTAATACCCCTAAACTAGTTTTATGTATCCAAATCTCTGTGAATTGCCCCTTGGGCCGTATAACTTAACTAAATTATCTGGATTTCTTGAAGGGCTGTGTTGGAACCCTAACTTCCAGACATTCTGCGAGTAATATTCCAGAATGTCTTCATAGCTCTTAGAAATGCCGTAAGAATTTATAAATTTATGTAAAAGCCTGATAAACTCTTTTATCTCAATCTGGTTGGATTCCTCTGTGTTTTTAACTATTTCATAGGTGCCTTTAATTGAGCAGGTCAAAAATTCATCCATTGTAAAGGACATTTTCTCAAAATAAACAGGAAAAGTTTTACTTGAATTCATCCTTCTTGTTATATAGTTAAAATCTTCCTGGTTAATTTCCTTGAATTCTGATTTAAATGGATATGGGAGATTTTTTTTATCTTTTATAAATTTAAGATCACCTGCAATGTCTTTTACAGGTATTGGTTCTGTGAAATATTTTATCCCCTTTAATTTAATCTTTCGCCCTGATTTTAATGAGTCTAAAAGGTATTCAGGATCGTCAAATGCCTCTTCTACAGGGCCGTAGCCTATAAATGAGATGTTTTTTTCATTTGAAAGTGGAGAGAAAAATACTATTTTATCTTCCGCTTTAACAGATTTTACGGCATTTGATTCCTGATTTGCGATACTTAATATCTTTTGCTCGTCTATCCTGCTTAAGTATTCCTCATCTATTCGGCAAATCCAGTATTTTGAACTTTCACCTGCTGACCGTAATGTTTGCTGCTTGATATGAACCCCGCCTTTTAAAAGTAACATTCGCTTTTTAAATAAGAAGCCCTAAAATGTATCTTAACTAAATAAAAATATCTAAGTGCATTAATTAATAAATTTTTCTTTAATCAATATAGAAAATAATAAATCACTGCAAAACTATCAATGATTAAAGGATTTACAGTTATCATTGATTAAAGACTATCAAGAATTAGAGGTTACTGTAATACGGTAAATTATTGTTGGATTGTGCAATATGGAACTTTAAATTGACTCTTAGACTATCAAGTATTAGGTGATATAATAGGTTATTTATTGTGGAGCATCTATAAATTATTGCACAATCAAATTAAAATATTTGGAGTAAAGATTACAAAGGGATGAAGGAGTGTAATGTCTGTAAACCATTGTAAAACTATAATTAAATGTTTTACAGGTAATATAGTTGTAAATTAAATAAAGCTTATCAAATGATATAATGGGTTAATATGTGTTGTAACTCATTTTAACTGTGATTAATGAATAAATTATGTAATATTGGTTAAAGACTATCAAAAATAGATGATATAATGGGCTATTTAATATGTGATACCTGTAATGATGTTTACAAATTACAGGACGGGGAATCACCAGAAGAATTCGACACCTGCCAGTGCGGCGGAAACCTGGAATATTATGAAACGTTGCAGGATTTTGTAAGCCAGTTTTATGACCTAAGTAATTTTAAGTCTGAGGAAGGAAATTTACTCCTTAAAAAGGGTTATAACCAGCTGAAGAAAAAAAACAGGGACCTTAAAGAGGATTACTCTAAACTAAAAGATGCCAAGCTGGAACTTGAAAGTGAAATTCAGGAACTTAGAGGATTCCAGAACAAATTAAAAGATATTAATGCAGAAGTTGAAGAAGAAAACCTGGAATTAAAGGATAAGATAAATGCAATTAGGGACAGATATTTGAAACTTGAAAATAGGAATTCTAAATCAGCAAAATATCATGGAGAGCAGCTTTCCACATTAAAAGATAAAGACAATGAACTGGAAACAGAAAATTCTAACGTGATTGACTTATCTAAAAAGGACAATAATTCGAATTCAAAAGAGGCTCCAAGTCCTATAAATAAATTAGCAGGCATTGATTCTAATTTAAAGAAAAAATTAAGGGAATTAATAGGGGCTAACCAGAAATTGAAAACAGAGTTGGGCCATGAGTCTCTTAAACTCGCAAATTTAAGGAAGTTTAATTACGGGTTAGAAACTAAAAATTCTGAGTTAAAGCAGGAAATTTTAAGGTTAAAAGAATTTGAAGAGGACCATAAAAAGCTTAATTTCAAATATGTTGTTTTAGAAAAGCACAACCAGGAATTAATAAATAAACACCTGGAATTACATGAAAACCACAAAGAACTGGAAGAGAACTTTTCTAAATTGGAACAGGAAAATTTCAAATTAAAAGAACTGGCAATTGCTTATGAAGATTTAAACCAGAAATATGCTGATTTAGAAAAATATAATGATAAACTGTTAACTAAAGATGCTGAATTGAGTAAGAGTTACAATAAATTGAAGGACAGCTTTTCTAGATTGGAAAAGGAGAATGTTAAACTAAGCAGGAGTGTTGGTTTAGATCCGAAATTAGAAAATAAATATAATGAACTATATGAAAATTACGCTAAATTGGAGGAGAAATTTTCTAAATTAGAAGAAGAAAACTTGAAATTAAAAGAAAGTGTTAATT
Source organism: Methanobacterium bryantii (assembly GCF_002287175.1). NCBI lineage: Archaea > Methanobacteriati > Methanobacteriota > Methanobacteria > Methanobacteriales > Methanobacteriaceae > Methanobacterium > Methanobacterium bryantii. The sequence goes on along the minus strand of NZ_LMVM01000005.1, from coordinate 45,603 downwards.
CTGAACTACAAACCAGTTATAATGAACTCCAGGAAAAGTTTTCAAAACTGGAAGAGGAGAACAGGGAGCTAAACAGTGAATTAAGCGAGCTTAAGGACAATTTTTCTAATTTAAGGGAAACGAATCTTGAATTGAAAAGCTTCAAAGATGAAAATGAAGACATGGAAAATAAATACAGTGCATTACTGGAAAAGTACTCCAAATTAGAGGAAAAAAGCAGTAATATAGCTGACCTTGAAAAACACAACGAAGAGTTATCAAATGATAATTACAGGTTGGAAACTGATTTTAACCAGTTGAAGGCCAGATTATCTGAGTTGGAAGAAGATCTTAAAGGAGATGATGATCCGGACTCCAAATTAAAAACTCAATATGTCGAGCTGAACAGCGATTATCACAGGTTAAAAGTTGACCATTTCAATTTAAAGGAAAGATACCTGGCTTTGAAGGAGAAAAGCAAGGCTAAAACCATAACAGTGGACTTTTCCGGTGAAAACAAAGACGATGCCTCTTTAAAAACCCATATTATCTGTGAAGACTGCGGCCAGAAACTGCCTCTATCCCAATTTTATAAGACCAAATCCAATGAAAGGGGATACACATCAAGGTGTAAAAGCTGCACTCGGAAAAGGAATGCTGCACAGGGACTTGTAGAATTGAGCAAGTATATAGACCTGGACACTCCGTTTTCAAAGGATGAACTTAAAGCTGTTATTGGGGAACAGGAGTTTTCTGTCTTTGAAAATTATATGTGGGTCCTGTTAGAGCTTGATATTTTGACTTACCTTGAAGATGAGGATAAGTATGTTTTAAAGTCTGATGATAATTTGAAGGGCTTCTGCGGGACTTATGGGATTTCATTAGCTTTATAAACTTGATTTTGCAAATAACAGTAATTTGCTGTACTTTTAAGTTCATGCAGCTTAGAAATGAAACTTTCATCAAAAAGGAATTATCAAGTTTTAAAAGAATTTATGAATTTTTTTGATGTTGAGGAAAATTCATTTTGAATTTTTCGAACCCAAAAAAATAGAAAACTGTCGAAAATCAAAGATTTTTTACATGCCCCAAACGCAAAGCATTTGAGGGTTTTTTGGAGGTTGAGGAAAATCATAGATTTTGGAGGATTTCCTTGATTTTAAAGCTTTTCTATATTAAACTGCATCTTTAAAAGATGAACTGGCAAGGACATCTTTGTTTTATAATGATTTGATAGTTTAAAGAGATGGAGAAAATGGTGTGTTTTTAATATTATGATCAGTTTATTTTTTTATTGTTTTTTGAGGATTTAAATCAGGCCTATATTAAATTAAGGCCATTAAGAGACAATTCGGAGCATATGTTGTTTTTTTATAATGGTTTGATAGTTTAAAGGGATGGATCAAATGGTGCGCTGTAAATATTATGATTATTTTATTCTGTTTTATTAATATCTGCCATTTGCATGGTATTAATGTGTTATTGGTATGGTTTCATTCCAGATTTCACTTAGGGTGTATTTTGACCGTATGCCGGTTCAACCCCAATTGTATGATATTTTATGGATTTTAAGAAAACCATTAAGAACGCTTTAAATCTAAATTAGGCCATTTAAAACGCTTTGTTTAAACTTTTCTTACGAAACCTTTATATAGTATGAAGGCATATGTAGTGCTAACCCTGAGAAAAACACAAATTTGGTTTTTCGATGTTTGCGAATTTAAAATTCATTGAAATTCGCAACCGCAAAAAATTAAAGATTTTTTGCAGGATGGGCAATTGGAGGCGGTATAATTATACGTAAATTGTTATTTGCAGTCCTCTTAGTGGCAGGTATGTCGCTATTCGGTATTGCCGGCGCAAGCGCGGCAGATACTGGCGCTGCACACGCGCAGTATGGTCATCATGATACTGTGCATAAACATGTCTATAAACATGTTAAATATTATAAACATCATAAATTAAGTACACATAAAAGGAACAAATATGGTCACCAGAAATCTTACAGACATAGTTCCTACAAACACGTTAAAAAATCAAATTCAGCTAGTGTCAATGCACTATCACATTCACTTACAAAAGGTACAAGCTCACAGTACACTAAAGGAGCTCGAGTATTTAACTGGGTAAAAAGCAACGTTAGATACAAGTTCTATTATAACACTAAACATGGAGCTGCAGGTACCCTTAAATACAGGTCAGGTAACTGTGCTGACCAGGCACATTTAGTTGTTGCACTTTCAAGATCAGCAGGATTACCAGCAAGGTACGTCCACGCTAAAGCTCGCTTTAAAAACGGCCATGTTTACGGTCACTACTGGGCCCAAGTAAAGGTAAACGGTAAATGGGTCACAGCTGATACAACCAGTAAAAGAAACTCCTTTGGAGCGCCAAGAAACTGGAGTTCAGCAAGAATTGTAGGTATTTCAAATAATATATAATCCTACAATTTTTTTAAATTCTTTTTTAAATTCTTTTACACAATATTTTAAGTTATTTTATTTATGATATTATTTTTATTGAGTTCTTTTTACACTAATCTACGATTTTAACGTTTTTACTTGAAGAAATCACTTTTAAACCTATTTCTTGAAATAATGGAATAAGTTTACAATTTGTAAACATTTTGTTTACGTTCTGTAAACAACTTGGAAATTCAGTAGTCAAATATTTATTTTAGAGTATACAAAAAAGTAGTCAAATACTGATAAAATTAAAGAGTGTTAAATTTTATGTTCAGGCCAAATTTCAGCTACAACAATAAGATAGTAAATACATTACTTGAAATTAATTCAATGCGGGATTTCATAGTTAATGCACCTATTGTTGTGGAAATGGAACTTTCACTAAAACGAGACGCCCTGCTAAAATCAGCCCACCACTCCACGGCAATTGAAGGGAACCCCTTGACTTTAAATCAAGTTGATAGGTTGGCCCAGGGGCTTAAAATAAACGCCCAGAAAAAAGCCCAGCAGGAAGTTCTAAACTACCTCAACGTGCTCAATAACATGGATAAATACCTTGAAGAGGGAAAAATCACAGAAAAAATGATTTTAAAACTCCACCAGGATATAACTTATTCTACACTGGAAGACACCTACATGGAAGGCCAGTACAGGACTATACCCGTCCATGTTGTAAACGAGGAAGGTGAAACTGTATTTAATCCACCGCTCGCCCATTTAGCCCGTCAAGATATGAATGAACTCATTGAATGGATAAATGGAGATTCTAAAGAATTGAATCCAGTTATGGCTGCTGGAATTATCCACTACGAATTCGTAAGGATCCACCCCTTTGTGGACGGTAACGGGAGGACAGCCAGGGCGCTTGCAGCCCTTTTACTCTACTTGAGGGAGTTTGACACTGAAAGGTTCTTTACCATGGATGAATATTATGATTACGACAGGCCGGCTTATTATAGGGCGCTTAATTCAGTTGACGAGGAAACAAAGGATTTAACAGGGTGGCTGGAGTACTTTTTGGAAGGGTTTTTGATTTCTATATCTCAAATTAAAGATAGAATTCTGCTGTTTTCACCGGCTGAGGCTTTGAAGCGAAGGGTGAAATTGTCTGAAAAGCAGATGAAAATAATTGAGTTTATACATTTAAACGGGCAGGTTAACAACCTTGAGGTGCAGGAACTCTTAAAAATTTCCCGTCAGGGCGCTTATAAATATTTGAGGGCTTTAATGGATTTGGATTTAATTGAGAAGAAGGGCGGGAGCCGTTCTACGTATTATGTTTTGAAGTCGGATGCGTAGTCAAATGTGTTGTCAAATAGGTGGTCAAATAGTAGATTTAAAATATTTTTTCTACTGTAGAAAATCAATAACTCAAATTTCAATAATTTCTTTTTTCAAACTTCAGTTATTCACATTAATTTTAATAAATGGAATTACAAATATATTAAATTATATAGAAATAGTGAAATGAGTTTGTGATTTATATGAAAACCAAAGCTGAAGTTTTAGAAATACTGAAAAATGATCTCCCATATCTTAAAAAAGTTTTTCACGTGGAAAAAATTGGTTTATTTGGATCATATGCTCGTCAAGAACAGACAGAAGAAAGTGACCTAGCCCTCAAAAACCAATGGTTTTTGGGGCCCCAAAAATCGTAGATTTTTGAGGGATCTGATGGTGGAATTTCAAAAAACTCCTGATTTTCTCGAACTGTCCGATTTGGAAGAGCATCTTTCTGGTTTAGTTGGGTTTAAAGTAGAAATTGTCACTCCCGGTGGCTTAAAGAATAGAGTAAAACAGAATATAATGGAAGATATGGAATTTATCAGTGCGGAATCACTATAAAATCGTGATTAATATGAAAAAAGAAGCGCAGCTTGAAATTGAGGATGTAAAAAGAAAAATACTTCCTATTTTAGAGCAGTACGAGGTTAAAAAAGCAGGACTATTTGGCTCAGTAGTCCGAGGTGAGCTGCGGGAAGATAGTGACATCGATATTTTAGTTGAAATTGAAAAGGATATCAGCCTGCTGGACTTCGTTGATTTAAAACTTGAAATCGAGGAAAAACTGGGAAGAAAAGTTGATCTGGTAGAATACAGTACAATTAAGCCTCTTTTAAAAGATGTGATACTTAAGGAACAGGTGGCAATTCTTTGAGGAAAGATGCTAAAGTTTACATTGAAGACATGCTGGAAGGCATTCTCAAAATAGAAGAGTATACAAGCGGTGTCACAGAAGATGAATTTTATAAGAATACACTAATTCAAGATGCTGTTTTTAGAAGGCTTGAAATCATCGGAGAGGCTGTTAAGAGTATTCCTCAAGAACTTAAAGATTCTCATTCTGAAATACCGTGGAAACAGATTGCAGGGATGCGAGATATTCTCATACACCAGTACTCTGGCGTGAAATTGGAGAGAGTTTGGATTGTTGTAAAAAGGGACATTCCTGATTTAAAAAATAAAATAGCTGATTTAAAGGATGCTGTTGAAAACTAATTTTTTTTACTGCGGAGAAAAACGGAAACAACCTTAGAAATCACTGCATTCAACATCATTTAGAACCACCTTTTTTTAAAAAAAAGCCCTCAAAATCTTTGATTTTGGGGCACCAAAATTCTACGAATTTTGAGTGCATGGACCAAAAAATCCCTCGAAAATCGAAGATTTTCGGGGTATCAAAAACCTACGGTTTTTGAAAGCCTCGCGAAAAAATAAAAAACATGTAAAAATGAAATTTTTGCTGCACCAAAATTCTCTGAATTTTGACGGTTTTTTCACTGCGGAGAAAAGCGAACAATCTTAGAAATCACTGCATTCAACATCATTCAAGACAAGCATTTTCTTTTCCTCTTCATTGATAACAACAAGCAGTTTCTCATCTAACCTTATCAGTTCTGCTAGTGGTTTCCCATCTAATTCTAATCCTAGTTTTCTTATTTTCCAGCCGTGTATAGTCAGCCAGATTTCAATATCGCTGGTTATTCCCATTTTCAGGTATTTTTCTTTGGCGGATTGGGTTTCTTTATAATTGATTAAAAGTGGCATTTTTTAAGCTCCTTAAATTTTTGGTAACCACCTTCATATATGTATGTACTTGCACACATGTATATAAAAGTATACTTGTGTATTTGGGAATAGTTAAATGCAGATAAGTATCCACAATAATGTATGGCAGACAGAAAAAAAGCGGAAATATTATGGAATAACACAGAAAGGAAACAGATAAGGGTAATGATTCCTGTGGAGCTGCTAGAAGAGATCAATGATGATGCAGTTGAAAACTGGAAACTTGATCACGCTGCAAGGGCTAAAGAAGTGACATATCGTCTTTTACTTGCGAAGGAATGCGAGGAAAAGAAAACCAAAAGTAAATAATGGGATTATTTAAATTTTAGCTAATTTTAAACTTTGACGGCTCGATAAATTAATTATTTTTCAAGTATATCTTCAGGTGTTATGACATTTTCCATCCATTTAAAATGTTTTATATTATTTGTAACCAGCTTTGCATTTAATCTGATGGCTGTAGCTCCTATAGCGTAATCTCGTGCGTTTTCACTGAAATCCCAGTTTCCAAGAGATCCACGAGCGGCTGCAGCTGCTTCATTTTTTCCAAATGGAACAATGGTAACATTCATCTGCTCTAAAAAAGCATTCACCATAGATTCGGTATTTCCCTTTTTAAGATTATGGTAAAGATATTCCATATACGCAAAAGCAGGCAAATATTTCACCTCACTGGAACTTAAAAGCCAGTCACAAAATTTCCTGTTATTAAACACATTGGTATCTAGGGCCAGTTTCATTTAATCGCCTGCAGATATTAACTTTTTTGTTCATTCAATGAGTCCAGGTTTCTTTTGACTCCTTTTTTAAAGCCTTCTCGTGATTCTTCTATGGTTTCTTCTATATCTTCTGATGCTTCCATCATCTTGTCACGTAATTCTTCAACTGTCATCATAACCCAGTTTCCTTCCCTGTTTTTTACGAAGACTACTTTGTCTCCTTGATGAATATTAAGATCTTCACGCACTTCCTTTGGAATCGTTACCTGATATTTTTTTGTAACATTTACCATAGTACCCACCTACGTTATCTATGTAGGTAATACTTAAAGTATTTTGGTAGGGGTAATTGGAAATGATACCTACTTATAAGAAAGTTTACGAACTGTAAACATTTTGTTTATGTTCCGTAAACTATGTTGAAATTTATAAAGCATTTTTTATTCAATTCCTAATACTTTTTAAGCTCATGTGTTTCATTAAGCCTACTAATATGGATTTCTAATTCTTCTTCTAACATACAGATATCTAATTCTGCCTCTAAAACTTTTGGATCTATTCTTTCTGGAATAATGCCCTTTTTCGCGAATTCTACAAGCGATTTATAAACTTCGAACTCAATCGCAGTAAAATGTTTAAATATGTATAAATCAGCCCCTGCTTCGTATATTCTGGGATTAGTTATTCCAAGCATCTTTTTTCTTTCTATAATCAGTTTTCTTTCTTTAGTATTTAGATTTGAAACCTGAAAAGTAGTATGATATGTATTTTTATTTTTCAGGTATCCAATATTGACTAAACTGGTGTTTTTGGGTTTCATTTTATGACCTCACACCACCTTCATGTCTCAAATTTATTTATTCGCTAAAATATTACTTAATATGTCTTAAATTTTTATTCTATAAGTATTTAGCTCTGTTTTGATTGGAAAAGTCCATATTACTTGGAAAACTCCATAAAACATGGAAAAATTTTTTCTAAAGTCTTTGTTGATCTGATATTATGTCCTGTTATTTATAAACTTTTCCATAAATTTATGGATAAATACATAAAAAAATGGAGCTAAATACTTAACTATGGAAAATCCTAAAAAGATCAGGTGGTAATTTGGCAAAAGTAATGATAACTAACATTACAAAAGAAAATGACCTGATAGAAGCACTCGATAAGAGTGAATTTAATGATGCCATAGTATTTTACGATGAAACTCATGAGAAGATTCCTAAAAGCTATCACTGGAATGTAAATTACGTTAAAATAAATGATGATTTCATTTCTGCATTAAAGCAGGTGAAAGATATCTTGCGGGAAACTGAATCATGTGAATTCTTCATAGAACCCAATAAAGTTGGTATACATTTGATGTATGAAATTTTATGTAATGATGCAGATTACAATACCTATATTTTGTATAATGGAAAATTTAAGTTGTTGCCTCCACAAAAAAACAGGTTAAATAAGCATCAAATAATGATTTTAAAAACATTAAAAGATAATCCATATACTGCAGCTGAAATTATACGTAAATCTAAAATAACAAGAACTATTGTGTATGATGGGTTGAAAAAGCTTCAAGATATGGATTTAATTGTAAAGTCTGAGAGGAAGTATGAGTTGAGTTCGTTAGGGTTTGATTTTTTGGAATTACTCTAGTTATAAGAATAATAATGATAACTGTTTTTGTTAGTTCTTCTGTATCCTGAATGTCATATACTTAAAAAAGGATTTTAAATAGTCCCATTTTTTTCATATATTTTAGTGGTTCTCAAATATTCTTTAAACATTCTATCACGGAGTTTATATTTTCCTCTGGATTCTTTTAAAATGAGATTTTTTTCTGTCATGTTTCTTAACAGGGATGATGGCTCTGATTTTTTAGGATTATTTTCCTTTATTTCTTTATATGATAAAACATCCGATTTATTTTCGGCCATTAAGGCAAGTATTCTTCTTTCTTCACTAGATGACTTTTCGTACATTCCTCTAAATTCTCGCTGTGCCAAAAAATTTAATGCACTAGGAAAAGCACTTTCAAAGTTTTCCATTTCCACGGTTTTACATGATTCTTCAAAACAGTTGTGAGCCATAACCTGCACATAATATGGATTTCCCTCCGAAATTTGGTATATTTGTTCTATCACTTCATTAGTGAAACTTTTACCATGTTTTTCGGAAGGGACCTGTATTCCGTTCTTTACTTCTTCTGGTGACAATGGCATTAGTTCATATGGATCAAAAATTCTGACAGCAGAATCAGTGTAATCCTGTATTTTTGAGAATATATCATATGATCCAGTAGCTACAATCATTATTTTTAAACCTTTGAGATTAAGCTCAACTAAAGCATTTTGAAGTATGCTTAAAACTCTTTGAGTATTCTCATTAATTATGATCCGCTGCAAATCATCGAACAGAAGGATTAAAACTGGATTTTTGCCTTCTAATTCTTCATATATTGTTTTTAGTATTTTTTCAAGGGCAACAGATGGTGAAGTTGGAGGTATATCTCTCGATAAAGTAAATCCTCCTAAAAATGGAATATTAACTCCTATTCCTTTAAGTTTATCCCAAAAACTGCTTATCTGGATATTAAGATCATCCGTGCACTTATCTATTATTAAACTATAAATATCGTCAAAATTTCCCTCAACTAAAGGAATGCGTATAGCATATGTTTCTTCAACGTTTTTTAACTCTTCTTGAAACTTTAGAAGTAAACAAGTTTTTCCAATGCCTTTTGGCCCATAAACTATAGTATGTCCAGGATCTCCTTCTTTTGTTGATTTAAATATCCTTTTTAGCTCATTTAATTCTTTATTTCTCCCGGTAAAATAGGAAGGAAATGCTCCTGTTCTTTTTTTAAACGGATTCATTGCATCACCAAAACATAATTAACATAAACTTTTCTTATGATCGTTATGTTTGTTATGTTTTATATTTTTGTAAACATAATAAACATAAAAATTTCTTATGATCCTTATGTTTGTTATGTTCTACTGCAATACCTCCTGAAATCCTGATTTTGAAGACTTTGGCTGGTAATCAATATGCTGCAGCCGAAATATGAATATGGAATATGGGTTGGGTTATTTAGGGTTTGATTTTTTGGAACTGGTTTAAGTTTAAATAGCATATCAAATTTAACAAATTTAGGTGAAAAAATGGACGAACTAAAGATATTATCATGGAATGTCAATGGACTGCGAACCAGATTTAAAGGAGGATACTTAAAACAAGTATTTGAATTAAACCTGGATATTTTATGCTTTCAAGAAGTGAAATCAACTGAAGATCAAATTCCTAAAAAATTAAAAGAAATAGAAGGTTATCATTCCTATTTTTGCCCGTCTAAAATATTAAAAGGTTATGCAGGTGTAGCAATCTATTCTAAAAACAAGCCAAAGACAATAGAGAAGAGTTTTAGTAATTCTGACTATGAAAATGAAGGGAGGATACTGAAAGCAGACTATGGTGATTTCATTTTATTTAATATTTATTTCCCGTCAGGTGCAGGTTCAAAGGAGAAGCTTGAGCGTAAGTTCAATTTTTATAAGTATTTCCTCGATGAAATGAAAAATTTGAGTGAAATTGGAAAAAACGTGCTTATTTGTGGTGATTTTAATATAGCACATAACGAGATTGACTTAGTGAATCCTGCGAGGGCAGCTAAAAATCCTGGTTTTTTAAAAGAAGAAAGGGCATTTTTAAATAAATTAATAAATTCTGGTTACACTGATACTTTCAGAATGTTTAATGGAGATCCTGAAAATTATACGTGGTGGCCTTATGGCCATAATTGTAGGGAAAAGAATGTAGGGATGCGTCTTGACCATTTCTTTGTAAGTGAAAGTTTAAAGGAAACTGTAAAATCGGCATATATTCTTTCAGATATTGAAGGGTCAGATCACTGCCCTATTGGGGTTGACATGGTTTTATAACTTAATTTTAACTCTAAATTTTTCGTCGTGTAGAAAAGCGAACAATCTTAGAAATCACTACATTCCACATCGTTCAATACTAACATTTTCTTTGTTTTCTCATTGATAACAACAAGCAGTTTCTCATCTAACCTTATCAGTTCTGCTAGTGGTTTTCCATCTAATTCTAGTCCTAGTTTTCTTATTTTCCAGCTGTGCATGGCTAACCAAATCTCAATATCGTTTGTTAGTCCCATTTTGAGGTATTTTTCTTTGGCAGATTGGGTTTCTTCATAGTTGATTAAAAGCGGCATTTTATTCGCCTCCTAATTTTTCCGTATACATTAAGGTAATTTCCCTATTTTAATATGAGTAAACACTTACATATAAAAGTTTCCCTATTAAAAAAGGGAATACAACGCATTAGAAAAGAATATACCTAATAAGAAACAGAATTTCCGGCAAAGAGGGAATAAAATGGGATATGTCATTACAAACATCAAAGATCCTAAAAATCTGGAACGCATAGCATGGAAATTCAATACAAGAGATATCCTTATTGTAACGAATAAGCCTGTGGGCGATTTAGGGATATTACCAGACATAACGGACATTCAATTAAAAGGAAATTATTTAGATTCAATTAAAATTCTTAATGGTATCTTTGAGAAAAAAGACATAGTCGCAGCAGTTATATTTCCTGATTTGTTTGGTATGTATCTGTACTCTTATATATCTGGATTTAAGACATTACCAATTATTCACATATGTAATAACCAAGAATTAGAGCCGACACTTGTCAATCCGGGAGTATTGGGCAGAACTAAAGTTAAATTATTAAATTATATTAAAGAAAATTCTGGATCTAAAACAAGTGACATTTTTTCAGGTGTGGGGTTCAAGCCAGGAACTAGCAGTGCCTATGTGCACATGAACGACCTTAAGGAAATGGAACTTGTAAAAGAAGAGGATAAAAGATATTATATCACTGATTTAGGTTTGACATTTTTGGAATTAACTTAACAATATCTTATTAAGTAATAATACTTATTTTATTAAAATATAATATTTTATTTCTTATTTCTTACAATAATATTTTATATGGATATTATATAGATTGAAACGTTTTATAATGTGATTATTGATCGAAATATATTAATATATTATGTAATATGACATATGATCAGGTTTGAAGTGTTTATATGTCAATAATTGATGAAATAATTCAATATTTTTCTGAAGGTAAAAATTTTCAAAAACTCATTGCACCCATTATTATCAAAAAAGATTCTAATGGAGACTATGATCCTGTAGAATTACTGAATCGTTTAGCTTATACCATTGTAGACCAGCAGAGGGACGTTGCATCTATAGTTATCCCAATATGGGTAAATATGATGTATAAAGATATAAACCCTGATTTTCTAGCAAAATCACCTTACGCAACTGAATTTGTCCAATCTATGTTCAAGGCTTATGGTCATCAAAATTATCATTCAAAGACAGATTTTGAAATTAGGGGTAAAGGAGGAGCTTCTCGAACTGATGCATTTGTTCAGGCTTATAATGAGTATTCTCCTGATGAATTTTTAGATTTTATTAAACATAACTCAAGTGACATTGAATCTATATTTAAAGAACTCGTTAAATTAAAATATATTTCATTAAAATCGGCATCTTTCTTTTTAAGGGATGTTGAAGGTCTTGAATATGATATATTGCCTATTGATGTTAATGTGGCTTATTCCTTTCAGTACACTGGACTTTTCTTTAAAGATAATTCATTAAATTCCTTTGATGAGGTTTTAAAAGAGATTATACCTGTTTCTAAAAGGACTAATATTGTTGAATATTCGAAAATATCTGATAGAATGCAAGAATTGTGTTCTGAATTGGGCTATAACCCTTATGAGCTTAATCGTTATCTTTTTCTTTTGGGAGCAGACTTTTGCCAATCGTTAAAATGTAAAAGCTGTTTTTTGAGAGAGAACTGTTATTTTAACGATTTGTCTTCTGAGTGTAAGGAGAAGTTTGTCAGCAGGATAAAATCTGATTAAAGGTTTTCAGGTGATTTAATGGTTAGTGAAGTGCGCTTTAGAGATATTCTATGTCATGATTCTAATTTAGATTTACTCTCAAAAGAAATTGGGAGAATCACAGGAAAAGATTTGAAATTGAATTTGATTTCAAAGGAATTACCCCTTCCCTTTGATGTTGTTGGTTTACAGATGAAATTTTGTGATATAGTTGGATTTGATGAAGAAAATAATGTTTATATAATTGAATTAAAACGCAGAATAAATGAAAGAGGGCTAAAAAAAGTTGAAAATCAGGTCCAAGAATATATAGATACATTCAATAAAGCATTATTTTTTATTAAAAGTGGAAAACCTTTATTTTTCTATCATTTCATTCTAGTTAGATATTTTGAGTTTATAAATTTTGATTACAATAAAATGAGGAAGATTATTCCAGTTATAGTAAGTATTGAAGTAATGGATGAGATTACCATTCAAAAATGCTCTTTTCACTGCGGATTTCTTGATTCTAAAACCAAAAAGGATCTTCTTGAAAACTTTATCAAAAATAAGAGACTTCATTTTATTAAAGCCTACAATAATTTATTTTCAAAATTAGAGATTAATACTGATATTTCTAAAATTTTAAATTATGCAATAAAAAAGGGAAATATTGATACTTCTTTATGGTTTCCCGTAGTTTTAAACAAGATTAACAGCGTAGAAAATAGTAATTCTATCCTTGATTCTTATAATCCAGAATCTGCATCTTATAGCTATCAGCTTATTTTTGAGAACGTGAATAACTACAATAAAGAATTCATTGATGTAACAAAATGTTATGAGTCTTTTTTAGATGCTGATTTTATACAGAGAATAAAAAAAGAAGGTATTTCCATTTATAACCAATTCTCAGGCAAAAATGATAATGTCTCAAATGTAAGTTCAATTGAACATTCAATTATTCCAGAATCATATTTCCAATTTAAACCTCTAGAAATATTTGAAAAGGTTTACATGGCTTATCATGAGGCAAAATCTGATAGTAAAGCCTTAAAATTCACCATACAGATCTTTAGGAGCGGTAGAACTGTCCCGATCATTTATCTACAGATTTTTGAGAATGTTTTTCTCCCTTTAATTCAAGTTAAGCCAGTGGTATTCTCAATTGGGCCATGTGTAAATCATATTATTGCTTATGATATGAAAGAGCAGTTTAAAGAATATAAAGACTGTTTTTATGAAGATGTAATCTCTCTAGATACTGGAAATTATGAAATTTCACGGGTAGAAAGTGAAGGAGTTAGTTTTTATAAAATTACTCTCAAAGGACAAAGAAATATTTATGAGTTCTTTGTATATTCGCCTAAAATACGTGCAGTTGATGAATTACTGCCATTTATGTCTCCAAAGAAGGTTAAAGGCGAAATTGATAGCATTACAAAAAATAAGGGAGAAATGTACTTATTTAAAGTAAATGGTGACGATAGTGCAGAGTGGATAACTAGTAAGATACATATTAATAGTTAAAGGGGATGCAGATATAATGGAACTTGAAGAAGCTATTAAAAGAACTAAAGAAAATTTTCAAAGACCCGAAAGACAGGAAGCAGAAATTGAAGTAATTAAGAAATATGGAAGTATTTTCCATCCTGATAATTTAGATAATTTAACAAAAGAGAATTTTAAATCTTTTCTTATAATTAAAAATAATAAACATTGGAGTGGAATTCATAGACGGGGAAATGAAATAACTTCAGATATGCAAAAACTAAAAGAAGCATTAAAGATTCTTTTAAACGAAGAAAAAGACATTAAAGAAAGATTAGATATCTTAATTCCAAAAGGTAAACCTAAATTTATTAAATGGTTAGGAACCGCAATTTTAACGCCAATTTTATTAATTGTATACCCAGAAAAGTATGGTGTTTATAATAGTGTAAGCATTGAAGCTTTAGAAAAATTAGGATTAAAACCAGAATTTGGGAGAGGTACAAGTTTTGCAGAGGAATATGTAGAGATTAATAAAATTATCAATGATATCTCCCAGAAGTATCATATTTCGCTTTTCCAGTTAGATGAAGTATGGGCATATGTACTTGGAAATGAAAATCCTCGTGATGTTTATCAGTTAAACCATATAATTAGTCAAATAGGAAGAGAAATCAAAATAATGAATTCAAAAAAGTATAAAACTATCTCTTCAGAAGATAAACTTTTGAACTTAATAAATGAAGATTTGCCGTATGCTTTAGAATCAATTGTTGAAAATTTTGATTTAAATAATAAATATGGATTTAAAGGTTCTTCTGGAATGGGTAATCGGACCTGTTGTCCGTGGGGAGTTATTTTAGACTTAAGGGTAACTGATACTCCGAGAAATGGATATTATCCAGTTTATCTTTTTAATGAAGAGGGGAATGGCGTTTTTTTATCATTAAATCAGGGAGTTACGCAAGTTGAACAGGAAAATAAATCTTTAAAAAAGATAAAACAGGTTTTAAATGATAGATCAAATAATTTTAGAACGTTCTTAGAGTTACATACGCCTGAAATATCACAAAAATTTAAAGAGAAAGATATAAACTTGAGTAAACGTTCAAGACTTTGTTCTCTTTACGAAGAAGGTAATGTATATGCTAAATATTATGATATTGAAAATTTGCCCTCTGAAAATCAATTAAGAGAAGATTTGAAAGAAATTCTGCGATTTTATAACATTCTAGTAGAAAAATATAATCTCGAAGTTCCTTATGAAAATTCATTTTCAGAATTTTTATCAGCTAAAGAATTCTATTTTGAACCTGAAATAATAGAAAATTTCTTATTATCTCTTAAAGTTAAACCATTTGTGATATTAACTGGTAATTCTGGTACAGGTAAAACAAAAATTGCACAATTATTTGCTCAGTATATATCTAGTTCAAAAAATGAAAGTTCTTCGATAACTACAGAAGTAAAGGTTGGAAAAGCAGCAAAAAATAAGGGGTGGACTCTTAAGAAAAATGTTTTGAATGAACTTGATGTTCCTAACTATGATGGTTCATATGATATCAAAATTGATGGAATCAAGGGTAAAGGTAATTTTCACATGCTTTCTCAGTTATTTTATGAAGGTAAAGAGGATAATATACAATTAAGATTAGAAGAACTTGCAAACAAAGATCCTGAGCAGAAAGTAAGTTTAGAAATATTGTTACAATCTAATGTTAATTCACAGTATAAAATAGTGCCTGTAGGAGCAAATTGGACTGAAAATAGGCATATATTGGGATTTTATAATGTAATAACAGATGAATACATGACTAGTGATGCTTTAGAAATAATTATGGAAGCATTAAAACCTGAAAATAAAGATAAGCCTTATTTTTTAATACTTGATGAAATGAATCTTTCTCATGTTGAACGTTATTTCGCTGATTTCCTCTCAGCTATGGAAAGTGATGAACCTATAACACTACATAAATCTGATGAAGAAGAAAAATACCCTAAAAAAGTCAAAATTCCAAAAAATCTCTTTGTTATTGGAACTGTAAATGTAGACGAGACTACATACATGTTCAGTCCTAAAGTACTTGACAGAGCAAATGTTATTGAATTTTCAACGATTCCAGTCAAAAATTACATGTCAAATGGATTTAATCCAGAGAAACTAAATGGAAATGTAGAATATATAGAAAGCCCTTTATCAGATCTAGATATTAGAAAATATCGTATTGAAGATATTAGAAAACATTTAATCAATGTCGAAACAAATGAAGGCATTTTGTGGGATGTTTTGTCAGATGAACTTAATAAATTCCAGGAAGCCCTTAAAAAAGCAGGATTTGATTTTGGATTCCGTGTTATAGATGAAATTCTGCGATTTATGTACGTTGCATGGATTTATGATGGCAAAAAAGAGGATTGGAATGATTGGAACCGTTATTTTGATGCTCAAATTAAGCAAAAAATGATACCAAAAATACATGGCTCTCAGAGAACACTTGAAAATGTTATAAAAGAATTATTTGAACTTTGCTTAAGTGGCGAATCAGAAAAAGTACCACGAAATTTTGAAAATATTCTTTCAGAAAACGTAAAATATCCTAAATCTGCTTTGAAGATTCAAGAAATGGATAAAGTGCTTTATGAACAAAGATATGTTTCATTTATTAATTAGGGGCTTTTCATGGTGGATCAAAAAGTTTCGATACCAATTCAAGATGAATATGATGTGGATTTGGGTATTTTAACAATTATTGCTGAAATAAAATGCATAGATGTGGATTTTGTTTCTTTTAATAGAAAGGGTATTTCATTTGAAAATATTCCTTTAGTAGAAAGGCCCGATAACCAAACACCAATTCAATATTATTCTGGAAATGATATTAACTTATCAAATATCCTGCTCCTTGAAGAAACCAGATATCAATTGGTTTTTGAAGCATCTGAAAAAATCAAAAATTGTTCTAATTTAGAGTTGTTACCTACTCTTAGGAAAGATCAACATAATAATTTTATATTTGAGCCTTGGAAGATACCATTATTTGATAAAGAAAAATATAGAGCTGGAGGAAACCTAAATTTTCATAGCTATGCAGGTAAATCTTTTTTTGATGTAAAAATCAATGATACTCAATCCATTTCTTATCCTTTTGAAGTGCGTTCCAAGAAAATAGGTTATTATGAACAATATCCTGCGATGATTGGAGATCTTTCTAAGGCTGCATCTGGGATATTGTTTGAAACAGACGCACCTTTATCTCAAGATTTTAAATTCAGCGAAAGGATCAAAGAGACATATTATGAGGATTTCATGTTTCTTGAGTATTTATTCCTCCCTGAAAATCTTCCTTTAGCATATGAATATATTTTACGGAACATGTATTCTAGACTTGAAAAATATATGGAAACTGTTCCAGCTACTTTTGCTTCTAATATTGGACCTTTAGAGATAATTGATATCATATCTCGGCCTGATAATTTGTATAAGTCAAAAAATCCACCTAAAAATTGGCCTTCTAATATGAAAAGCTATGTTCCTGACACCATTATACAGAAATTTCATCAAGAAACTATTGACACGCCTGAAAATCGTCTTTTAAAGTATTTTATTGAATTACTTGATAAATTGATTCACGATATGATAGAACATTTCAGTGAAGAAGATGGTTATATCAGAGATAAACTTTTTAAATATCGTGAAATTGTACAGGATTATCTTTCTGATCGATGGACACATGAAGTGGGCGAATTACAGTATATCCCTCTTAATTCGCAGGTTATCCAAAAAAGAGAGGGATACCGAGATATTTTCAAATATTATATCAATTTTGAGTTTGCTTTTAGACTTGAATGGGAAGAAGTAGAAGAAAATATCAAAGGATACGAACGTAAATTAAGCGAATTATATGAATATTGGTGTTATTTCAAATTAATCAATGTTATGGGTAAAATTAGTGGGAAAAAAATTAGGTACAGTGATATTTACGAAGTTAATAAAAATAAATGGTCAATTAAAGTTAATAGGGGCGTAAAATCAGTTCAATTATTTAATTTTGAGTTTGAAGGACAGTTATTACATGTTAAACTTATGTATAATCGTCTTTTCTCACAAAATACTTTGTATCGAGCTTATTCTCTTCCATTTAAACCGGATTATACAATACAAATTGATTTTGATAATGAAACCTATTTTGTACATTTTGATGCTAAATATCGGTCTGAAGGTACTGTTTTAGATTTCTATGAAAAAATAGGTTCTCAAAATATTATACTTGAAGAGAATGAAGTTGAAACTAGAGATACTGAAGAGCAAATCTATAAAAAGTATAAATATGGTGATTTATACAAGATGCATACTTATAAAGATGCTATTTTGAAAACTGAAGGTGCTTATGTTTTTTATCCGGGGGACTTGAAAGAAATATTTTATGTTGATCCTGAGGAACCAATACCTTCTGTAGGTGCGTTCCCGTTAACTCCTGGAAAGAATGGGTTAGAAGAAGATGAGTTAATTTCATTTATTAAAGCTGTTTTGAGGAATATAATTGAAAAAAGGGAATTAAGTGCTATTTGTTTAAATTAATTCAATTTTAATAATTTGATATTTTATGCAACAACAAATTAATCATTAGTATTATCAACATTTGCAAAATTCTTTTAAATTATCTCTGATTTTAAAGAGGTTTATATAATACTTAAATTAATAAAATTAACTTTTAAATGTATTAATTAGTTTTAATTATCTTATTTAGTTTATAAAATTTTGTATTACGCTAAAAAACAAATAATAACCTTTAAATCAATGGCTCTTAATATTAAAAATTTAAGATAATACATAAATTTCATGAAATAAAATTCGAATACTCTTTGGGGCGATAAATTTGGATATAGAATTCAAAAAAATATTAAAAAAGCAAATAATTGAAATTAATTCCGCTGAGGGCATATTTGAACTGTTTAAGACTTTAAAATATCCTGAAGAAAAAATGTTTGATGTCACTTATAAAAGAGAAATTACTGATTTTAATTTTAAAAAAGAAGATTCAGAGCGAATAAATGGAATATACTCTATTTTAAATTTTGATGAAAATCTACCTGTTTTTCTTCTTGAAACCTGTTCATTAGCTCCTTCTTTTGTTCGATCAGTTGCCCACAAATTTGATAACCAATATTTACGCTTTTTAATAATATTGGTGAATGAAGAGTATTCTGAGATGATTTTTGTACTTCCTGATAGGGAAAAAGTAGAGAAAGGTAAATATCGCCTTAAAATAACTAAATTAGTCATTAATAAGGATGATATTAAAGAAAGAAAGGAACATTACACTGTAATTGATACTCTTTCTAAGATTATGTATGAGGGTGAATCTAATTGGCGTGAGATCTGGCGCAAATGGAGAGAATCATTCAACGTAGAGAAAGTAACTGAAGCATTTTTCGAAGATTACAAAAATATCTTTTTTAAGTTGCGAAAATCGATTCAGAGCTCTTTAGTATCTCCAAAAGGCGCTCATGAATATACCTTACAGTTTTTAAATAGAGTAATGTTTATATATTTTATTTCAAAGAAAGGATGGCTTAAATATCCTAAATTTATGCATTGGTTCTGGAGATCTTATAAAGAACAAAATAACTTTGGTTCTAATGAATTTCATGTAAAATGGTTAAATCAGGTATTTTTCAAAGGATTTAATAATAGAAGTTATGATGTTAAAGAATTACCTCAAGATATAAAAGATGTAATAATCTCTTTTCCATACTTAAATGGGGGATTATTCAAAGAAAATAAGATTGATACATGTCCTGTAAAAATAAAGGATGAAGTGTTTCAGAAAATCTTTGAATTCTTTGAAAAATATAATTTTACAATAAAAGAAGATATGCCTTTTGAATCAGAAGTTGCTGTGGATCCTCAGATGATTGGATATGTTTATGAAACTTTGGCAAGCCTCAGTAGTAAAGATGTGGATATTTACACCGAAAGTGAGAAAAAAGAAGATGCCGAAAGCCGTAGGAAATGGGGAATATTTTACACGCCTATTATTGAAGTAGATTTTATGTGTAGAAGGTCTTTAGTTGACTATTTGGCCAATTATCTCCCTAATTTACCTAAATATCATGTTTATCATTTTGTTTTTGATGCTCCTGGTGAATTTGATAAAACTGAAAAATATCTAACCAAAGAAGAATGGTGGGATCAAATAGAAGATACACTAGATAATTTATCTGTTGTGGATCCTGCATGTGGTTCTGGAGCATTTTTGGTCGGAATGATGAATGTTCTCGGTGAACTTTATGGAAAAGTCTATAAATATACTGATACCAGCTTAGATGACTACCAGATGAAATATAGGATAATTCAGCGCTCATTATATGGTGTAGATGTAATGAAATGGGCAGTTCACGCTGCCGAGTTAAGATTATGGTTACAATTAATCATTGAAACCAATATTAGTGGAGAAGAATTAAGAAGATCGCCGTTGCTTCCTAATTTAAATCTTAATCTTAGAGTAGGGGATTCATTGGTCCAGGAAATTGGTGGAATGAATTTTAATCTTAGGAGTAATGATATTGATCCTGCATTAAAGAAAAAACTTGAGGAACTAAAACATGAAAAAGCCCAATATTTTGAGAATCCTCAAAGAGCCAAATATAAAAGTATTGAAGCTTTTCATAAACAGGAATTAAAATTGTTTAATTCGATAATTGATTCCAGAATTAAGATCATTCAGGAAGGGATTGAGTCAAAAGACAGTCGTTCTAAATCAAAACAAGTAACTTTAGGAGCTAAAACAACTATAAAGGCCAAAAATTTTGATGATAAATCGAACAAGAAAATTTTGGCGGAAATAAAGGAAAATAAAACCCAAGTTCAAAATTTAAGGAAAATGAAAAAGGCTTTAAAAGATTCTAAAAATAAACCTTTTGTTTGGGAAATTGATTTTGCAGAAATATTTGGAGATAAGAATGGTTTTGATATAGTTATTGGTAATCCTCCTTATATACGGCAAGAAAAGATAGCTCCTCCTCAAAAAAATAAAACAGATATTTCTTTAAAGGATAAAAGAGAATATAAAGATAAATTGATAGATTCTGTGAAAAGTCAATTCCCTGTAATAAAAAAGCTTGATAAACGAAGCGATTATTATATTTATTTTTACTTCCATGGATTAAGTCTACTTAATAAAAAAGGTGTTTTCTGTTTTATTACGTCTAATTCATGGTTAGATGTTGGATATGGTAAGGATCTACAAGAATTCCTTTTGAAATATGTGCCAATTAAAGCAATTTATGACAATCCTAAACGAAGTTTTGTTCATGCGGATGTAAATACTATTATTGCACTCTTAGGATCTCCTAAATTTGATAAAAAATCAGATAAAAATTCATTGCGAGAAAAAGAAAACGTAGACTGGCTCATGTTAAATAATATTGCAAAATTTGTGATGTTTAAGAAACCGTTTGAACAAGTTGTTCACTCTGAAAATCTGATAGAAATAGAAAATATTGAAGCTTCAAGAGGTCATGAAATCAGTGAACTAATAAATAATGTTATCAAAACACCAAATTATAGAGTATTCCCTGTAATTCAGGAAGATTTACTTATAGAAGGATGGCAATATCCAAAAAAATATGATAAACATAAAGGAAAATTTAAGTCAGGATATTATGGTGGTAACATCTGGGGCGGAAAATATTTAAGAGCTCCTGATGTTTTTTATACAATTTTAGAAAGATCAAAAGCAAATTTAGTTAAATTATGTGACGTGGGAGATGTTAAGTTTGGAATAAAGACTGGTGCTAATGAATTTTTTTACTTTCCAAGTAAGTATTTTGATTTAGAGGAAACAAAAGATTATTATAGCTTGATTCCTAAAAAGGATGGTCCATCTGGCGATTTTAAAATTGAAAAAGATTATTTAAAACCTGTAATTAAAAGTCCAAGGGAATTTAAGTCTATCCTGCTGAATAAGGATGATGTTAAATATAAACTTCTATTTTGTAAAGAAAATAAGACTGATAAAAACTCTGAATTAAATAAATATATTGAATGGGGTGAAATGAAGGGTTTTAATAATAGACCTACTTGTAGTTCTAGGGATATTTGGTATTCATCTATAGAATTAAGGTCAAAATATATAATTAGATCAACTTTTAATGAAGATTTTTCAATTATTTACAATGAACCAAGGTTACTAATTGATAAAGTGATGTATGGTATAGAACCTTTGGAAAATGATGAATTGTTAGAATTAGGTTCTTTCTTAAATTCTACGATATTTAGTTTATTTATAAACTTATTTGGGCAAATGGGTCTTGGACAAGGAGCTCTATTTATTACTGTTGAACGCGCCAAAGAACTTCCAGTTATTTCCCCATTATTGAACAAAGAAAAAATGAACAAAAGCTTTTTAAAGTTGATGGAAAGAAAAACGAATTCTATTCTCAAAGAATGTGGTTTTAATCCTGAAAAACCTATAAGAGAACAAGAACCAAATCCTTTACCCGATAGGGCAGAACTTGATGATATTATATTTGATGAACTTGAACTTACAGCTGAAGAACGCAAAGAAGTATACTGGAGTGTGTGTGAACTAGTTAAACAGAGAATTGATAAAGCTAAAAGTCTAAAGGTGTGAATATTATGCTTCGAAGTGAAATAATTGATAATAGTTCTGAAAATAATCTTTTAACCTTTTTAAGAGACTCTCTTAAAGATAATTATAATACTAAATTTGACATTGCCACAGCTTTTTTTGAAATAAAAGCCTATGGGTTAATCAAAGATGAGCTTGATGGTGTGGAAAAGTTTAGGTTGCTGTTAGGAAAGATGCCTGAAATGAGAACTAATTCTACGTTAGGAGATATTCTTAAAGAAGATGTGATGAAAGAAATTAAGGGTATGGATTTGTCCAAAGAAAATGATGATATTGGGTCTGCTTTTATTAACTTTTTAGAAAGAGATAATGTTGAAATAAGGCTATTTGAAGATTTCCTTCATGCTAAAACATATATTTTTGAAGATAGAGTTATAATTGGATCTTCTAATTTCACAGTTCCAGGACTTACCAGATTTGGTGAACTTAATAAATGGGGTATGAAATCAGAGGCAGATCATATTCGAAAAGAATGGTTTGAAAAATTTTGGACCCATTCACGAGATTTTAAACAAGAATTATTGGCTTTAATTGAAGAATCACGCTTTGGAAGCAGAGAATACACTCCTTATGAAATATTTATTAAAACTCTTTATGAATTCCAAAAAGATGATATTCAGGCCCAAGAATTTATTGAAGATAAAGGGAATAGTTTAGTCAATCTAGCCGAATTTCAAGAAGATGCTATTTATAGGGTTCTCTCTCGTTTAGATAAATATGGGGGGGTTATTGTTGCAGACTCTGTTGGCCTTGGAAAAACTCATATTGCTCTAAAAGTTATTGAACACTTCCACATTCAACAAAGGAAAAATAGGCCATTAATAATATGTCCTGCGCAAATTAGAGACTTGGTCTGGAGAAAAGAATTAAAAGATAAAGTTTTACCTGAATATATTATTTCCCAAGAAGAAATAGGTTCTCAAAACTTTTTAGATAAAGTAAAAGAATCAGTTGGGGGTAATCTTGGAGAAATAGAGTTAATAGTGGTTGATGAAAGTCATAATTTCCGAAATCCTATGTCTAATCGGTGGGAGCATTTATTCCAACTGATAAATGATCATATTACACCCGCATCCGGTAAGAAACCTAAAATTTTATTTTTAACCGCAACTCCGATTAATAATGGTGCCTGGGACCTTTACTGGCAGATAATGCTTCTTTTATCTATGGATCGAACTGCATTCATTAAAGAAAATATTCCGGATTTATTTGAATTCTTTAAACAGGCTGAAAATAGTCCAAATTTACTTAATGATCTTTTAAATGAGATTTCAATAAGGAGAACTAGAGATTATATTTTAAAAAATTACCCTAATGCTTATATTGGTAATGATAAATCAAACAAGATTACATTCCCTGAAAGAAAACTTGAAAACATCAATTACCAACTGGATAAGACATATAATGGAATGTATAATGAAATTGCTGATATAATTAGTAATAAGCTCACCATGGCTTATTATAAAATGCTTGAATATAGAATTGGTGGAATCGAAACCGAAGAGGAAAGATTACAGTTAGGACGTATGATATCTGTTGGTGGTATTTTCAGAACCATTCTTTTAAAACGATTGGAAAGCAGTGTAAATGCTTTTAAAATAAGTATAAATAGACAAATTTCGTTTTTGGAATACTTAAAAAAATGTATTGAAAACGGAAAAATCATTAATAAAACAGAATTTAGTAAAATTTTAAAGAACTTCGAATGTTTATCTAGTGATGATGTGGATGAGTACTTCTCAAGTGGAGAACAGTTAGATAATCTAGAGCTAACAGACTTCAATAAAGATAATTATGCTTATGATGATTTAATGAAAGATCTGGATACTGATATTGGATTATTCAGGTCTATATTAAATAAGGTGAACACTATTGGGCCGGAAGACGATTCAAAATTAGAAGTATTAAAGGAAAAGCTATTAGAGTTATCTAAAGAAGGTCAAATCATTCTTTTTGCTTATTATGCTGACACATTAGATTATATTTATGAAGAAATTATTAAAGATCCTAGATTTAAAGAATTAACTATTGAAGCAGTCTCCAGTTCAGGAAAAACGTCAAGGAGCGGAAATCAAAGAGTAAAACTTGTTAATAGATTCACTGGGGGTAAAATAGATATTTTATTGAGCACTGATGTGCTTTCTGAGGGGCAAAACCTTCAATCAGCAAAATTTTTAATTAATTATGATTTACATTGGAATCCTACTAGAATGATTCAACGAGCAGGTAGGATTGATCGTATTGGATCACCTTATAAAAAGATTTATATCTGCAACTTTTTCCCAGAACAAGAGTTAGAAGAGCTTTTGAATTTACTTAAAATTCTTAAGAATAAAATAAATAACATTAATGATTCTTTAGGTTTGGATGGTAGTGTTCTGGGTGAAAAAATAAACACTAAAGTTTTTGGAATCATTCGTGCTATTAAAGACAAAGATAAAAGTGTTTTTGAAGAATTAGAGGATGAATCATTTGCAGGCGGAGAAAAATTTTATCAACCTCTAAAAGATTTTATGAAAGAAAAAAGTCAAGAAGAACTTCAAAAAATACCATATGGTGTGTATAGTGGTCTTAAAGATGGGGAATTTGCGGGAATATTTTTCTATTATAAATACGGGGACGATTTCCATTATTGGTATCTCTATGACTTGAATAAAGAAGTTTTTTTAACAAATAAGTCACAAATTTTTGATTTTGTATCCTGTGATTTTAATGAAAAACGTTGGGTACCTGATTTCTTTGATAAAGTCTATGAAATCAATGAATACATTCTCGGAGACATTGAAAAGACTTATAAAAGTATAGAACTGAAAACTAAGGAATCACTTATGCAGGCATGGAGTTCATCAATGAGCACCAAATTTTTAAAGTCAATGTTAGATGCTATTGGATGGGAAGTTGAAGAGTATTTGAATGAATACCCTGCAGATAATGAAATACAGAATTCTTGGGATAAAGTCCAAGAACAGATTGTTTATATTCCTCATACTAAAAAAGGACTTCAAAAACTAAGAAAAATTTGGAAAGAATATAAAAATCACTATGATTGGAAAAAAACACTTATGGAATTAGATGAGTATGTTGAATCTAAATCTGCTCTTGATAAGAATACTTTGGAACCATTTGATAAGTCTAAACTACAATTAATTACTATAGATTATATATCTTGAATTTCATATTATTATAGGGTGAAATTATGAAAATATTAGCTGTATCACATCCAATACCAACAGAATATGCTGAAAGAATATATAATGAAGGAAAAACAGTGTTTGTTAGTAAATCATATCTTGGTAAAGTCTCTAAAGGAGATAAATTTATAATTTATGAGTCTTATGGAGCTAAAGCTTATACTGGTTGGGCAAATATTAAATCTATTGGTAAACAAAAGACAAACACTATTTCTAAAAAATATGGTAGAAAATTGATGATTACTAAAGATGAACTCAACGAATATGCAAAAGGAAGAGCTGAAATGAACGTTATTGAGTTTGAGAATTTTGAAAAGTTCAAAAAACCAGTTAAACCATCAAGATTTGTCACTGTAGCAGGAAAATATATCTATGAGGATGAATTTAAAACTATTAGTCGTAACAAAGGTTAATGGGGCGAATAAATGGAGACAATTACTAAATGCCTCAATGAATGGAATGCAACAATAGAAGCGTTAGGACAGGGTAAACAGACTATTTTAATAAGAAAATACAGAACAAACGTCGGTAAATTTCTTTTATATCCAACGGTTAGTTATGCTCTCAAAGATAATTATTTGGAAAGTTTTAGAAATGAATACCAACCTTTTGCTGAGAAAAATGCTCTTCCAAAGAAAGATAATCGTAAAACAGAAGTTAAATATTTTGCAACAGTTGAAAAAGTAATTGAAAGATCATCTCAAAGAATTGGATCTTTAAAAGAGTACCATATTTGGACGAATGAACATGTTAAATCATATCTGGATAATCAAAAGGCTTATATCTGGATTTTAAGAGTCTACAAATTGAAAGAACCAGTAATGTCTGAAAGAACTATGGCAAAAGTGTATTCAAATTTACTTGAAGAGGTATCTCTCGGTGGTATTGAACCCGTTTTAAATGGTGGGGAATTCTCAAAAATTGTTCAGGAAATAAAGTAAAAATCCTTTAAAACTCTTTTTACGGTTAATTTATCTTCTAAAATCTATTTTTTTTAATTCGTTTATTAATTTTGCTATTTTTTTTATGATTGGGGCCAAAAATAAAGTTTTATATAATTAAAAGATTTAAAACATTTTTAATTAATTAAAAAAAGTATGAAGTTAACAGTTTAACAAATAACTTGTTAATTAACTTTAGAGTGGATATTATATGGCTAAGAAGATGTGGATGGTAAGAGCAGGTCAAAATGCATTTTTAATAGATGATTTTAAAAGTAAAAACATTGTAGCAATTGGTTGGGATGAAATAGGGGATTTATCTGCATGTAAATCTCACAATGCTGTAAAAAAACTCGTTAATAAAAAATATCCTGAATTTAAAGAGGGTAAAGTCAATATAACTGCAAGTCAAATTAACAAATTTAGATTTGAATTTAATAAGGGAGAATATGTTGTTTCTTACAATCCTGAAGAAAGAATTTATTTAATAGGTGAAATATCATCTGATTATATTTTCAAAGAGAATTCCACTAGACATAATCATATTAGAGAAGTAAAATGGATTGGTAACGTAAACCGAGATGATCTTTCTGTTTCTACAAGAAATACTTTAGGTGCAATTTCAACTATTTTTGAGATTAACGGAGATGCCTCATCTGAAATGATTAGCGTTATCAATGGTAAAAAGGTTTTTAGGGATGAAGAGGAAGAAGATGCTGAAGAAGGCACTCTTAAGGAAGATATGGTTTTAAAGTCTCATGAATTCATTAAGGATCGTGTGTTAAGTCTTGATTGGGATGAAATGCAAGAATTAATAGCAGGAATTCTTAGGAGTATGGGTTATAAAACAATGGTATCGCCAAGAGGGCCTGATAGGGGTAGAGATGTACTGGCATCTCCAGATGGTCTTCTTTTGAAGGAACCTCGAATAGCTGTGGAAGTAAAACATAGAAAAGGTCAAATGGGAGCTCCAGAAATAAGGGGATTTACTGGAGGTTTACGGCCTGGAGACAAAGGACTTTATGTTTCTACTGGTGGATTTACAAGAGAAGCTAAATATGAAGCGGATAGGTCTAACATACCTTTAACTTTAATTGATTCAGATTTACTTGTAACTTTAATTATCCAGTATTATGATAATTTTGATTCTGATACGCGGACTTTAATACCTTTAACTAAGATTTACTGGCCAATATAGATGGGGATTATAATGATTGAATGGGAAGAATTTGAACAAATAGTAGTAAACAAATTAGGGAGAGACATTAGAGAAAACAAAAATCTAGAACAAAACAAAGCTATCTCAGCACCAATAGATCAATCCCAATTCATTGTAGCCGGTCCTGGAAGTGGTAAAACCACAGTAATGGTCCTAAAAATCCTCAAATTCATTTTCGTCGATGATATTCATCCATCAAGCATCCTTGCAACAACTTTCACTCGTAAAGCGGCAGCAGAACTTCGATCAAGAATCCTAAGCTGGGGCGACCAAATAAGACAACATTTAATAGAAGATCCATTTAATGCATCAATTTTCCTTGATTTAAAAACACTTGATTTTAACCAGATAATCACAGGAACCTTAGACAGTATCTCAGAAGATATTTTAAGAAACCATCGAGATCCTGGAGCTGCACCGCCTGTTGTTGTTGAAAATTTCGTTGCAAATGCTCTCATGATGCGTGTTGGACTTTTCAGTCAAGAAAGGCATCACGAAGAAGATTTAAGAGAATACTTAATTAATTTAAGAGGCGGAAAATTCGGTTTTAACACTAATGAAATGAGTAAAAGTTTACTTGAAATCAAAGATCGATTCTATCATGATCAGGTTGATTTTGACGCATTTAGAGATCAAAATGATCATCCTGGCTGTAAACTGGCCTGTGATGCAATTGCAGATTATATCAATGATTTAAAAGATAAACTCCTTTATGACTTTGCAATGCTTGAGCAGGAATTCTTAAATAAGCTTCAGGATGGAAAACTGGATAAGTTCCTTAAAGAAATTAAACTTGTTTTAGTGGATGAATACCAGGACACTAACCTGCTCCAAGAAAAAATTTATTTCCGCCTTGCAAAAGCCGCAATAGAAAATGAAGGCAGTGTAATTGTTGTAGGTGACGATGATCAATCTCTCTACAGATTTAGAGGGGCTACAGTTGACTTGTTCACTAACTTCAAAGAAAGAATTCAAAATGGACTTAACATTGATCCCACTTTAATTAATCTTTCTAAAAATTACCGTTCTACAGAATGTGTAGTTGGTTTGTGCAATGATTTCGCTAGTTTGGATGCGAAATTCCAGCCAGCAAGGGTAAAAGATAAACCTCCAATTATACCTGCCAGATCAGATGATTTTACAGATTTTCCAATACTTGGAATGTTTAGAAGGGATATTCACACTTTAGCTGATGATCTCGCTAAATTTCTTCATCAGGTGATTTATGAAGATGGATTTGAATTTAAAGCTGGAGAAAAATCCTTTAAAATTCAGGCAGATCCGAAGGAAGGTTCTCCCACAGATATTTCACTTCTTTTAAGCTCTCCTCGTGAAATGAGCATGGGAAGCAAGCCAAGATTACCTCTTCTTCTCCGTCAAAAATTACAGGAAGTCAACCCTGGAATTCAAGTGTTCAACCCTCGTGGACAGAGCTTAGAAAGAATTCCTCTGGTTGGAGTTCTCTGTGGATTAATTTTGGAGTGTATTGATCCAGATAAACTTGTTCAAGAAAACATTGAAAAATTACCTGGCTCTGCTAAGAGAAGATTTGATAAATGGCGCCAAAGTGCCCAAGAATATATTGAAGAGAATCCAGAACCAAACGATCCAGTAACTCTCAAACAGTTTACAGATGCATGGAAAACAAGAACACCTTTAGGCCGAAAGAATTGGAAAAGAGATGTTGCTTTAATGGATCTGGTCTATAAACTTGTAACATGGGTTCCGCTCCTTCAAGATGATGTGGAAGGTTTAGTTTATTTAGAAGCGGTTACTAGAACCATTGCCCAAACTGGATTTTTCAGTAGTTTTGGTTCACAAATAGTTTTTGATGAAAAATATCCGGATTTAGAGGAAGTTTCAATAAGAGAAGCTTACTGGAATATCTTTGTACCGATAGCCACAGGGGCAATTGATGTTGACGAGGATCTTTTAGATACTCTTCCTGATGACAGGGTTAATTTCATGTCTATTCATCAGGCCAAAGGTTTAGAGTTCCCGCTGGTTATTGTTGATGTGGGCTCTGATTTTAAGACTAATCATCATTCTCAAACCTTTAAAAGGTTTCCAGAAGACGGTGGAAAATCGTGCACTTTAGAAGATGAACTTAGAACATATTGCCCGTTAGGATGTCCCGATAGAGAATCTAGAGACAGGGCTTTCGATGATTTAATTAGGCAGTATTTTGTGGCTTACAGCAGGCCTCAAGATGTTCTATTGTTGATTGGTTTAAATTCTGTAATCAATGGTTATAAAACAAGAGATGGTACAAATCATTCTATTCCTAACGTGGCCACTGGTTGGGATAGGGATATGAATCATAGGGGATTAAAGGATTTAACTTTAATATAGGTGAAAATATGTCGCTTTCAGTAAGATCAAAACCGTATATTATTCCAGAATACAGCTTAACAGGGGATTTATTAGCATATCTCACCTGTGGATTACAGTATAGGTATCAGAATAAAGGTACCTTACCTCCATCAATGCCTATTCAGTTATGGTTTGGGGATTTTATTCATGGAGTAATGGAAGAAGCTTATTTACGCTGGAGAGAACGAGATTGGAAAGATTTTCCCTGGGATTGGGAAACCCAAATACGTCAAATAGAACTTGAAATAGATAAAAGAATGCGATCAAGAGGATTGCAGCCTCCTGCTAATATATTCTGTCCTTTCCACGGCCCAAGTGAAGAGCAGGGTCTTTGCCCTGATACAAATCACCCTCATAAGCTGGTTGCAAGCGTAAGGGCAGAAGAAGCTATTAATACGTGGGGACCACATCTTTTCCCTTTAATTGACGATGCAGAAGTAAAACTTAAGGGTATCAGGGACATGCCTGGATATAAAAAAGGTGTAAGCCGTTCAAATTATTATGGAGTTACTGGGATAATAGATGTTTTAAGTTCAGTTAAGCTGGAGGAAGCATCTTCAAAGAATTTAATTTTGAAATATCTTCATCAGGACCCAATGTTTAGAGAGAAGATTGACGCGCTAGATTATCCTGAATATGAAATTATTGTAGATTATAAAGGTATGAAACGGCCTCCTGTTAACTCTCCTTCTTGGCAGCATCACAACTGGCAGGTTTTAACTTATGCATGGCTCCGTTCAATGCAGCCAGAGTCACGTCCAGTTTTGACAGGTATTCTGTTTTATCTCAACGAACTTTCTCTCTTTAAAGAGGATCTAAAGGAACTTAAAAGGGAAGTTGAAGAAAGAAGTACTGATATAATGCCATCTGAAAATGATCTGATGAAAATACTTCAATGGAACATGAGGTCTAATCCGCCACTTATATCTCAGTTATTTAAAAATGAGAGATCTATACGAATTATTCAAGTAGAAAATAGTTCAGTTAACAATTCTCTTAATGAATTTGATCAGGTAGTGGCTGAAATTGAAAACAGCGTTATTTGCGAGGTTAATGGAAAAGGAATAAAATCTTCGTGGAATCCGAATCCTGATAAGAGAACGTGTGATGCATGTGACTTTAAAACATTCTGTAATAAGTCTGAAACTGCGTCAAAGTTCCCTACTGTGCCTTAAAATTATTTTCAAAATAAATACATTAATTATTTTTTTTACTTTGATTATCTAGGGCGGTTAAAATTAATAATCCGATAACTCCTAAAATAAATCCAAATATATTGTCTTTAAAAGCAAATTGGTATATTCCACCTATAAACAAAATTAAGCCCAATAATGCACATACGCCTGTGTTATTCTCAATTTCATTATCTGTAAAAGTTAAAATTAACCCTATAACTCCTAAAATTGCCCCGATTAAGTTGTCTTTATAAAAAAATAGGTATGAACCGATTAATAATAAGGTTAATCCTAATAGTAGTAAGATAGTGTCCCAGTCTTTTGCTTTTATTATTATTCTTTTATGACTGTTAGGGTTATATTTTTTATTTAAGCTTTTGATATATTGTTTGTTGCCTAAATACGCATGAACATGACAATAATCATTTCTTGACTGTGTTTGGTTTTTGCATCTTGTGCCATTTTGTGTAATTGCTTTACATTGTTTTTTAGTCAACTAAATTCCTCTATTGAATTACTGGAAAGTCGTTTATTATATGTAACTAGATATTTAACTTGTTTTTAAATAGTTACAATTGATTAGATTAACGAATAAAAGGAAAAAGTGGGTTAAATTGAATATGTCTGATTATTATTGCAATTTTCACTCAAATAAATTATAACTTTTTTTGTAGCTTAATAAAACTTAACTATAATTTAATTGCAAAATGAATAAAATTAAGGAACTAAAATCCAAGATTCTATTAAGTTATATGAATCATTTAACTAAATCAAATAATCGCTAGTTTCCCTGCAGTAGTTATTTCAAGTTTATCCTTATTTATAAAACCCATCACTCTTAATTCTCTTATGTGATTGTAGGTCATCCCTCGGCTTATTCCAACTTTAACTGCTAAATTTTGCACGCTTATTCCGTTTTTGGTCAGCTCTTCAAGTATCATTCTTTTGGTTGCTGAAATTCCGAAGTTTAAAATAGGGAGATCTATAACTGTTTTATCTTCTTCTGTAACGTAAACAATACGTTCTACCTGGTCTTGTCGTGCATAGCATCCAAAGAGAGCTCCAAGAGCCTGTGGTTTCCGTCCACCGCTCACATTCACGATTATTTTTCTTCCATGTGCATGTTCATATTCAATCGATTCTGCAGCGTCTTCTGCAATTTTTACAACATCATACAGGCTTGTTATCTTGGTCTCTATTTCAACTACTTTTCCAACAGTTTCTTTAAGCATTCTTTCTGCTTCACGCTGTTTGCTGTCTGAATCTTCTTCCCTAAGCAGAACTATTTTTTGCGGTGAAAATTGTGTAATACAGAACATCACTGGTTCGATTGAGTATATTGTTGAGATTAATGTATTTTCCATAATATCACCTTCTTATATTATCGTGGAAAGCTAAATGCTTTTTATCATTGTTTAAGTCCTCTATTTTAAGGATTAATATACTTTTCTAGATTTAACGCGTTCATTAAACCTTTTAGCTTTAATATTTTTATTTTTACACATAATTTATATGTATGTACTAATTAATATTTATTTATACATATAAATCATATATTTATTCTATTTTTACTATTTAAAATTATATTTGTGAATGAAAAACATATACACTTATATATTAGTCATTACAAGATACATAATTGAACTCAAATTGGGGGCGGGTTTAATTGAAGTAGATAGATTAAGCAATTTTGCTATGTATTGGCCGTAAAAACGCTTTTCTTATAGTAATAATAGTTTAATAAACTTAAAATTTTAAAAAAAATTAAAATTAAATATGTTTGGAGGTAAAAAATGGATAAGAAATATTTAATTGCAATAGGGGTACTCTTAATTGTTGGTATTGTAGCTACAAGTGGATGTACTGATTCTTCCACAAGTTCTGCATCAAATTCATCTCAAAGTACAGCACCACCCTTTAAAATTACAGATTTAAAAGTAACAAATGGTGGATATGGAGATTATGCTATAAAAGGACAATTGGTTCCTACTCGTGATATCGACTACCTTGAAATGGTTACTGTATGGTATGATTCCAGTGGCGCGGTTATTGAAAGAAATTCCCTTGCTTGGAATATGAACGACCTTAAATCCGGACAAAAGGTTAAATTTTCCACTAATGATTATATCAGTACTGATGAAGGAACTCCTTCTAAAGTAGAGCTTCTAGTGTTTGATAGTGCATTTGCAGGTGGCGATGATTCTTCTGCAATATATAAAACTACTTTGGAAGTTTAAATTTCATTTATTTTTTTAATTTTTAGACTTATGTTTGTAGAATTTCTGAATTGTAAAATAAAAGATGGGGATGAAGTTATGGTAGAAGAAATAAAACGAGAAGAATCAATCGAAAACTTAAATGGGACATCAAGAACTTTAGAATTAGTTTTAGGAATTATTGGTGGATTTTTTGGATTAATTGGAGGTATAGGGGCTGTAATGGTCGGGAGTATAGGGGACGCATTCAGCGCATCCGGTGCTTCTGATATAATGATTTTAGGTGTTGTTGCAGTTGTAGTTTCAATTATGGGGATAATTGGGGCAGTACTAGTTAGGAATAAGCCTAAATTGGGCGGATTATTAATGATGCTAAGTGGAATAATTGGCTTCATATGTATTTTCCTATTTTATGTACTTGGTGGTGTTTTCCTTGTAATTGGCGGTTTATTGGCTTTAATAAGGAAATAAGGATGTAGTTGATCAAAGTAGGGGAATTAACTGGAAGAAGGGATTTTTAGGTATGTCTGAATTGAAGATCCTCATTGTTGAAGATGAGGGCATTATATCACTGGAAATCACGCAAATACTACAATCACAAGGGTATCAGCCTTATGCCGCCTTTTCAAACGAAAATACCGTAGAAAAAGCACAAAAAATTCAACCTGACTTAGTATTGATGGACATTAAATTAAATGGAGAAGATGATGGTATAAAAACAGCTATAGAAATCAATGAAATAATGGATGTGCCAGTTGTATATCTTACAGGATGTGCTGATAAAGCAACATTAAATGCAATAAAAGCGACTGAACCTTATGATTACATACTTAAACCTTTTGATGGCTATGAATTAGTCAGTACTATTGAAATGGCTCTAAATAAACATAAATTAAATCTTTAAGATATTTTTTAAATTGAAATTGTTTATACTGATTAAAAAAGGGGAAATGTTGAATGGAAACTGAAATAAGCAATTTTCTGTCTAATTTGGAATTTGGAGACATACAAGAGTTTGAACAAATGTCAGTATTTCCAGTATTTGCAGATTTAGAAGGAAGTGTTGATTATATCACTTTAAAAGAAGCTATGGCTGATGGTTTACTTATAATTTCAGAGGTTGATGAAGGAGGGTCTGTTCCAGAATTAAAAGTAACAAACTGTGCTGAAGTCCCTGTTTTGTTACTTGATGGGGAAGAACTGGTCGGTGCAAAACAAAATAGGATAATAAATACCTCTATTTTACTTAAAGAACTTTCTGATATCACTATTCCTGTAAGTTGTGTAGAAGAAGGCAGATGGTCATATGAATCGGAGAGTTTCACAGATTCAGATAATATTGCATCGTATAATGTGAGAAATAAGAAATCTGCATCTGTAAAAAGATCTGTAGAAAATTATGGATGCTATTCATCGGATCAAGGGGGAAGTTTGGAATGAAGTTCATAACTTGCAGGAGAAAATGGAATGCTATTCTCCAACCAGTGCTTTAAGAGATATTTATGAAGCTAAAGAAAAAGATCTAAATGACTATTTAAATGCATTTGAACCACTGTCTGGACAAAAAGGATTGTTAGTATTTATTAATGGAAAAATTATGGGATTTGATGTTCTATCTAGTGCTTCTGCTTATAATAATCTCCATAAAAAATTAATTAAAAGTTATGCACTCGATGCTCTTGTGCAAAAGAAAAATGGCGGCATTAAATCTGATATTAACTCAGATAAAGCAATTAAATTCATTAAAGGTGTCATAAAAAGCGATGAAAGCAAACATAAATCTGTTGGATATGGATTTGATTATAGATTTGCAGGGGATTCGTTTATTGGTTCTTCTCTTGTTTATAAAGGAGAAGTAATTCATGCATCATTTTTTAGGAGTGTTGAAATTGAGGAAAATGAAGTTGGGGGAATATTAAGGTTCAGTCAACGGGCTAATTTTAGAATGTAACTAAATTAGTTCTTTAAAGTAGTCATATGTTCATTAAATTATTTAATGAAAAATAGCGAAAGGGGTGAAATTATGGGAAATGGAAAAACACTAGCAGGTATTATAACGATTTTCATAGTTTTAGTGATAGCTATCTCGGGGTGTACTTCAAATGCCAGTGATACAAGTTCTTCTTATTCTTCAGATGATGGTGGAAGCTCATCAGAATCAAGTGATGATGGCGTAGCTACTGCGTATCATGATGATGAATTAGGAGCAACTTATGGAACTACTGACAGTGGATATGGATATGCTCAAAGTGACGACGGACGTTATACTGCAGTCAGTGATGGAGAACAATCAGTTGTCTATGACAGTAAAACAGATAAATATTACTCTTACAGTTGATTGTTTTTAAATTTTTTATTGTTATTGTGAGCAAATAAAAAGTGTTATTGTGATTTTTGAGATATATGGTGAATTTTAGGAAGTATACAATAAGAATATTTTGTTATTTAATCTGGAAAGTATTTATCTTCGGTTATCAAGTATTAAAGTCTTCTTTAAATTGATGAATTTGTTATTAAACAATAATATTTTAGCATCTCTTTAATTCATCAAATAAATTTTTCTATTTGGATATAACCGCAAATATTATTTTATTATTTAACTGATATTGAATTATAAAGGGGATTTAAGGAGGTATTAGAGTGACTTTTTGTCAAAAATGCGGGTCTGAAATAAAGGAAGACGCAACGTTTTGTAAAAATTGCGGAACCAATACAAAAAACTCGCAAGCAAACTTTACAGAGTATTTAGACGGTAAAATAAATTTATTTGGAACAGATAACTTACTGGGTAGATTAAATAGGAAAGTAAACCTGGTTGGAATTTATGTGGGACTTGCAGTTTCACTTTTAGTTTTACTCATTACACCTGTTTTTTATGGAATATTCGTATCTTCAGGAGCATTAAGTCTTGTTGGATTATTATATTTAGTTTTGTTATCAATGATGCTTTTAGGAAGTTTTGTAACAAGTATCCTTTGTTGTAGAACCTATTCTGAAGGTATGGCTAATGGAGGATTTCTAGGATTAATAGCTCTTATTAATATGGGTTTCATTTTAGGTGCGGTATGGTTCTCTGCTATTGCAATAGTAAGTCAAATGGCAAGTGCCTTTAGTTCCTTTGGAGGGTCATCATCTTCTTCAGTCAGTTCTTCAACATTACCTTCTAGCGGATCCGCTGGATCCGTGCTGCCATTAGCTGAGCTTATAATTTTGCCTTTTTTGATGATAATAGTTGGAGTAATTGGCGGATGGCTTGGTGTATTCATTAAAAAGTTAGTTAAAAATAACATGTAAGGGGATTTAAAATGTTTTGTCCAAAATGCGGAACTGACAATGATGATGATGCCAAGTACTGTGAAGGATGTGGCCGATCATTGCAAAAAGGTATCCATGAACAGAATATGCAAAGTAAACAGAAAAATGAAAATAGCGGCATGAGTAACGGTGTTAAAGTTCTAATTGTTATTTGTGTGGTTTTGGTGGCCGGTATTGGGTTAACTGTAGGGATGTTGCTTCAAAACCCTGCAAACAGCGCTGCCAATAATTCCAAACAGGACCAGGTAGTTACAACCACACAATCACCAGATACTCAGACTTACCAGCCAACATGGCACAAAGTAGCGGTTTATACAGGACCTGGAGAAGATTATGGAAGTTTTACAATTAAGGGCAATCAGTTTAAAGTAACCATGTCTGCCGTGCCTGCAATAACTTACACTACCAATTATCTTGATGTGTATGTGTATGATGGGAATACTATTGGAATTAATACGGTGGGTTCGGGCACATTATCCTGGTCTGAAACAGAAAATCCCGATAAAAAAGAAGATTCAATTCTGGTTTCTCACGGATCTGGAGTATACACCCTTGATATATTACCAACAGATATTGACAATTATGCTGTTACTGTGTGGGATTATTATTGAAGCACAGAAAGGGAAATTTTTCAGGGAGATACTATGGAAAAGACTGTTAAAATTTTAATTATTGTCTGCATAATCCTTGTTGTGGGAATTGGGGTGACAACAGGAATGTTAATAGAAAAGAATTCAAAAGTGCCCAATGTCTCAAACGATTCTACAGGAAATCATTCAGTGCAAAATACATCTCATATGCAGGTGAATACTACTCAAAGCACGTCTGAATCCAAATCAATAAAAACTAAATCAATATATGCAGATTCTGCTAAAGTATATAGTAAAGCCGAAGCATGGGTTAAGCGTAATTATCCTGAGGGATACACGGTTTCATACCCTGTTCTTGGGGATTTAGCAGCAATTAACAATACATATTACAGTTATTACATGGAAATCGACGACGATAATGGTAATTATGTACGTACATTAAAGGCAAGTGCATATTCGGGTGAATTATTCCCTTAAATTAGCACTGAACAAAAAATGAATTATAGTTAAGGAGATTTAAAAGTGTATTGTCCAAAATGTGGATCAAATAACGATGCAGACGCTAAATACTGTGAAAAATGTGGAACTCTCATTAAAAAAAATACGAAAACAGGTGAAGAACATACAAATCCGTCTGTTAAATATCTTATTGTAATATGTGTAATTCTGGTTGCAGGACTTGGAATAGCTGCAGGATATGTATTTTACAATAATTCAGGAACTTCTAATTCATCACAGGTACAAAATAACGTAATTTCTGAAAGTACCGGGTTTCCACTGTCTGAAACTCCTAATTTAGCTGCTGAAATATATAACTCAGGTGAAACTATTGCAACTGTGCAGTATAAAGGTATCACTTTAGATAAAAATCAGTGTCTTTACATTCTATCAAAGGCTATTGTGATGTTAAACCAGGGAAAAAGTGGAAATATATCTATTGAGAAGTTTGGAGATGCCAGTGATCCTGGAGGGGTTTTAAACAGTGCGTTTATAACTAAGTTTGAATATGTGGATATGGCTGGCAGGACTTATAAATGGATGGATGCTAATGGCCAGGCACCTAATCATACGGGTATAGATTTTTCAGGATCTCCCGATCTTTCACCAGATGTAACACTCAAAGCATTTGCAAAAGTCTTAACAGAATACAAAGACACAGGAAAATTGCCTGCGAGTGTTTCTGTATAATCAAGTGATTTCAATGAATAAAAAAGGAATAATAGGCATTACAGTCCTATTAGTAGTTGTATTTGCAGTAAGTTTTGTTATCTCTTCAAGTTATCTTAAGAATAACAATACTTCAATTTTAACCACTTCTGCAGGAGGTAGTTATAGTTTAGGGAGTAATGAACGCGGCTATGTTGTAAAAGAAGGGCCTTACGGCAATGTAAGTTCTCCAGTTAAAATTGCATATATCACTGGAGTCCATCCATTAGAATCTAAATCTCACAAAGCGGCCATAGACGCAATCAAAACCCAGAATAAATCATTGCATTACTGTTATTATATCTACAAAATCAATGTTACAAAAGATGCGGCTGATTACGATAAGGGCAGGATGAACGGTCAATTACTGGCTAACCAGTATGTGGTTCCTGACATTAAGAGCCAGAATTTCCAGTTAGCTATTGATATTCATTCTAATGAAGGGCATTATCTGGAGAAAAGATTTATTTTTGCCCCTCAAGAGGAAAAAAGATCAAAATCAATTGCACTCATGATTAAAAATAAAATACCGTGGATGGTCTATTATAATCCTTCTCCGCAGACAAGCCCTCAGTATGTTACAATTCCTTTAATAAATGCAGGGATCCCTGCCGTGTTGTATGAAACATATGTCAATGACTCATATGCTTTTACTAAAGAGCATGCTGATGAATTTGTTTCAGCTGTTGATAATCTAAAACTATAAAATATTAAAAAGAAGATGGTTGTATGGATAGAACAGTTAAAATTTTAATTATCATCTGTATTTTCCTTGTTGCAGGAATTGGATTAACTACGGGAATGTTGATAGAGAAAAATTGGGCTAATACTCCAAATAATTCGATAGGAAACCAGTCAATACAAAATACGTCAAATACAATAGATAAACAGTCAAATACCACAGTTCAAAACCATACAAAAAATCAGGCCCATAATGGTGAAAAATTATTCAAAGGCCAGTATTATACAATTATAAATAAAGAACTGAAATATGTGGGCGAATCATGGCCAATATGTCCATTTTGTGGTTCAAAAGATACTGGTGATGTGGGAACAAAAACGGAGGGTAGTTACTGGTACTATTTCTTCCATTGCAATGCTTGTGGTAAAAATTTCGTTTCCTATGCAAAAAGTAGCTAAAATGGATTATATGGGAAATTCGTATATTCTCTGTCATATCCATATTTTAGTCAGACTGTATTTCACACGTTTTTCATCAAACAATTCCAGTATTTCATCTGTTTTTTTAGCTTCAATGATGAAAGCTGCTCTTCCGATCTTTTTCCCGTATTTAGAAACAATTCCTTCCCGTTCACTGATGTATTCCTTGTTTTTATGAGTTGTTTTGACTTTATAGCCGTATAACTGCCTTTTAACAAACATTTTATCCTTTTGAGGTATATCTCCGTAGGTGTATGAGATAAAAGCTGCTGGTTTTAAGAACTCTTTCTGGCCTAAAATAAGTTCCGGCTTGCAGTGCAGTACAGTTCCGTCTTTAACAACTTCCCACAGAAAATCGGAGTCTATTACTTCGCTTCGGTTAAAGAATACGAATGAAAAAGGATTTTTAAGCCGGTATTTGTCCTCAATTTTAACTGCAATTTTCTGGACTTCCTGTCCCTCTTCCCCAATTTCTGGATTCCTGCCCTTAGAATTAAACATTAAAAAAATATCGATATCACTTTTTTTGTGCATTTCGTCCTTTGCAGCGGATCCAAAAAGGATAACTGCCTCAATGCCAGGTATATCTTTTAAACTTTGCCCCAGTTCAAAAGCAGCATCTTTAATCTTCATTGGCCCACCTTATAATCTGGTTTAGTATTTTAAGAACTTCATCAACTGTTTCGCCGTTGCCTTTACCGCCATACCACCGGCCGTGCCTGATTGTTTCTAATCTACCAAATGCAATTGCTATTTCTTCTTCATCTCTTTCTCTTAAAAATCTCTGAAGTCCGGTATGTATGTCTTTATGTGCACCGAATCTTGTTTCGCATCCGTAAGCAATATAATGCATTGAACATCCGTACGTCAGCTCTACTATGGAACTTGTGTGATCTTTATCTGATTTGAGTAGATCTATACTTTTCCTGATTTCTTTACCTCGTTTAAGGTGAGATTCTGCGTTCATATAGAAACATCTCCTGTTATACATGTACAGAATTGGTGGTATATTTATTTTTCTGTTAATACATAACTGTAAAAATAATTCTGTTACATAAGTACAGAATAGTGTGATACCTGCATATTCTGTTACTGTATAACATAAAACATTGAAATGCAAAAAATTATTCTCTGTGAAATTCACTTGTTTGCCAAAAAGAAATTAAATCTATGGTGAGTTTATAAAACCCATTGTTTTAAATTATTTAGTTACGTGGGGTTAAATAATTTTCAATTCTTTTCAAAACTTCAAAGCCCAAATCTTCTTATTTCCCAATCTTTCCCATCCATAATCACAAACCATAACAAAGTATAATTACCAACCAGTATCCGAATAAATTTTCTTTTTATCCCACATTGTATGGTGACAAGAAAATGCTTAAATGGTAGATCTCAAGTCGTGGAAGCATTCTAAATGAGAAAGATAATTAAAAGGTTTAGATGAACTTTTTTAAGTAATGGGGGCACGATGCAAGTGACTGGCATCAAATTGAACAAGGAATTATTCTAAAAGAGTTTAAAAAAGATGAATCCACTGTAAAAGCTCAAGTGGTGTCATCATAAATCTATATTGTAATTTTTATGCTGTTGTACCTCAAAGCAGGTGTCACATTATCTTTTTGTTCTCTGTGCAGTATTATGAACCCTGCTTCTTCCAGCCCTTCAAGTTTTGAATGAACTTTTTTAACATCTTCATGTACCATTTCAGCGAGTTCTTCTACTGATTTTGGATTTTTATTTTTTATATGGTCCATCAGTATTAATTCAAGGTCATCTATGGGCATTTCATGGGTTAATATCCTTCTTTCATCTTTAACTTCAGCATCTGGATGGTTTAAATGGTATTTCCAGTCATCAAGGTTTAATTGAAGAAGTACGTTTTCTGGATCTTCCTCAAGCAGTTTTTTAAGGTTTTCAAGCGATTTATATTCATATTCAAAATCTTTAATTAGTTCGCTTCCGGTTATTTTTCTTTCAAGTGTTATATGTATCATGTAGTTAGTCCTCGCCTTGTGATAATAATAAAACTGTTTAATTTGATTTATGTATTTTTATCAGTTCGATTCAAACTTTCTTCATCTAACATTCCAGCCCCTGTGTATTCGATCTATAACCATAAACCATAATAATGTATACTTAACAAACCACTATTCAAACAAATTTTCAATTTAAATATCAAATTAAGTATCTTTACACTGTGGAGGTTGTATAGTGACAAAAGAATGTTCAAACTGCGGCGCTCAAGTTGCAGAAAATGTTAAGTTTTGTACGGAATGCGGTGGTAAAATGGAACAGGAAGCGCTGAAATGCCCGAGCTGTTCTGCAGAACTGCCTGAAGGCACCAAATTTTGCATGGAGTGCGGTACAAAGGTCGGGGCCGAGCCAAGGGCTAAACCTAAAATTGAAACCGCACCAAAAGAAGCTGTCTGCCCTAAATGCCGTAAAAAGTTCCCAGCCGGCACTAAATTCTGCAAAGAGTGCGGAACTCCTATTAAGCCGCAAGTTTCAGGGAAAAAGAAACCTGAGGACGAGGTGGATAAAATCCTTAAAGAAGCTACAACTGCGGGTAAAGGTCTCTTGAAAGAGGCTGACAGCCTGCTTAAAAGGTTCAGATGAACCCTTTTTTCACTCTTTTTTTATATATTACATTAAATACTCTATTGTGCTAGATTTTGGGAAATTAAATCAACTAATTTGAGTTTTCTCTAAATTTTTATATCTTTTATTTTATTAATAAAACAGATCGCTTCATGAGCCCTTTCTGTTTTATTGATATAACAGTTATCTTTGTAATTTCAATTAAATTTTTTAGACCCTATAATATAGCAAGATTTTAATAATTCTCACACATATAATTAAATGATTGAAATGAACCGAAAACAAATAGCAGAAGAATTCTCAAAGTCTATAGATTATCCTGAAATAGATAAGATAATATTATTTGGTTCTGTGGCTCGTGGAGAAGATACAGAAGAGTCGGATATTGATCTTCTCATAGTTTCGGGTAAAAAGCGGGAAACTAAGGATAAACTCATGAGAAAAGTCAGTGATACACTGCTTAAGTTTGGAG
The DNA here is from genome assembly GCF_002287175.1 of Methanobacterium bryantii. NCBI lineage: Archaea > Methanobacteriati > Methanobacteriota > Methanobacteria > Methanobacteriales > Methanobacteriaceae > Methanobacterium > Methanobacterium bryantii. The sequence goes on along the minus strand of NZ_LMVM01000005.1, from coordinate 2,834 downwards.
TTTACATTTCTGCCAAGGTCATTTCAAAAGAAGAATATGAAAACCTGGAAAACACTCATTTTATCTCCAATATCAAAAGAGAAGGTGTGGTACTTGGATGATGTAAAACTTTTGGTAAAAAATTCAGATGAGAAGCTTCTGGCAGCTAAAACTCTTTTTGAGAGTGGCTTCTATGGTGATGCTGTAAGCAGAGCATATTATGCGATGTTTTTCGCAGCCGTCGAAAAATCAGAGATTTTTCGGGCTGCAAAAATTCAAAGAATTTTTGACAGCTAGGGCTTTGTTATCTAAAAAAGATAGTTATCCAAGGACATATAGAGGTTTAATTTCGCAATTTGGACTCCTTTTTGTAAAGGAAGAGAAATTTAAAAAGGAACTCTTCGATCTGCTTACAAGAGCTCAAGAAGATCGAGAAGAGGCGGATTATGGTTTATTTTTGGAATTAGATAAAGAAGAAGCATTAATTATAATTAAGGGTGCAGAATTGTTTTTAGCCGAATGTAAATCGATTTTGCCGAATCTTTGAGCGGGTAAAGGAAATTCCAGTTTGGACATACCAATTCTATTTTTTGCATCATGAAATTCATGCGCCTAGAAAGATCAATTACCTTGAAATAAGTGTCATAAACTTTAATACTTTGATGCCATAAATAATATTAGAGGTTTAAAATGAGAGAAGAAGTTTCTAACTGGTGGAAACAGGCCCTGAAAGACCTGGAAAGTGCTTCTAAAAATTTTGAAATAAAAGAGTATTATGTGGTGGCATTTTTATCTCAGCAGGCCACTGAAAAGGCGCTTAAGGCACTTTATATTCATACAGTTAAAGAATCTCCAGGTCCGACTCATTCATTACTTTTTTTGGGAAAAAGTGTTAAAATTCCAGATGAATTTTTTAGCGGACTTCGGAAATTAAGTCCTGATTTTGTTATAACCCGCTATCCAGATGCTGCTCATGGAGTTCCTTATGAACTTTATGATGATGAAATAGCGAAAGAAAGGTTAAAAATTGCAAAAGGCGTGGTAAAATGGGTCAAGAAGGAATTAGAGAACTAAACGATTTTTTGTATAATCTAAAAAAGAATTTTAGCCCGAACTTAATCCTTCTATTTGGCAGCAGGGCTAGAAATGAATACCTGAAAGAAAGCGACTACGATTTTATCATTGTAAGTGAAAAATTTGAGGGTGTACATTTCCTTAAAAGAATTGAACAGGTTCTTTTATTTTGGACTATCAATCAAGATGTGGACATTTTACCGTATACTCCTGAAGAATTCGAAAAGAAAAAACAGGAAATTGGGATAGTAAAAGAAGCCTTAAGTGAAGGTATAATTCTTGAGGATAAATTCCCAGAAAGAGCTGCTGTATATTAACCGAATAATTCAATGGCCCAGAAAGTATAAGTTGCCAGGTGTTTCAGGTTATTGTTCTATAAAATTTCATTATGGTTAATTTTTGTATTTTATTTAATTTCTGTTACATATGTGCAGAATAATGGGGTATCTGCATATTCTGTAACTATATAACAGAAAATACTGATTCAAAATATTAATTGAGCACTTTTATGTCGTGTTTTTTGTGCAACATTTACTTTTTTCACTATGTTAATGGTACTAATTTCATATATTCCAAAAATACTTTGAAAATCATAAATACTTTGAAGATTATATATTCATTAAGTACGCTGTGTACTTTGAAAACTGAAATAGTGGTGATATCATGACTAGTGAAACTAAAATCTCAAAGGGTTTTCAGACGGTGGTTCCATCTGAAATAAGGAAAAAATTTGATGTTGGCCCGGGGGATGTTCTGGAATGGAAACCCACAAAAAATGGTGCCGAAGTAAGGTTCCGTAAGAAGGTGTCCTTTGAAGATATACTGGGCATGATCGATGGGCCTGAAACTGATGCTGTTGAGCTTAAAAAGAAGGTTCAAAGGGGAGAAAAACATTGATATTTATAGATTCTTCATTTTTCATTGCTTCTATTATTAAAAGGGACCAGTGGCATAATAGAGTTCCTGAAATTTTTCCAGAAATAAAGGGAAATAAAAAAATAACATCTGTTCTAGTACTTTCAGAGGCCGTAACTCTAGCTGGAAGTTTAGGTGGCGGTAAAAAAGGTGCACTGCTTTACAATTATATAATTGATAATCATGAAGTGGTTTATGTAGATAAGGATCTAAGTTTCAAGGCTATGGAAACTTTTCTTCAATATGATGGCAGCCTTTCTTTTGCAGATGTTGTTTCCTTAGAAATTATGCAGCGTGTTGGGGCAGATACTATTGTTTCATTTGATTCTGATTTTGATAAAGTGAAAGGAATCAGGAGAGTACATTAACAAGCTTCGTAGTTTCCTGTTAATATTATTGATCTTAATTTTTAAATTTGCCAGTTTTTCTGTAGTTTAACTTTCTCTAAATCTCATTATCTTGAAGTATACTTGATTTACATGCACAGTGAAACCAAAATGATATAATCAACCGTGCCAGAGGCTCTCCATAGGTATCGCAGTAGGTAACGCACTAAGTGCCCCACCAGTATCTAATTCTTATTTTATATATCTAGATTCTGAGTATTGAATTGTGTAGAAATTTAGGGATCTGATTTAACCTAAAAAATAGAATGTAATTTTTATTCTCTTTTACCTTAAATTTGGTGGTATTGATAGTTTGAATTTTCTAATTTTGTGCAGTATTTTCTAATATGTTTGTTAATCTATAGTTTGCGCGTATAGTATGCGTTGGTTTGAAAAGAAATTTTCGGCTGTTACGCTTATAAAGTTACTATGGTTTAAGGCGTCGGTTGGAGTGTGATAATATCATTCTGTGAAGACTGG
>NZ_LMVM01000004.1 GCF_002287175.1 Methanobacterium bryantii | reverse complement strand
TTTTTGGGCTGCAAAATTCTATGAATTTTGCAAGCTGTCAAAATCTTTGATTTTGACGCGACAAATACGAAGTATTTGTCCGCTGCGATTTTTACGGTCACAAAAACCTTCGAAAACTGTTAAATCTTTGATTTGACGCATCGAAAATTGTAAATTTTCGAATGCTTTGTTTTCGAGGTTTCAAAAATCGAAAATTTTTGAAGACCGACAGTTTTTGTGAACATGAGCGTTTTATAAAATATAAAAATAGATAATAAAATATTTGTTAAGACATTGTTTTAGTTATGATAGACAGTAATGATGGCCTAAAGTATCTCCAGTAGCATTGTGCAGCTGTTAATTTAGAGTAACCATATTCAGTAGGTATTTTAATAGTTTTTGTATGTCCAGAATACTTCAAAACATCTTTTCCTGAAATTTTAACCAGATTTTTGCTGATTTTTTGAATATAAACATACATATAAGCTTCTTTTTTAGTTTTTGGTGAATATGCATGCCCTACCATCTTTACATAGCTTGTTTTAATTTGATATGTCTTCCACGTAAAAGTACATGGGTTGCCGTAGTAATCCTTAAGTTTAATAGATCCATGATCTACAACCTTCATACTAGCTGCCGCAGCAGGTTCAGCAATTTGAAGACCAACAAACATAGACATTATTAATGCCATTAAAACCAAATTTTTATTCATTTGTATCCCCTTCATTTCTATTTTTTGTAAAATACAATATTAATATAATATTTTAATATATACATTTTATTATATGGAAATTGACATTAATACTCTGTAAATCTCTTTAATAGAATAGAAAAGCTAAAAATATCGAATAATAATAGAATATAATTGGAAATATTTTAGAACATATTTCAAAACTAAAATTGAGGCAGGTATATCCCAAAATGGGATAAAACAAAGGTTATTCCAGCATAACCAAATAAAAATATCAGACTAAAGTAAATAGTGGTAATGCTTGTCAGTATATATCCTGCTAAAATAAAGTAGCCATCATGTTCAAGGATACCTAAAACTAAAAAAAAGATTGAATATCCTGGCAAACTGTCTGTTAATGGTACGGGTAAAGGTAGCATAAGTAAAAACGAAGTAAATACCATTAGAGAAAGACTAAAGCGACTTATTGCAGGGCCTTTACTCAATACTAAAAAACGAGGCTTAATATATTTCTCTACTTTTCCTAAAGCCGTCATGGTTCCATTTAGTATCTTCAAAAGAGTATCCTTCGGCAGTACATATTCCATAATAAATTTAGGTATTAGATACCTGTTGAAAATCCTGCTTATTCCAATAAACATAATTCCAAGTCCAAAGGGTATGCTGGATCCTGGAATAGATACAGGTATTAAAAAAGGAGTTGCCAAAATTAAACATATAATCAACCCCCCTCGATCACCCATTAAATCAAGGAAATCTCTTATATTTATGCCTTCATTCGGGATTTTAGAAGATATATCTTCCAGTGATATTGAAAAACATTCATTAGACTTAGTTTCAGACAATTATAGTCACCATAGAATTTTATTCATTAATTATAACAATCAGAAAATATTCTTAATTTAAGTTAAATTATTTAAACAGAGTTTTGATTTTTATAATATCCATTTAATTTCTTATTTTCTTTTTAAAATGCAGCTATTATTGATAATGCATCAAAAAGAATTTAAATTTTTAGGTACATAAAATATTAAAAAATGAGGTTGATAGTATGAATGTACTTATTATTTTTGCACATCCCGAGCCAAATTCTCTAAATGGAGTTATGAAAGACCTTGCAGCTAAAACATTAAGGGATAATGGTCATGAAGTTAAAATATCTGATTTATATAGAATGCGATTTAAAGCAGTCCTTGATGAAAATGATTTTTCGCAAAGACAAAATGCTGAGCAATTTAATCCAATGATGGAACAGGTAAATGCAGTCGGAACAGGATCGCTATCTCAGGACATCAAAGACGAAGTAGAGAAAATGAAATGGGCAGATATGATAATTTTCCAGTTCCCAGTATGGTGGTCTTCACCCCCTGCAATCTTAAAAGGCTGGTTCGATAGGGTATTCCTGCCAGGAGTTGTCCACAATATAGCTGAAGGAAAGATGTATGACACTGGTTTACTTAAAGGTAAAAAAGCAATGCTATCATTTACAACAGGTGCACCTAAAGAAGTATATTCCTCTGAAGGTCCCCACGGCGATTTAAATGACATCTTTAAATTTATAACCCACAATATTCTTGAAGTGACCGGTCTTGAAATAATTCCTTCTATTGGTATATACGGCCCAGCAATGACATCTAAAGAACATGTAAAAGAAGAGCTTGAAAAGTTCAAAGAAAGAATAAATTCTCTATAAATATTTAAGCATTAAAAATAAACAATTATCCAATAAATTTAAGGAGTGATATCATGCCTGTAATTACAATAGACGGACCTAAATTAACTAAAGAACAAAAAGAAGAACTTGTAAAAACCATTGCAGAAAGTGCAAGTAAAATAATGGGGCTGCCCGTAGAAGCAATGGTGACTATAATAAGAGAAGTTGAAGCAGAAAACGTGGGCACAGGAAATATTCTGTTATGCAACAGGAAATAATATTTTTTAATAATAAAATCTAAAATAATTTACCTGAATTTTTCAAATATATTTTTTTATAAAATTTCAAATTTTGATTAGACTGTCTTAAAAAGGTATTAAATTAACTAAAATCTTCAAGATACCCCATATTTTTGAAAAATTTTTATTAAAATAAATTTGTTAAATTTTTAGAATATACTGCAGTTATAACCGCTTATAAATTCTTTTTAAATTAAAAAAATAGCATAACTATATATACCTATAAATCAAACTGTATTACAGGTCATTTTTATGGCCTTATTTAGGACGTGATGAATTGTTTAATAATAATTACGGAAGAGATAATTACTCAAATAGAGGAAATTCTTCTTCTCCTTTAAACGAAGGTGAAGAATACGATGTTAAAATTGAAGATCTTGGAAGAGACGGCGATGGAATCGCAAGAATAGAAGGATTTGTTGTTTTTGTAACGGGCGCCAAAATAGGCGATGAAGTCAAAATTAAAATCACTTCTATAAGAAGAAACTTTGGTTTTGCTGAAATAGTAGAATAATTAAATTCATGAAAGTCATTATTTCATAAACTTAATTTTTTTTTTAAATTATAATATTTTATTTTTTTAGTTTTAGAAAGCTTAATTTAACTGTATTTTATTGAAATATCTATTTTTAATCGTTAATCAACAAAATAACTACCATCAATAAACTGCTCAGTAGTCTTAAAGTAAAACATCAAACAAAGATAATAAGCACCAACATTAGCTACAATAACACCAATATCTCCAGTTTCAATCATTGCTGAAAAGTTATTCAAGATGTGTAAACCAACAGCAATTAAATAAAATTTTAAAGGCCGCTTTTTGGCAATACCATATGCAACTATAGACGTGACTGATGCATGAAATAAAATTCCAGGCAGTCTCACTATTACAGGTATATTAAGTACGAATACATACAGTATAAATTCCGTTATACCAAATCCTAGACCAACCAGGAATCCTAAAATAAAAATGGATCTTTCAGTTTCACCATGTCTATAAAATAAAGGGTATGCTTTGGCAAACTCTTCAATAAATGGAGTAAAAATAATTATTGAAATTAGACTGGCAAAAAAAGAAGGGAAAACATCTAAAAAATTTCTTGTAAATGATCCAAAAAGAAGAGTTATAGGAATACTAACTATTATCCCTGAAAGTAAAAAGAAAAGTTTCTCTTTTAAATTGGGCCTATGTGGTTCTATAATTAAATTATCTTGATAATATCTTATTTTATCATCTCGAGCATCAGGCATATGATAAATACTCCCAATATAATTTTAAAATATAAAAGTAAAAGATCTATTCTTCAAGTATTTTCATTATGCTTTCTGCATCGCCGTAGCTCTCATCGTTTAATGGAACTAATTCAATTTCCTGCGCGGATTTAACTCCTATTCCTAACTCTGCAGCTCTTTGAATTTGATCCAGCTCAAAAATCGGGCCTTTGCTAATACCAGTCTTAACACCATAACTTCTAAGGATTGCAACCCCTACTGCATCCATTGCCACTCGATCAGCGGATGCAAGAATAAGATTTGGCTCCACAACTTCTCCCTGTTCAGGTCCCTTTGTTATAAAAGCATTTATAGCATCCATAACTATCAGATCAACATTGTAGTGCTTATTAATTTCAGCAATCATAAGTCTCTGATAGGGAGACACATGTAATTCAGCCATATAATTATATAAACCGTTAGGCAGTCTTTTTGCAACAATTCCAACAGAATTTTTAAGTGATAATGTAAAATTGCCCCCAAATCTATGTGTTTTAAGACAACACGTCTGGACAACTCTATCAGATTCCAGAAATAGTTTTGATATATAAAATCCTTTAACCCAGTGAGTTCCTTCTTTTTCAACCTTCACCCATTCATCTCTATCTTCTTCATCAAGCACAACGACTTCAAAGCCGAGTTTATCTGATAATTCAAAAACTCCCATTTTCTCAAGTACCTGGCGGGTGTTACCCATTCCACTACGCTCGGCTAAAGTTAAACCCGTGATATTAGATTCATTCAGTTTTTTAATTATTGCATGAAGTGTATCAATGTGTGTTGAAGCTGGAAACGGATCAGCACTGTTAAAATTAGATTTTAATGCAACTTTATCCCCTGAAAATTCATCTATTTTAAAATTATCCATTAAATTATTTATTCCTGAGTATCTATCTTTAGTTTTAACTAAAAATACTTTACCCTTCTTATTTTGACCTATAAGATTACCTCCTCAGGCAAATAACATCTCCATAATTTAAATAAGATAGTCTTATTATGTATCTAAAGACATAATTTATTTTTGGTTATTTAAAAAACAATGATTTAATAACTTAATTAGATTAATAGAGCCTTAAAAAAGCATAAAATTAAGAATAAATATCATTCCTGAAATTTAATATACTAGTTGTTTACTGGACTATTTTGCTCAATTTGCGTGAAAATAATTCGGAATTCTGTTTGACCGTTACCGCGAAGTTCAACTGTCCCATTAATCTGGTCTACTAATGAGCGTATAAGACGTAAACCCAGTGTTTCTGAATGTTGTAAATCTACATCTTCTGGAAGCCCTATACCAGTATCCCCCACAACTAATAAAATATTTTTATTATTCCTATGAAATTTTATGTATATCCTGTTCTCTTCATGATCACTATTTTCAGCTGGAAACGCGTATTTTAAAGAATTAGTTACAAGCTCATTTATTATAAGACCAACAGGTATTGCAGTATCAGCATTTAAAAAAATCTTATCTGCACTGATGTCGATCTTAACATCATCATGATTAACTCCATAAGAATCAAACAGATCATCTACCAGATTCTTAATATATCCTGCAAAATCAATTTTTGCAAGTCCTTTAGAATTATAAAGCCTTTCATGAATCATGGCCATAGATTTAACACGATTTTGACTTTCCTTAAAAACTTCAAATGCGTCTTTATCCTTTATATATCTACTTTGAAGGGATAACAAGCTTGAAATTATCTGCATATTATTTTTAACTCTGTGGTGAATTTCCATTAACAGCGCTTCTTTTTCTCTTAAAGATTCTTTAATTTCATTTTCTGCCTGTTTACTATCAGTAGTATCCCTTATAATTGCACAGTAAAACTTCTCCTTCTTTATCTTCCATGAAATATGTGAAATTTCCACCATGATCCTGCTTTTATCCTTTTTAAATCCATATGAATCACAGATTATTCCCATATTTTGAGAGTTTGCAGAGTTATATGGGTTATCCATCACTTTCTGATAAGATTCATGGTATTCATCTGGAAATAAAATTGAAATTGGCTTTCCTAAAATCTCATTTTCACTGTATCTAAACATACGTTGTGCACTTTTATTCCATAAAATAATTTTACCCTTGCTATCAGTTAAAATAATTGAATTATTAGCTAGTTCCACCAAAGAGCGAAATTCCAGTTCTGATTTTTTTAATTGATCCTGTGAAGTTTCTATTCGGGATAACATGCCATTAATTGATTCTGCTAAAGATGAAAGTTCATCTTCTCCATCAGTAAGTATACGTGTAGAGAGATCACCTTTTTTACCTATAATAGAAATATCCCTACTAAATCTGGATAATTTAGAGAGTATAGACCTATCCAGATAAATTAGAGTTATTACAGCAAGAAGACAGCATATTATTAATAGTGATGCTATAAAATAAGATAATGTATTTTGATATTCTTTATAAAAACCTCTTGGCCTTTCTGTTTTTAAAATAAATGCAGGTTTTCCATTAATATCATTTATAAGAGCATAACCAGCAATATAACTATCATTTATTGCTTTAATAAAAAATGGAGAACTTTGAGACATCGAATCACGTGCAGTTTGGAAATCCGCAGGCATATTTGAATCGTTGTAACTAACCAATGTAAGAGAAGACTGTATTTCACCAGATAAATGCTGAATTTCAACATCATTTAAATATCGGCCGAAGATTAATGTCCCTCTACTTGGACCATCTCCATTTGAAGTTAAAATGGGATGTGAAACAATTATCATCGGTCCCTCTGGAAGCATGATGATCCCTTTTACACCGTCTTGCGAGCTCAGTAAAATATTATCTTTAGATATATACTTCTTAATACTTGCAGAAACAGGTTTTTCTTCCTTTTTTTGAAGATCGAATTCTTTGCCATAGACAATATTTCCTGAATTATCAACATAAATAACCAGATTAAGCTTCAAACCAGTAAAAGTAGAATTTAAAAGATTACTTTGTATATATCTTGAATTATGATTCTGTATGAAGATATAGGTGTCATCCCAGACTGCCCAGTCATTAATAGTTTTATTTAAATCAGAAATTTCGCCTGAAAGCATATTTGTAGCTAGCTGGATATTCTGGAGTGTGTTCTGTTCTTCAAGTGTTTGAAATCCCCCCATTAAAACAACATTTGAAGCCATGTATATAACAATAATTGAACATATTATTGTTATTCCAAGGAGTACCAGTGTTTTCTCTCGTAATTTCATTGTTGCACACACACTTTAGATCTTAGAAATACACTTTTCATCACTGACACTATTTAGTGTTATATTAAAATCTTTCATTAATAAAACTAATAGTTTTAATAGGTTATTATACGATTTTAAACAAATCATACAAACTTATACTCAAAAAAAAGAAGTTTGAGATGAAATAAATAAGTTAAAAAAAGTAAATTTACTTTTTAGAATATTCTACAAACTACAGATTAAATTTACTTGTTACCCGAAGACCCCTCAGAGATTATGTCCTCGTCAGTTTCAATGGCAGAAATTAGTGGTTTTTCATTTAAAATTTTGTTTAAAAATTCTCCTGTATATGTACCGCTTAATGCAACTTCTTCAGGAGTACCTTCTGCAATAACAAGACCTCCCTCATCCCCTCCTTCGGGGCCCAGGTCTATAATATAATCTGCTGTTTTTATAACGTCCAGATTATGTTCTATGACCAGGACTGTGTTTCCAGAATCCCTTAATCTACCAAGAACCTGGAGAAGTTTTTTAATATCTGCAAAGTGAAGTCCTGTGGTTGGTTCATCTAGTATATAAAGGGTTTTACCAGTGCTCTGCCGGCTTAACTCTTTTGAAAGTTTCACACGCTGGGCTTCTCCACCTGAAAGTGTTGTTGCGGGCTGTCCAAGTTTAATATAGCCAAGCCCAACATCATCAAGGGTTTGAAGTTTTTTCTGTATACGTGGAACATTTCTGAAGAAGTGAAGTGCCTCTTCAACTGTCATATCCAGCACATCTGCAATGTTTTTACCTTTATACCTCACATCCAGAGTTTCCTTGTTGTAACGCTTCCCTTTGCATACTTCACACGGCACATATACATCTGCCAAGAAGTGCATCTCAATTTTAATTATTCCATCACCACTGCATGCTTCGCATCGTCCGCCTTTTACATTGAAACTAAACCTACCTGGTTTATAACCTCTCTTTTTAGATGCAAGAGTTTCAGCAAATATTTCTCTGATATATGTAAATACGCCGGTGTAAGTAGCTGGATTCGACCTAGGAGTACGTCCAATTGGGGATTGGTCAATTATAATTACCTTGTCAATATTAGAGACCCCTGTGATCTCATCATGTTTTCCTGTAGTTATAGGCTTTCTATTAAATTCCCCATAAAGACCTTTATAAAGCACATCATTTACTAAAGTACTTTTTCCAGAGCCAGAAACTCCAGTAACACATGTAAATACCCCAAGAGGTATTTTTACATCTATATTTTTTAGGTTATTCTGTCTTGCACCTTTTACAGTAATGAACTTCCCGTTAGGTTTTGTACGCTCTTCTGGAAATTCTATAGTCTCATTTCTAGATAGATATTTTCCTGTTATTGATTCAGGATTATTCATTATTTCTAGTGGTGTTCCACTTGCAGTTACCCTTCCACCATGCTCACCTGCTCCAGGACCTATATCCACAACATAGTCTGCAGAGAGTATAGTTTCTTCATCGTGTTCTACAACAATCAGAGTATTTCCAATATCCCTCAATTTTTTCAGCGTTTCAATAAGTCGAGTATTGTCCCTCTGGTGCAGTCCAATACTTGGTTCATCAAGTATATAAAGAACTCCCACTAGACCAGAGCCTATTTGTGTTGCAAGACGAATTCTCTGGGCTTCCCCTCCAGAAAGTGTACCAGAAGACCTATCCAAGGTAATATAATCAAGCCCAACATCAGATAGAAATCTTAAACGTTCCCTTATCTCTTTTAGGATTTCTTTTCCAATGAAATGCTGCATTTCTGTAAGTTCAAGCTCTTCAAAGAATTTATATGACTCTTTTATAGGCATTGCCACAACTGCAGATATAGTCCTGTCACCTACTGTAACAGATCTGCTCTCAGGGCGTAACCTTGTACCATTACATGCAGGGCACTTCCTATCACTCATAAACTGTCCTATGTAACTTCTCATGTAATTTGATTTGGTATCCATAAATAGACGTTCCATTCTCTTTACTACACCTTCAAATTTCCGTTTTACATGGTGCACTCTTCCTTTTCGTCTAAATGTAAAATCGATTCTTTCAGATGACCCGTAAAGAACTATGTTCTGGTATTTTTTAGGTAATTCGTCAAAGGGAATGTCCATGTTAAACCCATAGCAGTCTGCAACTGCTTCAAGCATCTGGTGGTAGTAATTATCCTTGTTCTTGGATTTACTCCATGGGAGGATTGCCCCTTCTTCAAGTGATAAACTACTATCAGGGACTACTAAGTCTGTATCTATCTCCATTTTACTTCCAAGCCCATTACACTCTGGACATGCCCCGTGCGGGTTGTTAAATGAAAATGTCCGGGGACTTATTTCTTCAAAGTTTATATTACAGTCCGTACATGCAAAGTGCTCGCTGAATACTTTTTCTTCCTTTTCGCCATTTTTTTCGTAGAGCACTACTATTAAGCCTTCACCAAGCTCAAGAGCAGTTTCAACTGAATCGGCAAGTCGCCTTTTAAAATCAACATCGTATCTTATAACTAATCTGTCTACAACGACTTCAACGGTGTGTTTTTTGTTCTTGTCAAGATCAATATTTTCATCCAGACTTAATATATCACCGTCAACCCTTACTCTTACAAATCCCTTTTTTTGGAGGTCTTCGAACATTTTTTGATGTTCTCCTTTCCTATCTTTAACAACAGGAGCCAGGATCTGTACTTTAGTCTTTTCTTCTTCTTTGTAGATATTATCAACTATCTGGCCTGAAGTTTGCTGAGCTATAGGTTTTCCACAGTTGTAACAGTGTGGAATACCAATCCGTGCATATAAAAGCCTTAAATAATCATATATCTCTGTTACTGTCCCTACTGTTGATCTAGGATTTACTTTAGTGGTTTTCTGGTCAATGGATATAGCAGGAGAAAGTCCTTCTATATAATCAACTTCAGGTTTTTTCATCTGCCCTAAAAATTGCCTCGCATAAGCTGAAAGAGATTCCACATATCTCCTCTGCCCTTCAGCATAAATTGTATCAAATGCAAGGGATGATTTTCCAGAACCGCTGAGTCCTGTAATTACAACGAATTTATCCCTTGGTAGTGTAACATCTATATTTTTAAGATTGTGTTCCCTTGCACCCTTTATGGTTATATTATCTTTCTTTGTATTCATTACTTTGAAACCCCTTCTAGAATGCTGATTTTATCTCTAAGCTTTGCAGCTTTTTCAAAATCAAGTTTTTTTGCTGCCAATGTCATTTCCTGCTCTAAATCCTTAATAAGTAAGCGAAGTTCATCTTTTGGCATGCTTTCAATATCATCTATTAATTCAATTTTATCCTTTTTCTCTTTTTCCTTAATGGATCTTACCACAGTTTTTGGTGTTATATTGTGCTTTTTATTATAATCTATCTGCAGTTTTCTCCTATTATTAGTAATTCTAACTGCCGATTCTACAGATTTTGTGATTTCATCAGCGTATATAACTACTTCTCCTTCTACGTTCCTTGCTGCCCGCCCTATTGTCTGTATAAGTGATGTTTCAGAACGGAGAAATCCTTCTTTATCTGCATCAAGAATTCCGATTAAAGATACCTCTGGAAGGTCCAGTCCTTCCCTGAGTAAGTTTACTCCCACAAGACAGTCAAATTCACCACGTCTGAGGTCATCGATAATTTCAATACGTTCCAGCGTACTTATTTCTGAATGGAGGTACCTTACTTTAACTCCAATTTTTGCATAATAATCTGTAAGGTCCTCTGCCATTTTTTTAGTTAATGTAGTTACCAGTATTCTCTGATTTTTCTTAATCCTTTTTTGAACTTCCCCTAAAAGGTGATCTACCTGTCCTTTAACTGGTTTGATTATCACCTTTGGATCAATAAGTCCTGTAGGTCTTATAATCTGTTCTACAGTATTCTGACTTTTTGCGAGTTCATAATTTGCAGGAGTTGCCGAAACATAAATCACCTGATTCATTATACTTTCAAACTCTTCAAAGTTGAGTGGGCGATTTTCACGGGCCGATGGAAGCCTGAATCCATAATCTACAAGTGAATTCTTACGTGCACGATCTCCCGCATACATTCCGCCAATTTGAGGCACTGTAACGTGGGATTCATCAATTATAGTTAAAAAATTCTCCGGAAAATATTTTATAAGCGTGTGAGGCATGCTGCCCCATTTTCTGCCGCTTAAATGCAGCGAATAATTTTCAACTCCAGGACAATATCCCATTTCCTGAAGCATTTCCATGTCAAACCTTGTTCTCTGTTCAAGGCGTTGTGCTTCCAGTAATTTATTTTGAGACCTTAAAATAGTTAACCTATCTTCCAGTTCGGTTTCAATTCCTTTTAATGCTTTTTGCATTTTACTATCCGAAATAACAAAGTGCTTTGCAGGAAATATGGTTATTCTATCGATTTTTTTAGCTATATTTCCCCTCAAAGGATCTATATAAGATATTCCATCTATCTCATCTCCAAAGAGTTCTATCCTTACAGGAAGTGACCCGTGAACTGGAAATATCTCTATAACATCTCCCCTAGCTCTAAATTTTCCCCTTGTAAAATCTATATCATTCCTTTCATACTGGATATGGACGAGTTTTGATAGTATTTCCTCTCGTTCCATCGTTTCTCCAACTCTCATATGTAGCAAGTGATCTCCATAGTCCTCAGGAGATCCAATACCATATATACATGAGACGCTTGAAACTACTATAACATCATCCCTTGAAAGCAGTGATTGTGTTGCCGAGTGTCTCATCTGGTCTATTTCGTCATTTATACTGGCTTCCTTATCTATAAACGTATCTGTATGTGGAATATATGCTTCTGGCTGGTAGTAATCATAATAACTTACAAAATATTCCACAGCATTTTCAGGGAAAAATTCTTTAAATTCTTCATAAAGCTGTGCAGCAAGTGTTTTATTGTGTGACATGACTAATGTGGGTTTATTTACTTCCTTAATTACATTTGCCATGGTAAATGTTTTTCCGGATCCTGTAACTCCAAGTAGTGTTTGATGCTTTAATCCATCATTTATACCATTTACAAGCGAATTTATTGCTTTTGGTTGATCTCCCAATGGTTTATAATTTGAATTGAGTTTAAATCCTGTCATTTCTCTTTCCTCTATTTAAAAAGGGTATTTTAATATTTTTCTAAAATCTTTTGATAGTTTAAGTTTTGTATTGATATAAAATAGGTTTTGAGTAAGAGCATTAGAAAAGTAATAGGTGCCCTGAATGTTATTTTGGAGCTGTAACACAAAGCCGTCTCTGATACTTAAATCACCTTATAAGTATTTTAATTTCTGATTTATTCGTTTTAATCTATTTAATATTGTTTTATTATTAGATACTTGCCTAAATCTTTTTATTTCTCTTTCCTCTTTTTTGAAAAAAAGATAACTTTTATATATATTATTATAACTTATAAGAAAATAACTTTATTAATATTGGGAAGTATGATATAAATAATTGATGGTATAACGAAGGTTGAGGAATTTTTGAAGGTTGAAGAAAAATTGCTACAGCGAAAAACAAAGATTACAAACCTTTGGTTTGTGCATTCAAAAACCAACGGTTTTTTAAAGTTTTTCGCATGCTATCGAAATTTTAGATTTCGATGCTCTCAAACACTCCGTGTTTGGAGCCACGAAACTACGTTTCGTATGGCACCGAAAATCGTAGATTTTCGAGTGCTATGCATTTTTCCAAACCGCGTAAATTATAAATTTATGAGGTGGTTAAAACGGAAAATAGTTCCATAAAAAAAATTGGAGAGAGTCTTAAAATTGGTGGAAAGTTGAGTACAAGCCCTTTAGCTGTTTATAGTTGCGAAACAATCCCTGAAGGGGCAGTGCCAATGTGTTCTCTTGATGCCTGTGTTGCTAAAGCCATAATGTTAACTTCTATAAATGAAGATCAACCTCCATTATATATTGGCAAGGATACCCTTAAAGGCTGCTGTCCTGGATCAATGACATATTTAGGATTCACTAAACCCCTCAAATTCATTAAATACTTCGTTTCTACAGGAAATGAAAAATTTAGAGGTGGGGAAGCAGAATATCTTAAAGCTGGACCTGAGTATGTTGAAGGATTTTTAGAATCCATTGGAGAAATAAAACCACTCGGAAAATACCTTATAATAGGGAGATGTGAAGATATAGAAAATAATACTGATGTTAAATCAATCATCTGCTTCGGTAATGGAGAACAAATAAGAAATTTAAGCAGTATTATACACTTTAGAACTAAAAACCCATTTAATGCAATTAATATGGCTTTTGGTCCTTCATGTGCGACTTTTGTTACTTACCCTGCAGGAATGGCTGAAAAAGCTCCAAAAGATACTGCATTTGTAGGCCCTGTAGATCCAACTGGAAATGTATGGTTCCCTCCAGAATACATGGTTATTGGCATACCATTAAAAATTGCAGAAGGGATGCATGAAGATTTGAATAATTCCTTCGCTGTAAAAAGACCGCAAGTTGCTTTTCCTAAAACAAGAGATAATATAATTTCTTAAAATAACACTTAAAATCAGTGTTTCTTTTTTTATTGCATTCAAAGACCATTAAAAATACAAGAGGCGATTAAATGTCAAATCGTTGCAGTAACCCTGATAATTTGCCTGATAAACCCGGCGTATATATAATGAGAAATATTGATGACGATGTAATCTACGTTGGAAAGGCTAAATCATTAATTAAAAGAGTCAAATCTTATTTCAGCAGATCAGAATTACCTTTAAAAACAAAATTGCTCATGAGTCATTTTCATAATTTAGAGTATATTATAACAGATACAGAAAAAGAAGCACTTATTCTGGAATCCAATCTTATAAAAAAGTACAAACCAAAGTATAACATTCGATTAAAGGATGACAAAAGATATCCCTACATTAAAATAACCAACGAAAAGTTTCCTAGGATTCTAATTACAAGAAATGTTAGAGATGATGGCGCATTTTACTACGGACCATTTACAGATGTTGGATCCGTAAGAAGAATGGTTAAATCATTAAAAGCTATTTTTAAAATAAGGGCCTGCAGGAAAATGGACGGCCCCTGTCTCAACTATCAAATTCATCTTTGCAGTGCTCCATGCGGAGGCAAAATTACTGAAATATCTTACAATGAAATCGTGGAGAAAATTAACCTGTTCTTTGAGGGCAAATATAATAAAATAATTGATATGTTACATGAGATGATGAGGGAAGCTGCAGAGAACCATGAATTCGAAAAGGCGGCAGTACTGCGGGATCAAATTTTATCTGTAGACAGCATCCTTGAAAAACAGAAAATAGAATTTGATAGAGGCCTTGAACAGGATGTAATCGCCTGTTCATACGATGAAAAATTAGCTTGTGTAGTTGTATTTTCCATAAGAGACGGTAAAATCATCGGAAAAGACGATTTCTTAATGAGCGGAACTGAAGGCACATTACCTGATAAAATACTTTCAGCATTTCTAAAACAGTACTATATGAGCCCAAGACATGTGCCATCAGAAATTATTATACAGTACAAACCTGATGAAAAGGATCTGATTGAAGAATGGCTGTCTACCAACCAGGAATATGAAGTAGCTCTTAGAACTCCTAAAAATGTAACAGAAACCCGTTTAGTTCAGATGGTCGCTAAAAATGCAGAAATAATTAAGAATCAGGAAAAAGAAGTCCGAAATACTTTGCTGGATCTTAAAAAATATATTAGACTTCCCAAAATTCCAAGACATATTGAATGTTTTGATATTTCAAATATCAGCGGCAAACATGCAGTTGGATCCATGGTTGTTTTTGAAGACGGTATGCCTAAAAAAAGTAAATATCGAAAATTTAAAGTAGACATTCCTGGTCCTGATGATTATGCCATGATGAGAGATGTTTTAAGCAGAAGGTACAGCAAGATTGCTATTGGAGATAATGATAAAAAACCAGATCTTATCATAGTAGATGGAGGAAAAGGACAGCTCAACGTGGCAGTAAATGTTTTAAAATCATTTAATTTGGATGATATACCTGCTATTGGGTTAGCTAAAGAATTTGAGCATGTATTTGTCCCAAATAATTCAAGCCCCATAATTTTACCTAGAAATACTGAAGCATTACATCTCCTGCAGAGAATAAGGGATGAAGCACATAGATTTGCAGTTACTTACCATAAAAAACTTAGATCTCGCGAATTGAAGTATTCTGTACTCGATGGAATAAGGGGAGTAGGAGAAAAACGGAAAATAAAACTTCTTAAACATTTTGGAGACATCAATGGCATAAAAAATGCCAGTGTTGAAGAACTGGCAAGTGTTGAAAGCATTAATAAAAACTTAGCATTTACCATATATAAACATCTCCATAAAAGTACTACTGCTTGATACAAATCTTGTAAACCCATTATGATTGTGTGCAAAAGGCAATATTAATATATTTAAAGCATTAAAATACTATGCATTATGGCGTCTTTTAAAATTCTTGTAGTTGAAGATGAAAGTATTGTAGCCATGGATATTAAAGACCGGCTGGAAAATATGGGTTATATCGTGCCTGCAATCACGTCTTCAGGTGAAGAAGCTGTAGAAAAAGCTTCAGAAACTAATCCGGATCTAGTACTAATGGATATTGTACTAAAAGGAGAAATGGACGGTATTGATGCTGCCCAACAAATAAAAGATAATTTTGATATCCCTGTTGTATATTTAACAGCATATTCAGATGAAAGAACCCTTAAGAGAGCTAAAATAACAGGTCCTTTTGGTTACATCATTAAACCCTTTGAAGATAGAGAACTGCACAGTGCCATTGAAGTTGCGCTCTACAAGTATGAAATGGAAAGCAAATTAAAAGCAAATGAGAAATGGCTTTCTACAACTCTTGAGAGTATTGGTGATGCTGTAATTACCACGGATAAAAATGGGTATATCACATTTATGAACCCCATTGCTCAAAAGATAACAGAATGGAAACAGGATGAAGCTTTAGGAAACCCATTGGAAAATATTTTTAAAATTATTAATGAAGAAACTGGCAATCCTGTAGAAAGTCCAGTTACAAAAGTGCTTCAAAAAGGTTCCATAACTGGTATAAAAGACCACACTATTTTGATAACTAAAAATGGGAGACAGATACCAATTGATAACACAAGCTCCCCTATTAAAGATGATAAAAATAATATAAATGGTATTGTACTTATATTTCAGGATATAACCGAACGTAAAAGTGCTGAAAAAGAAAAAGAACAGCTTTTAAAAGAAAAAGCTAGAGGTGAGCTTTTCGGTTTTCTTTTAAGTGCTATGCCTGTATTTGCATCAAATATACCCCCCCACATAAGAAATAATATTGCAAAAAGTTTTTCTGACCGTTTTGAAATAAATATGAAACCAAAGTTTGAAGAAGGTACGCCCAATTTAAATGAAAATATCTTAAATTATTATACTAAATGGATAAAAGGATTTCTATCAAATCTGGGTATTGAAGCAGAGGCTACATTAGAAAATCACCAAAATTATCTTAAATTTTCAAATTGTCCCTGGGAAAAAGAAGCAGAATACAGTCCTATGTTCTGCATGATATGTAGAATAATTATATTACGTAGTTTTACATGGACATCTATTAAAGGCAATGTGGAACAGATATCATGCATGGCTGAAGGTTCAAATAAATGTACATTTGAATTTATACTGGCTAAAGACCATATACTTAAATAATGAAGTTAACTTATTTTATTTATATAGAGTTAAAGGAGATATAACATTGGAAAGAGTAAAAACAGGTATATCAGTATTAGATCACATTACCGGAGGATTTCCGGCAAGTAGGACGATGCTTCTTACAGGGGATGCAGGTTCCGGAAAAACAATATTTGGACTTCATTTTGCAAAAAACAGTTGTGATCAAGGACTTAAAACAGCATACATAACTACAGAAGAAGATGCTCATGATCTTAATACGCAGGGTAACTCTTTCAACTGGAATTTAGAAAAATTCCAGGAAAACGGTCTTTTAAATTTCATTGAACTGGCAGGAGCCAGAGCCAAGGTAACTGAGGCTGCAATGAGTATAGATATTGGTACTATGAAGGGCAACTTCGCTAAAATTCTACAAAATATTCCTGAAGATATTGAAGTCATTATTTTAGACAGCCTTGGAAGTTACACCGCTAAGTTAACACCTTACGAATTCAGAGACCGCTTCGATCTGCTGGTATATGAACTAAAAAAGAGGGACATTACTGCACTTGTGATACTTGACAGTGCTACTTCCCATGAATTCAATGAACTGGCATTATTTTCAGTTTATGGAGCTATAAATCTTATGAAACGTGAAAATCCATACACTGGCCGTAGGGAAAGAGTAATGGATATCGTAAAAATGAGGAGCACTAAAACACCTACTCAATTCATGACCTATGAAATAAATTCAAATGGAATTGAAATATTATCCAGTTCAGAACCTAAATAAGCATAGTT
The DNA here is from genome assembly GCF_002287175.1 of Methanobacterium bryantii. Lineage (NCBI taxonomy): Archaea > Methanobacteriati > Methanobacteriota > Methanobacteria > Methanobacteriales > Methanobacteriaceae > Methanobacterium > Methanobacterium bryantii. Next base: position 46,831 of record NZ_LMVM01000004.1, on the reverse strand, counting down.
ATATCTAATTTACATTACCATTCTACTTTTTTAATTACTCTTCGTCTCCATAATTTAAAAATGCGAGCCTAACATCAATCAAAGCTTCGCATACCGCCATATCCTTTATAGATTTTAACAACAACTCCACATCTTCATCTTGTTCTTTACTCCATTTATCCCCATATAAAGGCTTAAATAATTTCTTTAAAACAACAAGTGCTTCTTCTTTGTTTTTAGCTAGATGTTCTTCCAGTTCTTTATTTCCTTCTTCAAATTCATTTAAATCTATATCATTATGTTCATGCTCTACCAACTTAACCACCATATTCATAATAGTCTATAGTACACAGTAACTTGAAAATAGGTTACAACGTGCTATATAAACTATATTTATTAAACTCATATTTAACATATGAAAAATTATACTTGATACAAACTAAATAAAGTTACATATTCAAAATAACGCTCATGTCTATGATCCTGTGTATGAGTTATACTTTGTATTAACTTGTAGTTTTAATTGATTATATGGGATTTATCTTAAAAAAATACAATTTATTTAACCAGACACACGAGTGAAGTGATATTATTTACACAACATTCGGGGCATGAGCGCAAAATAATTAATATATAAAACTTAATTTTAATAATTCCTAGAAAAGGATTCCTATACTTTAATTCTATTTTTAAATGATTTAAAAACAAAATTGTGTTTAAAAATAAAAAAATTAAATTATAACGTTTAATTTTTAAGCATTTTCAAGTGCAGCTACCAGTAATTTTATAGTGTTTTCAACATCATCAAGGTCTACAACCTCAACCGGTGTGTGAATATACCTTGTTGGAGCTGATAAAACACCTGTAGGAATTCCTTCCCTTGTAAGGTGAATTGCTGTTGCGTCTGTGGTACCGCCTTCACTTACTTCAAGCTGGTATGGAATTTCTTCTCTTTCCGCTGCTTCAATAAGGAGCTTTTTGACTTTAGAATGGGTTATTATACCTCTTCCACTGGCATCAGTTAAAATTATAGCCGGTCCGCCTCCAAGTTTTGCAGGGGCTTCGTCTTCCTTAATTCCAGGGTGGTCTCCAGATATTGTAACATCTAAAGCTATAGCTAAATCAGGATTTATTTTAAATGCTGAAGTTTTTGCTCCTTTAAGTCCAACTTCTTCCTGTACAGTTCCAACGGCATATATGGTAGCGTCGCTTTTAATCCTTTTCATAACTTCAATAAGCACTAAACAGCCTACCCTATTATCAAATGCCTTTCCTGCTACAATAGAACCTCTAAGTGTGGAAAATTCACGTTTGATTGTTGCAACATCACCAACATTGACTATTTTCTCTGCTTCTTCTTTGTCCTTTGCCCCGATGTCTATAAACATATTCTCATATTCAACAGCTTTTTTTCTCTCTGCTGCTTTCATCCTGTGGGGTGGTTTTGAACCTAAAACTCCCAGAACTTTTCCATTATCTGTGTAGATATAAACTTCCTGATTTAGAAGCATCTGGTCATTTATTCCTCCAATTTTAGAGAATTTAATGAATCCATCTTTATCAATATACCTTACCATCAGCCCAATTTCATCCATATGGGCTGCAAGCATTATCTTTTTCCCATTTTCTTTCCCTTTTTTAACCATTATGAGGTTACCAAGATTATCGGTTTCGATTTCATCCACATAGTCTTTTACTTCATCTGTTATAATTTCTCGAATATTTTCTTCAAAACCGGATACTCCAGCTGCATTTGATAATTTTTCTAATATACCTTTCATATAAACGCCTCTTACCTTTGTGGTTTAAACAAGATTTCATTAACCTCAAATTTTATTTAGTTCAAAAAATGTCCAAATTTAGTACTTAAACAATTTTTTCTAAAAATATCTTATCTAGATAGTGATTTTATTAAAATTAATAGTCCAATCAGCACGACTAAAATTGGGCCGGCCTGCTGTTTTATAAATTCCATAGGAATATATCCCATGTTTATAGCATACCAAATTAAACCAGCCACAATAACAATGATACTTAGATATACGCCCCACTTGTTAACTCTGTTTTTTTTTATTTCTCTTCCCTCAGGTCTTCCAATTGGTTCATTATCATTATCTGGCCTGTTTATTTCTATTCTTTCTTTCATGTTATCCCCATATTATTTTATATCATACTGGTTAAAAATATCTTTGCATTAAAACAATTCATATAATAGTTTTAATTTCTTTTAAATATGTTTCATATATGACTTGCTAGTTTAAATATTTAATTAAGGCCATATTATAAACAGAAAAGCTGTAATTAAAATTTTTATGAAAATTAATTAACAGAAAAACCTGGAGTGCATTTCAATTAATTATGTTAAACTCTGAGGCTATAAGTATGTGTTTATACAATAGTTAATGTAACAAAAAATTAGGAATATAGATCTTTTTGACTATCTTATAAAATCATATCTGGGTTAATAGAAGTATCGGTAATTATACAGACACTTGGATATTAAATAATCCCCCATACTTTATTAATATAATAAAATAGCCATGATATAGAATTTTTACTGATTAATTAAATTTTACAGGACTAATTAATATGATACCAAAGAGCCATCCAAGATATAAATCTTTACTTTCAAGAGATAAAATTGTAAATGCATATAAATCTGGAATTTTAGCCGATTCTGGAATGATAGCCCATGGAAGAGGCGAAGCTTTTGATTATTTAATTGGAGAAAAAACAACTGAAACAGCTGAAAAAGCTATAGAAGCAGCGGCTGCAGCTTTAATCCTTGCAAAAAATCCAGTTATATCTGTAAATGGTAACACCACTGCCCTTGTTCCAGAGCATGTTGTAAAATTAGCAGAAGTTTTAGGTGCAAAAATTGAGATAAACCTTTTTTACCGAACTCCTAAAAGAGTTAAAACCATATGGAAATTTTTAAAAGATCAGGGAGCCGGAGAAATTTTAGGTACAGAAGAGGAAGATTTCAAACATATTGAAGGCCTGGATAGTCCGAGGGGAAGCGTCAGCCCTGAAGGTATGTATAAAGCAGATGTGATACTGGTTCCACTGGAAGATGGTGACAGAACAGAAGTGCTGGTAAATGAAGGTAAATTTGTAATAGCTGTAGACTTAAATCCATTATCACGTACAGCTAAAACCGCATCATTAACTATAGTCGACAATATTACAAGGGCAATGCCGTGTCTTACCCGTAAAGTAAATAAACTTAAGACTAAGAACCCAGATGAACTAAAAAAACTGATGGATAATTTTAACAATATTAATAACCTTAAAGAATCATTGAAGATTATGCTAAATTCCATTAATGAATTTGAATAACGATGAAATTTCAAAACAATGGACTTATCACTGAAATCATTAAAGAGTGAGATCATGCAGGTAATAGGAGTAACAGGACTACCAGGATCAGGTAAGAGCATCGTAGCAAGAGTTGCTAAGAATATGGATGTCAATATAATACGAATGGGCGATGTTATAAGAGATGAAGCAATAAAAAGAAACGCTGAAATTGGGGAAACTGCAGTTAAACTACGTGAAGAGTATGGCGACTATGTAGTTGCAGAAAGATGTGTAGAACTAATTAAAGAGCATTCAAATGATGAAAATGCAGAATGTGAATTAAAATTTATAATCGAAGGTATAAGAAGCCCGTATGAAGTAAAAATATTTAAGAAAAATTTTAAAACATTTAAAATTATCGCTATCCATTCCAGCCCCAAAACACGCTTTAGTAGGTTAAAAAGAAGAAAAAGAGAAGATGATTCCAGTAATGTAGCAGAATTCAAAAAAAGAGATAATAGAGAACTTAAATTTGGGATAGGTAACGTTATAGCCACATCAGATTATATGATAGTAAATGAAGGGCCAGTCTGGAAGTTTAAAAATTCAATACGCAACATATTAAAAAATGAAGTTAAAAAACACTAAGCAAAAATTGTAAATTTTTGCTTGTGGTTTTTACACCGAAAATCGAAGATTTTCGATGTTAAAAAACATTAATCGAAATCCTCAAAAAATTCATAGAATTTTTTGGGAATTACGAAACGAAGTTTCGTAAACTTGAAACGACAGTTTTAAGAGTTAGAAAATACATGGTATTTTCTAAAAATTTACAATTTTCGATTTGTTTTTTACATGCAAAAACCGCAGGTTTTTGCGGTTGAGAAACATAGTTTCTCAAACACCGAAAATCGAAGATTTTCCATGTTAAAAAATCTAAAAATTAATTCACACCAGCAGGAGTTTATAAAGATGAACTGTAAGATATATGCTAAGACTGAATTGAATCCCACAGAAGATATTGATAAAGTCACCAAAACACTGAAAAACATGTTTGATTATGATGATATGGAAATAGGAGAAAATTATGTCCTTGTATCTGGTGAAAAAGAATCAATTACAAATTTACGTAAGGAACTCAAGGAAAGGAAAATCAGAAGTGTTGCCAGGAAAATGATGTTAAAAGGAATTGGTGCAAATAAAATTCATTTCAAATTAAGTAAACAGGCAGCGTTCGTTGGGGTTCCAAATTTTGTAGAAGATGATCTATCTCCACTGGGAGAAATTGACGTTGAAATTGAAACTAATGATGTTCAAAGATTTATAGACTGGATCGCTCCAGAAATTAAAAGTGTCTAAAAATAGATTCTTGATAATTTTGAACTAATTTAATAAAGAATCAATTAATGTTTGTTTTTAATAAATTTAATTTAAGGACGCAACATTTGCAAAAACTTATTTTTCTTCTAATTTTACGTTGTGGAGATTAAAAACAAATTTAAAATCGCTATTTTGAAATTTAGAATCAATATAATTTAAAAAAAGTAATAAAACTGATTAATTTATTTTTCTTCTAATTCAGCTTTTTTAATTAAAAAATAACCGCTGTCTCCTTCCCAAATATTTTCTGATTCCATCACTTTAATTTTTTTATTAAAGATAGGACCATTTAAAACAAGAGTTTCAGCTTCACCGCCTTCAAAGCCAATGTGTATTTTATATTTTTTATTTAGTTCAATAATCTCAAGGAGAGAGTCATTATCAACTTTTCTACCAAGCCATGACTCATCAAAGCCTTCAGCAGCTACACTAGTTATTATAACCTCAAATCCAAGGTCAATGATCTCTTCCATGTACTCTGTAGGATCTCTATGCCATAGTGGCGCGCATGATTCAAGCCCCAACTCTCCACAGAGTGCATCTATTCTTGACTTTTGATATACAGAAAAAAGAGCACCTGAATAAATAGCTTCGATCCCTTTATCTTTCAATTCAATTAGAATATTTTTAAGATCTTCTAATTCTTCTTCTTTAATTCCCTTTGTAACTTTTTTAATGAGCTTGATTCCCATTGCTTCAGCTGAAAGTTCTGTAATATGTATATTTGCAACATGGAACATGTACGATGCAGGATTATCCGAAAATACCGAAACAAGATACTCCACCTCATGTCCCTCCTTAATGGCACTGTATGCTGCCATGGTACTGTCTTTACCCCCTGAAAAAAGAACTGCTGCTTTCATATTCACTCCTCATTTTTTAACTACTTTTCCCTTGATATTTTCAAAAATACCAAGAATGCTATCTATAAATACCCCTGCTAAGCCAACAAACATTCCAATAAATCCACATAAAATGACTACATTGGATTGGTTTGGAAGTATTGCCTTTAAAGAATTGATTTTATCCTGTGTAGGGCCCTCTATACTTGTTACTACTACAGTTTGTGACAGTTGATCTCTAACCTGATCAGTTTTAGAAGGATCAGCTTGAACAGTTACATGCACAGCACTGTATGATGAACTTATTCCGGCTATTAACATCAGCCAGTCATCTAAACTTTTAATTGTATCTTTAGCATTGCTTCCATTTTGAATCTGGATATTTAAAGTATCATTTCCCTGAATCTGTACCGATGTTATATTAGTATTTGAAGCAGGTATACGATCTGGAAGCGTATTTTTCCAATAATCAGAGAAACCTGACGTTTTAATCGTTATTCCTGTCACATTAACGCCCTTAACTCCATCTATATCTTTTACAGTATTTATAAACTGATTAACATCTACACTATCTGGAATATCTAAATATATAGTATCTAAATCCGTAGATGTACTCTGATAAAATGCAGAAGCAATATTGGGGATATCATCCATTATTGGAGATATGAAAAATGCCCCGCCAATGATACCTACTATAAAACCCATTAATACTACAAATATAAGATTTTTTTTGCCTATAATTGGCGTTAAAAGAGCAGTTGAAAATACAAATACCATTAGTACTAAAAATAATACAACCATTAATATAACTGCGATAGTTTCCATGATTACGTCCCACGACTATTCAATCTCTGTATTACACTAAGTTTCACTTTACAACTATTATTCCTTTGATAAATCAACATATATCTTTTTTGCTACTGCACTTTTATTTTCTAAATGAGAACAAATATTTTCATGCCAGAGAAATCCCAAATAATAATTTATTATATTTTATCAATATACACTTATAAAATTTTTTAATTATTTAACTTTGTACTAACCATAGTATAAGTGAATTAATCCTCTAATTTATTTTCAAAAATAGTTAAAATAACTAAATTCATTTTAAGCCATTATAATACTTTTAATAAAAAAAATGGAAAAATAATTGAAAAATAAATTTACATCTATATTCAGGTTATGCATTTCCAACTACTGTCCCAGTGGATAAATCAACATAAACCTTCTTAGTTATAGATGCCTGAGTAATAGGAACTATCCATACAGAATACAAAGTACTGTTTATAGTAACATTTCCTTGAGTTGGTTGTCCTGCAGTATAGCCCGGATAAGCTCCTGCAGCTATATTCTTAGCTACATCTGCAGATATTTGAAATGTACCGTTATTTGTTGAATTAACCGTGGTGTTATTTGCTGTAGAATTATTAGTTGTCACAGCGGGAGCTGAAGGTGCTGCAACTGCATTATCTGTAGATTCATTTTGAACTTCTACATTAGAATTACTGTGAAACGGATTAAATGCATAAACTACAATAATAACAAAAATTATAGCTACTACAATTAAAGCTTTTTTTTCCCATCCGGGTTTTAGATCCATAGAAATCACCGATTAAATAATTTAACTTTGAGTAAATGTTATTGTGCCATTAACATTTTTAACTATATAACTTTGACCAGGGCTTATAGTAACAGGCTCAGTACTGTTAACAGGTATCAGTTTAATTGTAATATTCTGGTTATTATACTCCATGCTTATATTTCCAGCACCAGATACATATGCAGTATAATCAAACGTCTTATTAGGCATAGTTAAATTAATGGAATATCCATTTCCATTTATATAAACTGTATTAATAGTTTCAGCTACAGATTCACCTATCATCCTAACTTGAGCAATGCTTCCAGTATCTGCTTTATTCATTTCAGAACCTGTTAATTGAATCATACCTGCAGCAATAACTAAAAATATTACAGTTACAAATATTAATTCTGCACTTGCTTGTCCATTCTTATCTAAGAGCAATTTTAATCACCTAATTGTTATACCAATCGTCCAGACCAAAGAAATCTTTATATTTTTTTGATAGGTAAAATACAGCCGTACCGGATGAATCTTGCATTGGTTCTTTATCATTTCCTGTTCCTATGTATATAGGGCCAACATTTGTAGTAACACCACTGAAATATTCGTGATCCAATCTTGATACAATTTCATTACCAGCATGTTCATCCTTCAATGGATCTCCAAGAATAAATGTACTCATCCATGTCTTATTATTTGAATCACTGGATGTACTTCTGTTTTCTAGTCTATCAAAAAATGTTAATCCACCAAGAGGATCTGGGAAATAATAAGGACGTGGAGTAATTTGGCTTGGATTATCAGTACCATTTAAGCATTCCCATAAAAAGTTTAATCTGTGGTCATCCACACTTACGTTTTCATCGAAAAAATATGAATTCTCATAATCTTTATAATAAGGATATTCATAGATAATATTACTTGTTCTTTGTTTAGAATTGACCCAAATATATGGATCTTCCATACCCCTAATAGATACATAAGATGAAATTGATGGTAATGTTCCTTCATAAACTTGATCTTTTTGTACGACTTTTATGGGTATTCCTCCCCTTAAATTAATATAAAATCCGAACGGTTCTGTTTGAGTTATAGTTATATCGCTAGCACTAAATGTTGCGTTGGTATAATTGGTGATTTTAATATTATTAATATAAATTTCTCTTCCAGTTTGTTTTTCCATATCTAAACATGTAGCAATAACGTTAGCATTTAAAACAGGTAATGTATTATCTATAATATACTTTTTACTTTGACCACTTGCAAAGAATGGATTAGGATTGCTAAGATTACTACTTTTATCTATTACCACTCTTGTTGCATTGTAGGCGGCACTCCTACCTGCATCTTGTCCACCTTTTTCAGTAGCGGATATTATATTAGTTACTGTAGAATAAGTTACATCTCCCCCCATTGCAATAGCCACTATTGAATTCGCTTCATGAACAACATCATCAAAATCAACTGCAATTATCATAATAGGTATAAAAAGTAAAAAAACCAAAGGGGTGAATGCATATCCTTTTTCGTCCATTCTAATCTCCTCAATGTTTCCATAAATCTAATCTTACAGGAATTGAATTTGGTAAATCACCAGTATATAGAGCTTCACTTCTAATTAAATCGGGATCAGGAGTAATACCTGATTGAGTAAGTCTATTAACTAGATCCTGTTGAGCTTGTTGTTTTGCAACGTTAGGATCACTTGAATATGATGTAGTCCACATATTCTGTAAAAATTCAGGATATAAAACTGATACTCTTGTACCTGAAAATATTTCAGCGTCATTATCTCCTGATTCCCATTCATTTGAAGAGCTGGTAACAGTTACCCTCGTTCTGTAATTAGTCCCTTTTTTAATTGTATAATTTCCTGCATCACCATTTGTAAAGATGTGATATCCTTTTCCAGCATCTAATTGTGCTAAATTTATATAATAAGGGATAGTATCACTGTCATATACTGTTTTCCAGCTACCCCCTGAAGGAGTTCTAACATCAATAGTTATATGTCTTGCATCACTTCCTGCACTTACAAATAAATAGACTTCCCTAGCATTATCATCAGTTGAAAATGTACGTGTTGAACTATAAGTATTACCCTCGTTCTGATAACTATTATATGCAAAATTTTCCCATCTTATTGGTAATCTAGTATAACTTACATGAGTATATGAATTAACAAGCCCTACCAAATCATAATCAGAACTTGGGACCTGATCCCATATCGTTATTCTGACTTTATTGTGGCCTGTTCTTAATTTATCTCCAATATATAAAATACCTGGAATATTACCATAACCATCTCCAATTTTACTATAATCTGTTGTAGATATGGAAGATGGAGTTTCTTTGAAATCAAATGAACAGAAAACTGTTCTCCATTGAGTTCCATCCCATACCTCAACCATAGCATTATCTACAGCCCCAAATGTATTTAGTACAACATATCCATCAAGGATCCGGACATTATCTGAGGGTATATCAAATTCTTGCACAACACTTACTGCAGATCCATCTTCTCCATTTACATTATCAATAACAAAGGGGACTCCATTATCATACTCATCCAGTTCATTTCGATCTATTGAAGAAAATGTACTCCAGCTCATTACTCTCCTGTCTGTAAAAGAAGACATAGACCCATTACTTAAATAATAAATTCTTCCATATTCATTAGAGTGTCCATCCCCGCTTAAATCCTGAGCATTTGGCACAGCTAACCCTGCAGCATCTGTAAAATTAAATTGATCATTTAAAACTCCCTGTGGAACTTTAAATGTAGTAGTATAATTCGCAATTAATGCAAACCAAGGCATATCATTGTATCTTGTTGCATTAATGAAATTAACATAAAAACCATTCACTCCCGTGTGAATTTGCCCATAATTAGGAAATACCTGATAATTATACATTGTTTGCTGAGTTCCAGGCCTAAAATTTAAGAAAGTAAAACTTGAATTTTTTATAATATTATAATTACCATTTATTACTACATTTGCTGCATAGGACTTACCTTTACTTTGACTGCTGGAAGAACCTAATAAAAAAGTAAGTCCGTTAATCACTGCATTATCTGGTACAGAAAAATCTATATTTTGAGCAGAACTTCCTTTACCCCAGTAAGAGTAATCTTCTAAATGATAATAATTGTTCCAAGGATTAAAATTAGTTAACCAGTTGTGGAAGTTCCATAAAGTTGTTGTAACATTTGTAGGCTGATCTATAAATTCTGCTTTTTCCACTTTATACCATGCTCTACCCATCCATCCTTCTTTTGGTCCAGATATTACATTTACTCTAGATACAACATCATTAGCGTATAGAAGCCCTCTATCATTTTCAACTGAAGGATAATCACTCATTGTTATTCTAAAACCTGTGTCGGCCGGTATTAAATATGATAAATTACCATTTAAAATGTTTGTGGCATTCGTAAGGTGTTTTTGAGCTTCTACAGTGTCTCCCCTGTTTTTTGCATCTTCATAAAGTTGATATTCACTTGAAGCCACATAAAGTGTACCGTCATTTTCTAATACTTGCAGCGCATCTGCCGCTAATTTCTCAAGATGCTCGTGATCATCTCCCAAGTAATTTGGAAGAAAGTAATATGATACAAATGCAGTACTGAATACCATAAAAATAACCAACGCTAGTGTTGCATCAGCGGTAAAAATAAACCCTCGATTATCCATCATTTCACCCATACGTACAATTCAAAAATACAATTCCTTACTTTAATATTATTCAAATCAATTTCATCTTCAGATGTCCCTTTAGGTGCAGATACTACATAAACATCCATAGAATTTCCAGGATTACTTTCTGCCGTAACGCTCACTATATTATCTAAGAAGTTCGTTTCATTTTTTAAATAAGTATCATTTATCAATTCTATATGTTCAGTAACATCCTGTTTTATTATATCATGAGGTACAACAGGATTTCCATTAACATTTATAATAACTGAATTATATCCTCTATTTATAACCAAAACATAATAATCATACGACTCAACATAGTTTTTATCTGTGAGAAAATTTGTTTCATAAGTTTTTGGTTTACCTGTAGCTCTAATCAACCCTTCCAATGAAGTTTCCAATTGTAAACCAGATGTTGTTACTAGCCTTTCAACTTTCACTATGTTTTTAGCACTGTCGTTGTAAGTCCCTATAGGACTTCTAACCAGAATAGATTTATCATCGGCCCTTGAAATTTTAAGATAAAACCCATAGTTAGGCCCAAGTAACTCTTCCATATGAGTTTCATTTAAAGCATTGAGCTTATGAGGGGATAAATAATTTTCTACAGACATATTCAAGCCAGGATCATATTTTGCAAGTCCAACAACTCCCGAATCTCCAGATTGTTCCCAGTCTGGAGGAGTTCCAGATGTTTCAATTAAAGTACTTGCAGCATCTGCAGCAACCCTTTCTGTAGAACTTTGAAAGACAGTATTCTGTGTTAAGTAAAGTATATTATCCATATCCGAGCCCACCATGCCCAAAATGATTACAAGAGGTATAAGAGCAACTAATATATCCAAAGAAAATATTTGGCCTCTTGAATCATCTTTTATCAATCCCAAAATATGAGCCCCCTACAATATAACAGTATTTATCCTAATTGATATTTTATATGGCCCAATAATCTTTATATATGTTTGTAAAATCTTAATCAATCTTAAAATAGTATTATTATAGCAAAAATGTAGATACTACTAAATTAAATGTGTATAAACTGCTTAAATTGTATTACTAATATTAAATAGTAAAAAATATAATTTAGTACAAAAAAATAAGACTATTATGAAAGAAATAGATCAAAAAGGACAGATTTCAATAGAATTTGTCCTTATACTTGCATTAATGTTAGTACTAGTACTGATATTTGTTCCATATATCGGTGAACAAAATGAACTGAATACTATTTCTCTAGCTGCACGAGAAGGAGCTATGAACACAGCATCTGATCTTGTCCTAAATGGTACTGTGAATCCTTTGAGAGTTAAGGATATAATCTTAGAAAATGAAAAGAGTCAAAATGTAACTATTCAAATAGACCTTTCAGGATCTCCATCTCAAAATCAAACAGAGTCTATAATAAATGGAACTTTAAATTCAATTGCAGCTCAAGGATATACCAGAAACGATGGTGATATGAGCAATAGTTCAGAGGACGACTTCATTGTAACCAGCAGACACAGATACAACGTTACAATAGTTTCAAGTTGAACTATACTATTTTTCCAATTTTGTAGAATAGTGTATTACAAAACTTTTTTTAAATGATTAGTTACAAACATTTTTTTATAGCTGGGAAAAGTAAAATTAAAATTGAAAAACATTTGTCGATTAAATAGTTGGATGAGATTATTTCTAAGCTTAAAATTGACGTTAAGGTAACCAAAGGGCTATTTTTTTGAAACTTGTCATGCAGAATAATCCTATTTCTCATGCAGCGGAATTTGTAGGTGTTACTAAAGAAACTGGTTTTAATTGGCCAATAATATATAATGAAAAAGGTTTTGATGGTTTAATTTCTAATTATGATGGTAGAAGACTAATTTTTTAATAGATAAACAATTTGAAGAGTTAAAAGAGAAATTGATTAATTCTAAAAAGAATTACAGTATTCAGTATTCAGGAGGTTCAAAAATTAATTAAGATAAATATGGTGTTAATTATTCCCATAAACAGGCTTAAGAGATACCTAAAAAGAAATTAAACTTAAATTATGATAAATCATTCTCTATTTAAGATAAAAAACCCGATAATGCTGAGAAATATTAAAAAAAATAGAACACAAATGAAAAAATCCAAAAAATCAGTAAAACGATACATAAAGAAAAATAAACAAATATCCGCAAAATTGACAAGATAAAATGAGATAAAATACTATAAGATCTAAATAAAAGAAATAATCAAATTTTTAAAAAAGAAAAGGCATTAAACATCGTTTTAGATAACTACAGGATGCACAAAACTAAATTAGTCCAAAAAATAGCTGAAATATTGAATATTAATCTAATGTTTTTACCACCATACTCTCCAGATTTAAATCCAATTGAAGATATCTAAAGAAAAATGAAAGGAATAATATCAATAAAGATAATTTTAAGGACAAAAAAATTAAAAAAAAGCGTTTAAAAACATATTCTAAAAAATAATACAAGAAAAATCATTTATGAAAAATGGATCCAAAAATTCTTATAAACAGTGAAAAAAATAGGTAATGTACCAAGTTAAAAAAAGAGAATTTGAAATTAAAGATAAATTATATTACATATTTATAGTTTCAAGTATACAAATAGGTTTATTTCCACTTCTACTCAATAATTTTTCTTCTACTTGAAGTTTAACTATTTCACCTTCATTAGCACCATAACTGTTGTCTACGATATACGTATCAGGCTTTACATTTGAACAAATATCATAATCTACCGTTACATAAGCTGTTTTTTTACCTGCCTCAATTACAGTCCCATAGGTATAATTACGATGATATCTAATTCTAAAAATTAAAAAAACAGCTATAGAAAATATCACCGCAAACAGTAAAACAGTAAACGATGGGAAAAAGTCAAATGAAAATGCCATAACTAAGTTTGAATTAGTACCAAATAAGACTAAAATTATGCCGGCTGCAACATACATTAAGAAGAAGTCCCGATAAGCATTGAAATCAGCATGATACATTAATTTGACCTTGGAAAATAGAATATACACCATACATCCAACTAACAAAACTCCTAAAATACAATAGATAACAAATGATAAAAAGTTAAATAAATAAAGTATAGATAGAGCTAAAAAGCCCAGTGATAAAAGCTGAAGTACAAATACAGTTCTTTCTTTTTGTTTTGATGTAAAATCTTTATTAATTTCAAAACTCTGTACTTTCGATTTATCTATATTCTCTTTATTATTTACAATAAATATTTCAGCAGCTTCTGTTTTAGATATTTTTAAAGAATTATTTTTAATTTTTACATCGTTCTTTATTTGGGATACATTCTCTCTGATTTTTTCAGTATCTATTTTCTCTTTGAAACTTTCAGAGTTAATTCCCCTTAATTTATCTGGAATGTTGGGTATTTCTAAAATTAACTTTCCAACAAAATTAAACATTCTTATAATCAAATCACCAAATATAGCAAATATATTCATTGGTATCTCCTTAGCTTTATCTATAATAATCTTATGCTGTAATTGTAATATTATTAGTTGTAGTATTCCAGTACACTTGAACTGTATGCCAACCTTTTGAAAGAGGCAGTGTTGAAGGGCTTATATCTATATTTGCAGCAATATTTATTTTAGCGTTTAAAGTTTTAGAATTTGCTGGATTTCCATTATAATTCAAGTTATTTATGGTTGTTTCAACTATTTGACTATCCGTATTAAAGTTTAAATCCAAATCTTGGGGAATATTAATATCTATTGTCCTTTTAGCCCCCGGCCCATTAGCATAAACAATATTTACAGCATCTGCAATGCTTTCAATTGCTATTTTTGCATCTGATGCCTTTGAGACACTATTACTTGCATCTATTGTGGGCCCAATAAAATTGTTTATCATAAAAAGAAATACAGTTAAAATTACTACGAATAGTAATAGATATTCTGCAGAAATCTGCCCTCTATTATCAAGTCTTATAATGCTCATTTTTCTCACTTTTTATGTTATTTATATCTTATATAAATAATTAAGTGTACATATCTCAAGATAAGTTCTATTAATTATTATATGATACTATAAATCAATATAGTATTACATATAATGTTTTCTGGAGTATGACAGCTAAATCTCCTATAAATAGGGAAATTAAAAGGCCTATCAAGATTGAAGGTGCAAACGGCACTCCCCTTTTGATTTTAATTTTAGGATCTATTTTATTTTCTTCAAATAACTTTTTAAGAAGAATTATATTATCTTCAGTTAAACCTGCTGCCATGGAACTTATTAAAAGCTTACCTTTATGGGCGGTAATTCCCGCAGTAGGATCCCCATTTTTTAAAGATTCTTTTATTTTATCAAAAAAACCTTTATCATCCACATAAACTTCATCTGCCCTTTCATACATGTTATAAGCAGGTATCATCCCTTCTTTTAAATCAGAAATTTCATAGTCATCCTGGAGAGCTTTTCTATTTACAGATGTAATCAATTTTCTAATAATTCCAATAACTGTTATTGATAAGAATATAGCAACTATACCGATTACTGTTACTTGTATATTTGTGTATAACGCAAATACTGTGAAGAAAAACAGAATAACAGCCTTTACCATATCAGGCAGTTTCGAGATAATGAAAGATAAGACAATAATAAGAACTAATGAAACTACTATTGTCCTGTAAGGTAGATAAGGCAGTATGATATACGTCAATGAAACTGCTGCTGTTGTAACCAGTGCAAGTACAATATTCTTTTTATATTCTTTAACTGGAGCCAATAATTCATCCACAAGATAATGTTTTCTCCGTATTGCTATAAATAACACGTAAATTAAGAGGAAAGGAAGTATAGAAAGCAAACTATTTATTATAAGAGTAATAGGGAACCCGTAGATAGAAACAATTGGGAAAGCTGCACCCCATATATTGTAACTTAAAGTTAATGGGTAGAAAGGGAGTAAAGCTGCCAGTGCTGTAAATAATTTAACATCTCCACCTGCCCATGCCCCTAATTTCCAGAAAATGTAGCCCAGAGCAAAGATCACCGCTGTAAATATTACACCAGTTACAATAAACCAGATATCATTAATCATAAATGCATATACTGCATTTAGAATAATCCCTAAACCAATTAATGAGAAAGTAAGTTTATTCTGGATAATTCCAGATTTTAAATCTGTATAACTTGCATACAAACATGTTATAATTGCTATGAATGTACAGACTAAAGGTATATCGAAAACCATGATAATCACTTGACCTGTTGTAGATATTAGATATTTGAATTAAATAGCCTAAGATTTATTCTTTTTATTTTCAAATGATGCATTCATAAATGATACAAAGATAGGATGAGCATTATTTGGTCTTGATTTAAATTCTGGATGGAACTGGCAGCCTAAAAACCACGGATGATCTTTAAGTTCTATCATTTCAACAAGTAAATCATTAGGAGATACGCCTGAAATTATTAAACCTTTTTCCTGCAATATTTCACGGTATTCATTGTTGAATTCAAATCTATGCCTGTGTCGTTCATCCACAGACTTTTTTTGATAAGCTTCATATGCCTGTGTTCCAGTTTTAACATTACATGGATAAGAACCAAGCCTCATTGTCCCGCCCATATATTCCACTTTTATCTGTTCAGGCATGATGTCAATAACAGGATTTTTAGTCTCTGGATCAAATTCAGTACTGTTTGCATCTTCAAAACCATTTAATCTTGCAAATTCAATTACCATACACTGCATTCCAAGGCAAATTCCAAATAGTGGGACTTTCTGCTCTATTGAATATTTTACCGCCTCTAATTTTCCAGAGATACCTCTCTCACCAAAACCGCCGGGTATAAGTAGTCCATCCAATCCCCCAAGTTTGTTAGTATCAAGTGAATTTCCAGCATTTATCCAGTCTATATGAACTTTAACTCCAATATTAGCAGCTGCATGTTTTAAAGACTCTCTGATGCTTATATAAGCATCTTCTAGCTCTACATACTTCCCTATAATTCCTATATTTACTACTGGCTCCTCTTTTTTTAAGGATTTCACAATTTTTTGCCAGTCTTTAAGGTCTGGCTGTCGAGATTCCATTTTTAATCTTTTAAGTACATATTCCCCTACATTTTCTTTACTTAAAATTAAAGGAACTTCATAAATTGAACTAACATCAGGACAATTTATAACAGCATTTCTTTCAACGTCACAAAAATGAGCTATTTTTTGTTTTAGGGGAGCATCAATAGATAATTCAGACCTGCAAATTATCATATCTGGAATAATACCCGTACTTCTTAATTCTTTAGTACTGTGCTGAGTAGGTTTAGTTTTAAATTCACCAGCAGCATTCAGGTAAGGTACATAGGTTACATGGACAAACATTACATTGTCATGCCCCTCTTCATTACGCAGCTGTCTCACAGCTTCTAAAAACGGCTGACTTTCTATATCCCCAACAGTTCCACCTATTTCAACTAAAACTACATCAGCATCGCTTTTACTTGAAATTTTTCTTATCATTGACTTAATTTCGTCAGTTATATGGGGAATTATCTGTACGCATGATCCAAGATAATCTCCTTTCCTTTCCTTATCAATAACAGATGAATAAACTTTACCTGTAGTTATATTAGAATCACCGGAGAGTTCTACGTCTAAAAACCTTTCATAATGCCCTAAATCTAAATCAGTTTCCATACCGTCTTCTGTAACAAACACTTCCCCATGTTGATACGGATTAAGCGTTCCTGAATCCCAGTTTAAATAAGGATCTATCTTTATTGCAGTTACATCAATCCCATATGACCTTAATATCCTACCAATTGATGCTGCAGTTATTCCTTTTCCGATTGAACTTACAACTCCACCAGTTACCACTATATATTTTGACAGCTAAACCATCTCCTAATTAATATCGATGTATATCATTAAAAATCTTATATCGAGTTAAAAATTATAATCTACAATCTGGATTTATAAAGCATTATTTATAACATTAATGGAATGCTCTAAAATTAATTCTAACAAATAATAGGGATATTAAAATTATAGTTTAAATATCCAAAAAACTTTTCATAAATTTATGCCCTTCAATGGTGCCCAAAGAACCCATTTTTGCTGAAAATTCATTATACTGGTTGACATTGTCTTTAACACCATTTGTAGAGCACATTGCATAAGGAATTGCATCAGTTGTATGTGTTTTAACAGATATAGGGGTCGCATGATCAGGCAGTATAGAAATAGCATAATTATCAAATTTTGGAAGTTCATCGAGAAGTTTTCCAATGATCTTTTCATCTATACTTTCTATAGCTTTGATCTTTTCTGTGATGTCACCAGCATGGCCTGCTTCATCTGGAGCTTCAACATGAACAAACACTAAATCATGGTCATTTAATGTATCCACTGCATAATTCGCTTTTTGACTGTAATCCGTGTCAAAATAACCAGTTGCCCCCGGAACATTGATATTAGTCAGCCCAAGATAAGATCCAAGACCTTTTATGAGATCTACACCTGTAATGGTAGCGCCTTTTAATCCATATTTTTCAATAAACGGATCCATATTAGGTTTAGTTCCCTGTCCCCATAACCATATCATATTTGCAGGATACTTACCATTTACAGTTCTTTTTTTATTTACAGGATGATCTTCCAGTATTTTCACCGAGTCACACATGACTTTATTTAACAATTCAGCATTTTTATCATCATAAGGCTTTAGAAGGTTTTCTTCAATGTTTTCTCCAACTACATCGTGAGGAGGAGTGGATTTCAAAGATGCCGACTCCACATCATTCATTACAAACAAATGTCTGTAGCTTACACCAAGATAAAATTTTCCAATTTCTGCAAATTCCTGATTTAAAGTATCTATAAGCTCCTTTGCTTCTTCTGTAGAAATATGATTTGCATTAAAGTCTGCTAATTTTCCATCTTTTGCTGTTATAAAATTACATCTAAAAGCAACTTCTCCATTTTGAAGATCAGCACCTATACTTGCCGCTTCAAGCGGCCCTCTTCCAGTATAATATTTTTTAGGGTCATAACCCATTATCGAAAGGTTTGCAACATCAGACCCCGGCAGCATACCTTCAGGAACGGTTTTAAGTAATCCATTTGTACCATTAGATGCTATAAAATCCATATTGGGAATCACAGAAGCTTGAAGAACAGTTTTATTATTTAATTCTTC
Organism: Methanobacterium bryantii; assembly: GCF_002287175.1. NCBI lineage: Archaea > Methanobacteriati > Methanobacteriota > Methanobacteria > Methanobacteriales > Methanobacteriaceae > Methanobacterium > Methanobacterium bryantii. The sequence continues at coordinate 27,866 of NZ_LMVM01000004.1, read as the reverse complement.
AAGGGGATAATCTGCCATTCCATCTCCTATTACAACTACGTATTTCATTTTTAAAAGTCTCCAAGTTAATATTGATCCAAACTGATATCGTGTTATTTTAGTTGGTTTACCCGTTGCATTGTTTAATCTTGTAAATACTTATTATATCACTTAAAATAGCAGAAGCAGTTTCAAGTGGCCCTGCACCTTTTCCAACAACAGTTACATCTTCGGCAAGATCTGTTTTAAGTGTCGCCACATTCAGTGTACCGTCTACTGCAAAAGGAGATCCTTCCCTTACAAGTCTTGGTGAAACTTCAAGAACATCTCCAGATACTTCCCCAATTAATTTAATGAGATAACCTTCATTTTTGGCAAGAGAAATAGATTCAGGAGTAATTTTTGATATTCCAATTACTTCCACATCTTTATAACTCACATCTCTACCTATAAGTGAATTTGCAAGAATTACAGTTTTACAGGCCGCATCTATACCTTCAACGTCTTGTGCAGGATTAGTTTCAGCTATTCCCAGCTCTTGGGATTCTTTTAAAATCTGTTCATATGATGAACCTTCTTTAGCCATCCTTGAGAGTATATAATTAGTTGTACCATTTAATATTCCCACTATAGAATCTATATCGCAGCTGGACAGAGTTTCATGGGCAAAGTTTATAATTGGCATTGCCCCACCTACTGAAGCTTCAAATTTAAACTGAACTCCATTATTCATTGCAGATTCATTTAGTTCTTTGAAGTATAAAGCTAAAGGTCCCTTATTTGAGGTAACCACATCTCTTTTGTCCTCAAATGCCTTTAAAATATGTGTTTTAGCAGGTTCACCGTTGCAGATATCAGTAGGAGTTACTTCAACAAGACAGTCATATTCAGCATTCTCAAGTACCTGCATATTTGACATTCCAGAAACTCCATATCCCGGATAATTAGAAACCTTTCCAGTTTTTTCTTTAATTTCAAGGAGTAAATCAAGATCTAACCCCTTATTAGAGATTGCAGCTCCTGAAGTATCTGTAACTGCTACCACCTTAAGATCTAATCCATATTTTTCTTTAAATCTATCATTTTTCAGGGAAATGGCCTTTACTACACCCTTTCCAACTGCACCAAAACCTAAAATACAAATTTTCATTTATTTACTCTCCTAAGTAGCAGCGAATCAACGTCTAAACTTCATTTATAACTAAAAATCCTTTAGATTTTCCAATTTCTTTTATTTTTCCCAGTATTTCTTTTCTTTTACCGGAATCTGCTTCAAGGATGATCTTAGATGCTGATCTTTCTGGATCATCCCCAATTTTTAAATTAAAATCAATTACTCTTACACCTTCAATGTTATTAAGCCTGCCAAGTGCATCTTTAACATCTTTCTCAACGATATTTCCAATAAAGATTGTTCTTATTTTTTCTTTCCTTAAAACACCATCTATTTCCATTATCTGAATATTCTGACTTTCAAGAGAGTCTATAACCTTGTCCAATGTATCTTTATCTCCTTCAATTGTAATTTGGACAGGTATTGTACCCCTTTCAGTTTTAACATCCCTCTGGTGAATTACAGTGACTATATTAGCCCCAAGCCTACTAATAGGCTTAAAAGCATCAGTAAGTTGTCCAGGGATATCTAAAAGTTCTAAAACCAAATTTAACCTCATTCCATCATACCTCATTAAAAAGGATAAACGGTTTTTATTTTACCCATTTTCCTTTTTCTGCAATAATATTTCCATTTTCATCCAGTTCTGCATTTCTAAGAATTTTTTCAGGGTTTTTATCTTTTCCACAATCTGGACGCGTTAGATTAACATTATCAACAATATATTGAGTTTCTTCAAGTTCAGGAATGTCTTGAAGGGCTTCCCGAAATTTTTCTAATATTTTTTCAGCATCTTTTTCTATTTTCATGTTTTTCCCCTCTAAATTAGTTAAATATATAAACTTAACTTTATTTGTTAATTTAAATACTGTATTTATTGAATCTTTTTTCTATATCTCTAAATGATTCTTCCTTTAAAACTTTCTTAACGAGTATTTTGTGGATACCTGATCCATATTGAGCTGCTTTTTTAGGCCTCTTTACGATTTCTTCAGGTACTCCCAGTTCAGCGCCTATTTCCCTGAGGATACATTTTCTCAGGGTATCGCCTCTATTTATTTTATATTTCATAGGTATGTTCATAGCAATATTTATAATATCGGGATCAAGATAAGGCACCCTGAGTTCAATTGAATTTGCCATAGTGACAGCATCATCTCTCTGTAAGTTTACATGATACAGGTTTAAAATATCATTCTTCAAGTCTTCCTGTGCCCTTTCACCTTTCTCCTCATAGAACTTTAAATAACGATTATATCCTCCAAAAAGTTCATCTGCTCCCTGTCCTGAAAGGATGACTTTTAAATTATCTTCATGTGCCATTTCTGCTGCAATATATGCCGGCATTCCCACTCCAATTTTCATAATATTGAATTCTTCTACTGCATCCAATACAGGTATCACATATTCCCTGACATCTTCTACATCTATTACCTTAGTCTTAAGAGATAAATTCATTTCTTCAGCAGTTTTCCTTGCAAACTTAAGATCAGCAGAATCTTTATGGCCAACACTGTAAAGGCGCGTTTTAATTCCAAGATCATTTGTTATTTTGGCAATTATTGTGCTATCTATGCCCCCTGAAAAAAGTATACCCACTTCAGAAAGTCCGGATACTCTCTTTTTTACAGATGTTATCAAAAGCTCCTTTAACTGCTTTCTTAGTGTCTCTTTAGATAAATTAGATTGGCTTCCTAAATTCTGTATATTAACATTTTCATTTAATTTATTGTTTATTTTTACCAGTTCTTTATTATATAACATTGAATCTGGTGGAAGTGTTTTTACATCGGTTATACCTATTTTCCAGAGTGCTTTCTTCTCAGAAGCAAATGCAAAAATTTTTTCATCATTTTCTCCAAAATAAAGGGGTTTTACCCCAACAGGGTCTCGCGCTGCTGCAAAGTTTCTACCATCATACACCGCAAATGCATAATCTCCATCTAATTGTTCAATGGTTTTTATTACTGCATCGTAAAGTGAGCCCTCATAAAAGATTTTAATAAGACTTATAATAATTTCACAATCAGAATCTGTTTTAAAATCTATATTAAACTTGTTTTTAAGTTCTTTAAAATTGTATATTTCCCCATTACATACTAAAACATAATTATCATAGACTATGGGTTGTGAATCAGGTTCACACCCAACTATAGAAAGTAAATTATGTCCAAGTCCAAATGATCCTTCAGAAATTTCTAAATTATTTAAATTTCCATAAGATGTAACACCATCTACAAAAACGCCGGTTCCATCAGGACCTCTATGTTTTAAAGAGATAAGCATATCATATAGTTTTTTTGATATATCTGTTCCCATTACTCCTGCTATTCCGCACATACTCAACTTCCCAATTTAAAAAATTAAAAATATTCCTCAAATTAGTATTTATTTTATAGTAAATAACATGTGAAAATTCCCTCAAAATCCTCAAAAATCTAGATTTTTGGGCCCTCGAAATTCATAGAATTTCGGGGCATGTAAAAACATTCGGTTTTTACGGTTGTGAAGCTTGCTTCACAAACACCGAAAATTTATATAAAAATTTTCGAGTGTTCAGAAAATCTCAAGGAGATTTTCTTCAACCTCAAAAAATTCTATGAATTTTTTGGGACTGTCAAACGCGGAGCGTTTGAGCATGTAAAAAATCTCCGATTTTTTACGGTTGCAAATTTTCAATTTGCAAACATTGGAAATCAAAGATTTCCAAAGGTTAGAAAATACTGCGTATTTTCTAAAAATCAATGATTTTTTGGGGCATGGAAAAAATTTCTAATTTTTTCCGGTTGCGAAACATAGTTTCGCAAACATCAAAAATGTTGTCAAATCCCTCAAAAATTCAAAGAATTTTTGGGGCACGAATCAAAGATTAGTAAGCTCTGATTTGACACAGCAAAAATCGTAGATTTTTGCATGCTTTGCATCTTTGACGTTGAAGGAAAACCATAGTTAGAGAAAAATGCGTAGCATTTTTCTTCAGCTTCGTTCCGTAAACACAACTTATTAAACGTTTATTTTTGAGTTAAAATTTAAAGCATATCCACAAATTTCTTATAAATACTTGTCAAAAATATTTCCATAATAAATCAATATTTGAAGTAGATTTTTCATATTTATTTACTTTTTCCCACAGAAGATATGGGCTATTACTGAATTTTATTAGCTATTTAAACAACTATCATAACCATTTTACATATTCGATATTAAAAATTTTAATATGTTTAATTATTTTATTTACCCACTGTCCTATTTAATACTTTTATCATAATATTTAAAGATTTTAATGGTTTTTATTCTAAAAATATCTGATAATTACGTGACAATCTTTTAATTATATTAAATATATCCTATTTTCTTATAAATAACAAAAAAACAATTGAATTAATTTAATATTTTTTATCTAAATTTTATTTTATAATTTTGTTTTTTTTAATTTACTTAATTCGAAAGAAAATATTAATGTAATTTTGTTTAATAATGTTCAAATTACTAATTTTTTGTTGAATGATTAGTTTAGTATATTTATATAATTTAAAATATTATTACTAATAGTAAATTTTTTATTACATATGTAATATAATAATTAATTAAAGTATTACATTGAAGGATACAATGAATACCACTACCAAAAAGAAAATCTTGGAAATATGTTATGCACCAAAAATTGAGATTTTTTTTCATAACCACATCTAATTTTCTATGGACTTTTATATCATACAAAATGTCCCACTACGTGCATAATAAAAATTAGATATTTTTAACTCCTATTTTAACTAAATAAACAATTTAATAGGAGTAACGAATTGATTTGGAGAATTTAATGGTTAATTCTGTGCTGAAAAATAACAGGGGGAAACTGAATGAAAAAAGTTTTGGTTTTATTTCTAACCATAGCTGTGGTAGCAGGTACCAGCATTGGATTCGGCGCAACTTTAAATTCAAATACAAATGATCCTGGAAATACAATTAACACAGCCGCCAATGATGGAAGCAATATTGATAATTCTCAAAATGATGGAAACGGTGATAATATAAATCAAAATAGGGATGACACTGATAATGGTCAAGGGAAAAATGATGGAAACAACTTTGACCAAGATTATGGAAACAACTATCATGGAAATGACAAAGATAACTGGTACGACGGGTTCTGGAATAAAAAAGATAAAGGATTCGATAAATGCTACGATAAAGATTATGATACGCTGTGGAACTGCCATGATACAGATGAATGCTGTGACGACGACGATTGGTGTAATGATGAATACTGTGACAACGACGATTGGTGTGATGATGACGATGAATGTTACAATGCTAATTACATAAATAATCAAATAGCCATTAATAATGATATAAACAATGTAAACGTGAATACTGCATCTAATGCAGGAACTGAACTTGCTTCAGGTAGCAAAGCTAGTCAGATATACGGTGAAATTCAGGAATATAATTATAAAAATAGATCTGCCAATGAATTACCTATGCAGAAAACAGGTTTACCAGTTGTACCTGCACTTTTATCCACATTACTTGTAGGCAGCGGTTTATTGTATAGAAAATTAAGGAAATAATCCACTCCTTAATTTTTATATTTTTCAGTATAAAATTTTCATACAGTAATAAATCTTTTAGTTTAATTTATTGGTTTTTAAAGATATTTAATTGTTAGATATGTTAATTCTAAATTTCATCTATATTTTTTTATTATTTGACATAAACCAGTTTATTAATTTATTTACTATTAAAAAAATAGATAATAAAAATTTTATTTTTATTATAAGGATTATTATACTTTAATAAATTAATTAAATTATTGTACTATTTTTATTCCTTTTTTTAGTAAAAATAAGAAAGTTTTTATTGTATTATTAATATAATAATCAATTATAGTATTAACATAATGGGCATGGATAATCCTGTTAAAAAGGAAAGCATAAATAATCCATATTTCACAATTTATAGGTATTAACAACTTAAGTTCTCCCAAAATTCATTTAATACAATAAAATACATTTATAAAAATTTAAGCCGGTTAAATTTCCTTTTTAATAAATTAGTTCCAACATGTTATCCAGCCTGAGGGCTTTTAATCATTTCAAGATGATGCCCTGCACAAAAAATTAAGGGAGGGAACCTCATGAATAAAACATTGGTTTTATTTCTAGCTTTTATCGTTACGATAAATGTTAGTCTCGGAGTTAGTGCAGCTGCAGCACAAGATTCAAACGATGTCGGAAATATAACTATTGATTCATATAACCTAAACTTAGATCCCAACACAAATCATCAGAAAGATCCTGGAAAAACATTGCCACTACAGAAAACTGGTTTACCAGTTGTACCTGCACTTTTATCCATATTACTTGTACTTAGTGGCTCATTATATGTAAAAATAAGGAAATAATTCTTATTTTTTTTATTTTTTTAATTTTATAGGTTTAAATTTGTTAATATATACTAAAAACTTTTTTTATCAATTCATCTGATTTAAATACAGTACAATTACAATTTAAGCTCCTTTTTTATTTTCACATTCCCCCAGTAGTCTTAATTATCCAAAACATTAAATAGATTTAGCTTTTAAATCGTTTATTTTCATGAAATATTGGTCATTATTGATTTATACGTTTCAATATACAAAATAAAGTTCATTTCATTATAATTACTGCAAAATAAATCAAATTTATTTAGAAGTTTCTAATTGCACTCTATTTTTTAAACTTTATTTTTTTAAATTTGTTAGTACTAAAGAGGGTTGCAAAAAATGCTTTCTTAATATTAGTTAAATTACTATTTTTTTATTGGTTAATCTGCTGGGTATATTAATATTATTTTTCCTTTTAATACAAATAGTAAAGTTTTTATTATATTAATAATATAATAAGCTACAATAGTAATAACATGATACTTGCAAGAAATACAGCTATCAAAGGGGAAGATATGTTACAATCCATCAAATCTAAAAAATCAATAATTTCCACAATTAGTTTTACGCATCCATTGATCTCTCCCTTAACTAGAAGATCCTTATAAACAAAAACTAAAAAATAATGGCATTTAATGTCCCATTTTTGATATTGAATCAGATAATTAGGGACTCAAAGCAAATAAATCGTTAAGTAGGGTATCTTAAATATAGATGGAGTTTTACTAACCCTGCCCTACGCCTAAAATACTGGAGGAAAAGAATATGAAAAAAGCATTAGTATTACTTCTAGCATTTGTAATGGTTATAGGTGCTGGAATGGGATTTGGTGCTGCAGCAGATACAGATTCAGGTACAGGCGACACAACTGTACAGGATACTGATCAAGGTCAAGATGCTGTAGATAATGGCGATGATGGTCAATCTGATGAAAATGATGATCAACAAGATGGTGATGACCAGTCTGAAATAGATGATGGCCAGGATGCAAACGATGGCGATGATGGAAAAGAAGATGGAAAAGACGATGAAACAACCATCATAATCATCCAAAAGAAAATCATGTACTACTTATACTACAGCGGCTACTGTGGAAATGGCTGTGGATCCAGTGGAGGTAACAGTGGTGGTAACAACGCTGCAAACAACGCTGCAAACAAATCTGCTGGACAAACAGTACCTATGCAAAAAACTGGTTTACCTATATTACCTGCTGTTTTATCAACATTGATGATAGGTAGTGGTTTATTGTATGGTAGATTAAGGAACTAACTTCCTTAATCATACCTTTTATTATTTTAAAACAAAAATTGAAATTATTTAAATGCTCTTTTTTAGGATGATATTTAATTATTTAATAACTGGATTAATATAATGAATTATATATAAATTATTTTTTTATATCTATTAAAAAAACTATTAGATTTCATTACTAAGTCCTATTCCTACTTCATTTTGTACATTAATTTTTTTTAAATTTAATTATATCAAAGAGAATTATAAAATAGATTCTATCAATATTACTTAAATTAGTAGTTAATTAATAACTAATTAAAATATTATATTAATATTATTTTTGTATTTAATACTAATCGTAAAGTTTTTATTATATTACTGATATAATAAGCAAGTAATAACACACAAATAAGCAAGTAATAACACAACTTACCAAATATAATCATCACGGAAAATAATCTGCAATCAGTTTACATTAAAAATTCAAAACAAGACAAAAAACTGCTTTAAACATATCATTAATCATTAGTAGAGCAATTGCGTTGTTAAGGGTGTCATAACCCCGCTCTGCACCAAAAAATAGGAGGTTACCATATGAACAAGATATTGATAACATCATTTTTGAAAGTGAACAAGATACATACCACAAATTGAAGAAATTATAAGAAAAAAGTAAACTTAAATGCTCTATAACAAATATATCAAAAATTCATAACTAATATTTTTATATCATTTTTCTATTGTCAACTTAATCTGGTTTAACTCCATAAAATTCTAAAAGTTTTTTCAATGATTTAATATACGGTTTAGGTGGTTTAATATCTTTTTGCTCATTATAAAATTTTAAAAGCTTATTAACATATTTAGACATTTTAATTCCTTCTATTTTTAATTTGAAGTTATAATATTTCCTTTTTCATGGTTCATTTAGAAGTTTACTAAAATGTTAAACATTTTGTTGGATTTATCCTGAAGTTAGCTAAAATGTTAAACATTTTGTGCATATTTTATTATACAAACTTAATGAATTATTATTACTAAATTAATTTTATTTATTTTAGTATTACTTATTAGATAGTTTTTATACATCATATATACAAAATTAAACCGGATAGAAGTAAATAAATAGAAAAATAATGGTTTTAAAGGATTATTAGTTGAAAATAGTAGTAAATACAGCTTTTTATTTAATAAACAGAATTTTAAAGATAATTGAGTTTGAATGATTTTCCAAATAAAATAGAATGTAATATGCTTTTTTTCCATACTCACACACATTTTTCATCATTGTTTAATTGTAATTTAATGTTTTTTCGGTAAGATGGGCTATATGATATAATGTAAAATTGGCTTTTTTGAATAACAGTTCTACCAGTTAATATTTTTCATAATTTCTTCCTCTAATTAAAGAACATTGTTTTAATCATTCTAAAAATTTTTTTAATGTAATTCTTTATACTCTCATCATTTTGGGGATAGCAAATTTTACATTCTATGCAAGTTCCTATTCCACAGGAATACCTACATCTTTTATACATTTACTCACCTTTAAAAGCTCTTTTGCTAATATTTCTAATCTTCCATTCTCATTTTCAAAATTTTTTATATGTTGGCTTATTAATTCCCCTGCAATCTTGCTTTCACTTTTATTTGTCACAAAACTTAGCAGTGTTAGTTTTGCATCCTTTTTTCTGTTTAGATAGACTTTATTTAGAAAATTTTTTCGCATTGGTTTTCCTGTTTTTCTTTCAAGCTGATTTAGTGCAGCTAAAATTCTTCTTTCATCTACTCTGCAAGACAATTTTACACCTCTTTAAAACACTTGAGCATTGTAAGTACTTACGGTACTATAAGATCATACTATATTAAAAAGATATACTATTTAATGAAAAGTAGAAAAGCTTAAATGCAAATTTTAAAGCTTTACAGTACAATAATTAGATTAATTAGGATTATTAAGTTATAAAATCATGTAATCATAGATTTAATATAAAATTAATCAAAATAAAATACTAAAAATGATTTAAACAGTACAAAAATTAATTTATCTTTATTGTAAATAATATAATTTTTATTATTTTATTTAAATATATGATCTAAAATAGGATATATATTGTAAAAAGGATTCCATAGTATACATGATCTATTTTGGATCATGTATTCTAATTTGAAATATAAACAACACATGATCCAAAAAGGAATACATATTGTAAAACACACTACATATAGTACCTGATCTAAAATAGAATATATATTACAAAAAAGAGTAGGTACTCAGGTGATTATATGGATGACTTAGCATGGGGAACAGATGCAGAATTAACCGATGAACAATTTTACAATAGGGAAGAAGATATTTCGTTAATTAAAACATTATTAGAATCAACTTCTACTGGATCTGCTCCAACGCTTATGATAGCCGGTATTAGGGGAGTAGGAAAGACAGTTTTACTTAAAAAAATAAAAAAAGAACTTGAAAATAATTATCTGATTTGTTATGCTGATCTGTCTGCTACATCTGGTTATCAAATGGGTAACTTAACTGAAATGGGCATAATGATACATTTTTATGAATGTTGGATGGAATCATGCAAAAATAAGGGGTTTTCTAAAATATTAAATAAGGTAAAAAGACAATTGACAACAAAAAATTTTGGAATACGAGAGTTTGTAGATGCTGGAGGATATCCTATACCCATACCTAAAGCAGAAGATGATTATAAAAAGCTTTCAAAATTTGTTTTAGAACTACCACAACTAATTTATGAAGACCATTCTGATGAAATTAAAGGATCCATTCTCATTATTGATGAATTTCAGGTTCTTAAGGATCTGGGTGATAGATTAAATACATTTTTATGGTTCCTTAGAAGCGTAATTCAAAGTCAAAAAAACGTAGCCTATGTTTTCTCAGGATCTGTAAATTCAAGAGATTCTATAACTGAACAAATAGCAGGTAAAGATGGTGCTTTTGGAGGTAGAATGTTAAATATAGAAATACACCCATTCACTAAGCAAACAGTACAAAATTATCTAAATGAAAAATTACCTTCTCTAAATTTGGATGATGGAGGATTTGAAAGATTTTACAAATGCACAAATGGAATACCATTTTATGTAAATACATTTGCTAAATTACTTCCAACAGATATTCTTTTAGATGAAAACAAAGTAAAAAAAGAATTTAAAAGGACATTACCACTAATTGCAGTTCATTTATCGAATCAATGGAATAGATTGACCTTACAAGAACAAAATATTATAACAACCATTATTAATGGCCCTATTAAACGGAAAGACATTGCAAATAAATTGAATATAACTCCAGGTTCATTAAGTAAACCATTAAATAAATTACAGAAATTAGAATTGATAGAACTAAACGAAGTAGGTTATGATATTGCAGAGCCTATTTTAAAAGCTTGGCTTAAAAAAGAATATGAAGAAAAAGGTGTTTTTCCATTTAGAAGTGTTTAAAGAGTTGTATTTTTCTAATAAATGCGTAGATGTTATAAATAGTCACTGTTATTATGTTAAATTAATATTTAGGGAATCATTAACCTTTTTTATTTTATTTGACATATTAACTTGCTTTAAACGCGTTGTATGTGCTAGCAGTTGTTGTACTATTCCAACAGCATAGATAATCTTATAAATTAAAACTTTTTTTGGTAAAGATTATACTACTATCACTATCACAAATAATAGATTTAAATAATAATTGAGAACTTCGTATTAGTTTAATTTAACGAAGTTCAGCCAAAAAAGTACAATAAAATGCCTCTTAAAAATAAACAATGTTCAAAAAAAAAGATATATATCTATAAAAAATTAAACATCGTTTAGAATTTATGATCTATTATTTTTAAAGATTAGGTGTAGATGTAAACTTGCAAAATTGAAAATTGTTCATTTTGAATAGATATATTCTTATAAAAATTTTAAAATTAATAAGATCCATAATATTCAAGTAAAAAAATTAAAAGAAATTTTATTAATATTCTTCACATAATATTTGGAAATATTTAGTTGGATGGTCACAAGAAGGACATTCTTCTGGTGGTTTCATACCTACGTGAACATAACCACATTTTCTGCAAACCCATTCAACTTCTTTATCCTTTTTGAAAACTGTGCCTGCTTCTATTTTTTCCAAAATCTTTTTAAATCTTCCCTCATGGTGTTCTTCTACATTACCAATTGCCCTTAATCTTTTGGCAATATCAGTTAAACCTTCTTTTTCAGCCATGTTAGCAAATTCAGGGTACATTACAGTATATTCATGATTTTCGCCAGCAATTGTTGCTTTGAGGTTTTCAACTGTAGTTCCAAGAGTTGTAGGAGCATCTGCAGTAACAATAATTTCTTCTGGTTCTCCATTCTCATTTTTTAAACTGTTTATCATCTTCATTGCCCATTTTGCATGCTCTCTTTCATTTTCTGCAGTGTTTAAAAAGATTTCAGAAAGCTGTTCATACCCTTCCTTTTTTGCAACTTTTGCATATATTGTATACCTATTTCTTGCCTGACTTTCACCAATAAAAGCTTTTGCTAAATTTTCTAACGTTTTTTGCATATTAATTCACCAATATTGTGTATCTACTTCTGCTTATTAATTTTTTTATAAAAAAATACTTTAAATTGATATATAATATGAAAAAATGAAAAATATAATAATTTTACATCTTAAAAAAGATAAATAGAATTATATAAATGTAATCTGTTATTCTGCTTCTTCTAATGAGTTCTATACCACTAATTTAATGGTTTTAAGAAAATAATAAAATTTTTATTTTATTTTAAACGGAAAATTATCATATGATCTATGCTATAAATCAATTTTTTAATTTTTGGGCCCATAATTCTACTTTTTAGTCCCATAACAGGTATTTAATGACTTCCTTATAATTATGTGTCTTTTATAAATTATGCGGAGGTGATAATCTGAAACTTAAAAGACAAAGCCTGTTAATAGCTTTCATTGTTTGCCTTGTTGCATCACTAGGTGCTGCAAGTGCTTGGACTCAAGCATGGAACGCTCCTGTAGGTCAACCTAACAGCATTACCAGCGATGGAGTAGATATTTTCTCTGCATCTGCTTCTGGATTGGCATCTGTAGGCCCTAATGGTACAACACTATGGAAAACTTCCAATATTGTTTCCTCAAATGGATCTGCAATGAAAGCGGGAAAATACCTCTTCATTGGAGAAGGTAACGATGTCAAAGCGTTAAATAAAACTACAGGTGCTGTTAAATGGATATCTACTGCCCCATTAGGTGCGGGACAGGTTGCTAAATACATACTAGTTAAAGGCGCTTATGTTCTCATTGCAAGTAATTCTAAACTCGTAATTCTTAACAGAGAAGATGGAACAGTTCAAACACCAGTCACTGATTTCACATCAACTAGTGAACCTATATTATTCGGAGGATATCTAATTGGTGGTACTTCTTCTGGTGTACAGGCTTATCAAGCTATTATGATGCCCGATTTAAGGATTTCTTCGATAACTAAAACAAGCAACTCTACAACAGCCAAAATTGAAAACATTGGACTGGGCAATGCCAACAAAGTACTAGTTAAATGGGTAGTACAGAAAACCGACGGAACATATAGAACTATACATATATCTGCTGGTACAATAAACGCTGGAGAAACAAAAAACGTCACTATTACAGGTGATTTCAATAAAGGAACCGCTACAGTTGACCCTTATTACGTAATCTCTGAACTAAATGAGAACAATAACGAAAGGTACTTTTCATGAGCAATAATTAATTTTTATCCCCATATTTTTTTCCTTTTTTTGGGAACTTGAATGAATGAAAATATTGTACAAATTTAAAAGGAGAATTAAAAATGCAATTTCCTGATAATTTCCCTTTTAAATACGTTCTTATCCTTGCTATTGCAATTGTTACTGTTGGTGGTGTTGGATATGGCGTAATGATGGGAAATCAACCAAATACACATACTTTGCAGGTAGCTCAACCTGTACATAATGGCACTGTGTTAAAAGACAGTGAAAAAATGAATAATCTTACTAATGGAACAGATAATCAGAATGCTAAAATTAATGAAGCTTCTGATAATCAAGGTTATATTGATGATCAATGTACTTTAGGCTTAATAACCTCTTTAAAAAAAGCTCCAAAGAACAATAAGATGTCTAAACCAATTAATAAACCGGTTATAAAACCAAAACCTCCAGTACAACCGAATAAGGGCAATCAAACAACTAACAACACTAATGGTAATAACAGTAATCAAGATGTAAATTCTGGAGCTGATGACAATAATACTGATAACGATAATTCAAATGTTAATTCAGGAAATAACGACAATAGCACAGAAAATAATAATTCTGAAATAGATTCAGGAGATAGCAACAATAATACGGGTAATAATGATAATTCCACTGTCGATCCTAGTGAGAATAATGATAATACTGGTGAAGATCTTGATGATGGTCAGCAACATGAAAGTGATTATGATCCTTTAGAACCTGGAACTGGTTATAATCCTGATGAAGATTATAGTGATGATGGTTTAACTGATGAAGGGGGAGATGGCTCTATATTTGAGTAATTCTGTCAATATTTCTTTTTGGGATAAAATGAAGCTTGAAATAGTATATAATGTTTGGAATATGACTCTTTTAGTTGAACTATGGGTTAATTATCAATATTTAGAGCCTTTATTCTGTATGGATGTGTTATCATGAATAAAAAACTAATTGTTATTATTCTAGTTTGCATCTTTGGAATTACTTTTACAAGTTCAGTAATGGCCTATGAAAATCTTCCTAATACAGACGATGAAGGCTGTGATATTATTTCAGATGATTCTGGATTTGATCAGCTTGCTCCTGGTGAAATGATTATTGATCCAACATCCGGCATTAGTGGTAATTTAACTAATCTAAATGGTGCTAATGGTCTTAAAATACTTGGAGATTACATTTACTATAATTTTGATTGGAAACATGGAGCTGCAACTACTGCTCAAGGAGTTATTGATACTGGATATGGGGACTGTTGGGGATTGACTGACTTTTCAAAAATGATATTAGAAGCCAATAGTTATACTGTTAAGGTTCAGCAGCTTAAAACAAAGGAATCAAATAACCACAGGAGATTACTAGTCAAATTAAATGATAAATGGGTTACATTTGATCCTTCTTTATGCACTAAACATTATAAATTCAAGCCATATTAAGGTGATTCAATGAGCACCAGACTAATAACAATCAGTAATATGAAAAAAGAAGGCATTAAACATGAACAGGAGCTTGTAAAATCATTTAAAGAAAATGGTTTTGTAGCATGTCGTTTTCCCGCCTCTGGAGCTTCATGCCCTGATTTAATTGCAGGAGACGGAGATTCTATTTTTGTCATGGAAGTTAAAACTACTCTAAATACTCTAATTAAGATTAGAAAAAAACAAATAGGCACCTTAAACAGCTTCGCCAATGGGTTAAAAGCTAAATCTTTTATTGCGATTAAATTTATCAATCGTGAAGATTGGAGATTCTTAAAGATCATGGATCTTAAAATTCATGGAAAATCATATTCTATTGATTATAACACAGCCATGCTTCAAGGAATAGAATTTGATCAACTAATTTCAGATGAATACCAAAAAAGGCTGATTTAATGGAAAATATAGAGATTTTAAACGGAATATTGAACAATATACGTGAAGGCACAAATACTTTAATCTGGAAAAAGAACACTCTACCCTTTTTTGATAGAATTAATGAAAAATATAGATATTCTGTTTATATTAATGAGATGGCACCAATAAAAACTAAAATTATTGATATAATCATTAAAGTTTCTCAATTAAAAAATAGAAAAAACATTAAAACAAAATCAGAGCTCAATAAAAATACAATTGTTCAATTAAAAGAAATTTTAAAAAAAACAATTCAAAAAGATAAATTAGTTATCGTTTTTAACCGTTTTGAGAACATAACTAAATCAGTTGCTCAATTTTGGCTTTCTGTGTCTGGAAATAAGTTCATTGTTTTTGTAGGTTCAATTTGGGGCATTTACAAAA
The DNA here is from genome assembly GCF_002287175.1 of Methanobacterium bryantii. Classification (NCBI taxonomy): domain Archaea; kingdom Methanobacteriati; phylum Methanobacteriota; class Methanobacteria; order Methanobacteriales; family Methanobacteriaceae; genus Methanobacterium; species Methanobacterium bryantii. Next base: position 12,049 of record NZ_LMVM01000004.1, on the reverse strand, counting down.
AAGAAGCGCATGGATTTCATAAAACTTTCATTTTAGTTAACAAAGAAGAAAAAGAAAACTACGGAACTGAAATGAACGTCACCATACCATTTATTTTTATTATAGGGGCATTTATATTTGTTATATTATTTAAATTAGGCTTAACTACTAGTAGAGCTTTCATGAGTGCACTTATCATGGCTATTCTCATAGTTAGGAGTTTGATGTTTTTTATAGATAAATAGGTGATTAATATGAAGTTTTATACACATATTGCAGGAGGAATTCTACTTTTTACTCTTTTGGTTTGGATTTTTAATTTACCTTTCTCAATAGCAGGACTACTTTTCACTGGTTGGATATCTGTCTTACCTGACCTTGTGGATCGTGTAATTGGTGAGCATAGAGGTTGGGGCCATTCTGTTATCTGGCTTATTCCAATAGTTTTTTCATTTTTTCTTAATTCTACGCTTGGGATAGCATTTTTATCTGGTTACATGATGCACATACTCTTTGACATAGTAACCAAAAAAGGAGTTCCTTTTTTATACCCCTTCTCTGCCACTCGATTAGTTATGCCAAAAAAAGAGAAATCAAGGATTATAACCGGTTCAAAACAAGAAATTGCATTATTCATAGTGGCCATACTGCTTTTTGCCCCTGTAGCCTATGGAGTTGTTTGTGGATATGATTTAGGCTCTGCTTTAGGTGCAGCTGCTGGAGGCACTTTAAACAAAACTAACAAAACAAACGGTACTTTAAGTAATTTAATTAGATATGCAACAGGTAACTTAAGATCCAATAGTTCTTACCCTCAATCCAGTTATGGTTCTAAATATAATTCTGGTTATAAATCGGGTAATTCCAAAAAGAACAGTTCTTCTACATCTCAAAATAGTTCTACTAATTCAAATTCTGATCAAGGTTTGTTAGACTGGCTCATCAATAACCATCCCACAGAAGACACAAGTAGCGATACTAATCAAACTAATGACAATACTAACTCCAATATCATTACTGATGTACTTTTTAATGATATGGGTGCAGGTTCGCCTTATGATAACTTACAAGAAGGCCAATATATAGAATCGCCCTTCAACGCATCAAGTGATAACAGCAGTATTGACTTTTTAGATGATTTTGGCTTCGGGAATGCTGGAGATGAGGGATATTTTGATAGTGATGACTGGTCCAGTTACATAGTAGAAACTTTTCTATTGAATCATGGAGGCATATAAATGTCAAATTATAAAATTGCCATAAGTTTTTTAATAAGTACATTACTATTAACTTCCTTTTTTACTATTCCATGTTCTAATGCTTCTTATATACCTGATCTAACCATTACGAGGGTTTCACATTACGATGTTTGGTCATCAGGTTTAGACAAAAATGGTTTCCCCTATCAGTACCACAAATTAGTTCCAGGATATACAGTAACAGTCTATAACTGGGGGACAGGTGCTTCCCAAAACACTACCTTGAATTTTTACATTAAGACATTTGACAACAAGACACTTGCTAAATATATTAAAGTGCCTGCTATGAACCCCGGTCAAACTAAAAGAATTAGTTTTTCTATGAATGCTGGAACTGATGGAAGTTTTAAAGAAGGTTATGCAATTATAAATCCTTTAAATACATTTAAAGAGGTTTCATATAAAAATAATATTCGTAAATTTGGATTACAAGAATTAATGCTAAAAAATTCCACCAAAAACGTCACCGAAATATATCAAGTCTCAGAATCACCTATTACATGGAATGGTACAACTAACAATTATACTAGCCCCTTATCTGGCAAAACAGGGATTACTAGTCTTGATTGTAAAATTAATTTTGGAGAACATGATATTGAAATTCTTAATATAACCGTTCCTATTCCTGGTTACCTTCATAATAATGTTACTATGACCGCTTCAGGAGATCAATTTAAATCTAGCAGCCCTACATCATGGAACGACACTTCATGTACTTATAAAGTTGATTCATATTTTGGAACCCTTAATTACATAGAAATAAAGGTTGTTGGGGATAATTTAGAGTCTAAAAATGTTTTTAAAGAACCAATCCAAGTCATCCAAGAAAAATGGGAACCATATAAAGAAAAATGGATTTATTCGAATATAGCAGCTGGCAAAACTAGAAATATTCAAGAAATTTATACAGGAACTACTTTAAAAAATGCATCTTATTATGGAACTTCATTTAATTACAAGGTTCATCATGACAATGTTGTTTCTATTATAGTTAAAGGTGATAATAGGGGCTTGTATACTGCAGGATGGTTTATAACTCCTTTGGGTTCTGTTAGTAAAGTTACCTCCCTTTTTGGAGATAATAAGCTTCCTGCAACTGTCGTGTCTAATGGTTGTTATGGAATTAATCATAGAATGCGAGATGTTAGCTATATTGGATTTGAAATTAATGGCACAAATTTACAAGGATTTAATAATTTTAAAAGTTTAGGTTTTAATTCATGGACTTGGCAATCTAATTCTTAATTTAATTTATCATTTTTTCAATTATTTTAAAAGAAGATTAAGACTTGTTTTCAAGCCTTATTTAGTCAAAAAATTTAAATAATTTGCTTTTTATAATTATGTTTGGTGCAATTTTCCATAGTTGCACCAACTTTACCATTCTTTTTTAAAATATTTAAAATCACTTTAAAGTTAATAATGGATGTATTTTCATGCAACTTCACTATTTTTATAAAATTCTTTATTCTCTAAACAGTAGGTATACACCTACGAAAAAACTTTTTTATCAAATTAGAGAAAGTAATATATGAATATTAGCCCTATTTAAGTACAATAGAAGTATAATATAAAGAATTCCTATAAAAAGAGGCACACATTTTTCAATATCTGTTAATCCTTTATAAGATTCATTTTTTAAGATTTCCCACTCTTTACTGAAGCCCTGATAAGGAAGATCTTTTTCTATTTCATTAATAACCTTAAATTTAGCAGAATTAAGTTTTTTATATGATTTAATATGGGTGAACCATATGAAACATGTTAATAATCCAAAAATAGGCAATAGTGAAATAAACTCCAGATTAATTGAACCTAATTTAACTGTTATTAAGGAGAACAAAGCAATTAACGCTGATGAAAGTGATATATAAAAACTATTTGTTTGATGCCTTCTTTTACTAACATCATTGGACATTTCGACATATAATTTATATTGTTCAAAAAGATTTTCATGGGAATCATTCCCATGATCTTTTTTATTCATAATGAATTTCTCCTGATTGCGGAGATTATGGAACTAGATTGCCAATTTACCATCTCATCAGCAGCATCTTTTACCGCAGCAGGGGTTCTTTCATTACCCCATGGTTTGATACCCACAATAGGTTTGCCATAATCTTGTGCAATATCTATTTCCTTTTGAATCCATTTTCTGTGGTTTACATACATCCCTGCTAAAACTAAAACAATATGTGTTGGACTCATTTGATTTTTAAGTGCTTTCTCAAGCTCATCATCATCATCAGCATGTTTTGGATCATGCTCTGGAACACTATAGTTTCTCCAGTCAAAGTTACTTGCATCATTCAACATTCTAACAATTCTATTATATCCCGAGCTGTATTGCCATGCATGGCTTATAAATATTCTATATGTTTTAAGACTTGGCATAATTAACCTCCATTGACTAATTTAAATTATTAATTAATAAATTTATTTATTAACAAATCACCTGTGGAATACACTTATTTAATCCTTTATTAAATTGGTATTGTATTTTAATTAAAGGAAGCTATCTATTAAATGACATCAGATTGTTCACCATGTTTATCCAGTAGTTTAGAGAAATCTTTAGTTTTTATATCTTCTGATTTTTTATCAAATGGGAACATTTGTCGTAATAGTCCTTTTTTGAATTCCTTGTTGAATTCAAGTTTTTTGTTTATTTGTTTTATCTTTTTATCGATTGCTAAGAGAAAATTTGCTATTTTTGTTTGTTCTTCTAATGAAGGTAATGAAATCTTTATTTCTTTCAACTCTTTGACACTAACAACATTTTTTATTGCTGCTCCTCTTCCACCAAAGATATGTCTAGTTATTTCACTATTTTGCAACAATTCTTTTAAAAATAAGTTATTTATATCCGAATTCACTCTTATTTTTAATAGTGCTTGATTAATTATGCCTTCTGGATATTTTTCAGGGATAATTAAGATTTTACCTATAGTTCCTGAACAACTTACTAATAAATCTCCTTTACTAACACTGAATCTAATCATTTCTTTATATTTTTCTTCAGAAATGTAATAATTACCTACATTTAAAGAATTTTGAATTGCATTTTTTTGTTCGTATACTTTATAACCTGAATTAACAAACATGGATTTCTTTAGCGATCCTCCAAAAGGCCCTCTTGTGAAAATAGCTGTATCTTTTAGCACTTTTTCTTCCCAATTTGGATAGTCATTTCCCGTTTCGTCTTTAAACCTTAATTTACGACTAAAAAGTTGTTGTATCATCACTTTTCTATAAATTTGCCATAGTTGCTCTTTTTTATCTAATTTTTCAATTTTTTCATCTATTTTTAACAGAAATGAAGCTATTTTTTCTTGTTCTGTTATTGTGGGGATTATTATTTTGAATTTTTTTAATTCAGATGCTAATATATGTTGAATAGTATTACCTGTGATTAATTTATGGATTTGGCGTTTTCCTATACTTGAATTAATATAATATGCACAAAAATGAGAATTGATCTGATTAGTTGGTGACATAACTATTAATGCATGACAATTTGCACCTTCAAACTCTTCGGGAACAACAGCACATTCACCAGCATGACCCGATTGAACCATTAAAATATCCTCTTTTTTTAAAATGGATTTCTTATTTTTTTCATGAAACTCATTAGTTACATAAACTAATTTTCTTTTATCAATTCTATTTCTTCTAATATTGTTACTTTGTAAATAAGGTATACCTTCTTTAACATAATATGGGGTTGCTGTTCCAACAAAGCCATTTCTTACATGGGTAAATAAATTATCTACTTTATAAACTTTCCATTCTCCATTAAATTCTGGAAACCTCAATTTGGGCACGTTCATCCACTCACCTCATAATATTGGAGCATCAATGCCCAATTCATCACAGTATTTTTTGATTTCCTGATCTATAGATTTGATTTCTGTTTCAAGGCTTTCAAGTTCTTTAATTACTGCATCAAGCTCAACTGTTTCTTCTTCCTCAAAAGTATCCACATATCGAGGGATATTTAAATTATAATCATTCTCTCTAATTTCATCCTTTGAAGCCAAATGAGAAAACTTTTCAATCTCTTTCCTATTCTTATATGTATTTACTATTCTCTCAACATCTTCATCTTTGAGCATATTCTGGTTTTTAGCCTTTTCAAAGTATTTGGAAGCATCGATAAACAGTATATCTACATCATCTTCTCTGCACTTCTTGAAAACAAGGATTACAGTAGGAATAGTGGTTCCATAAAATATATTTGCAGGTAAACCAATCACAGCATCTAGATAGTTCTTATCTTCAACAAGATACTTTCTAATTACACCTTCAGCAGCACCTCTAAATAATACTCCATGAGGTAGAACAACAGCCATTGTTCCATTTTCATCCAGATGATAGATCATATGTTGGACAAATGCAAAATCCGCTTTGGATTTAGGTGCTAATTTACCATAGGCGTTGAAACGTTCGTCATCAAGGAAATATTTAGCTGCTGACCATTTGGCAGAGAATGGAGGATTGGCTACTACTGCTTCAAAAGGTCTTTTTTCTATATGTTGTGGATTTTCAAGTGAATCACCTTGTTGAATGTCAAAATCTTCAAATTTAATATCATGAAGAATCATATTCATCCGTGCAAGGTTGTATGTGGTCTGATTTAGTTCCTGACCATAAAAATCTGATATTTCAGCTTCTTTGGAAACCCTCAAAAGCAGTGAACCTGAACCGCAAGTAGGGTCGTAAACTGATTTAAGCTGTTTTTTGCCCATGGTTACGATTTTTGCAAGTATTTTTGAGACTTGCTGAGGAGTATAAAATTCTCCCGCCTTTTTACCTGCACTTGAAGCAAATTTACTGATTAAATATTCATAGGCATCTCCAAGAATATCTTTTTCTTTATCTTCAAGTTTAAAATCAATTTCTGATAAATGTAATAAAATTTTAGATATCAACTTATTTTTATCGTCTTCACTTTTTCCAAGCTTAGATGATTGCAAATCAACATCTTCAAAGAGATTAACAAAGTCTTCTTCACTCTCCTGCCCTGTTGCAGAATCACCTATCTTATTCAATGCTTTTCCAAGGTTTTCAATAATAAAATCACCATTTTTAGCTCCAACTACTAAATTTTGGAACAAGCATTTTGGTTCTAAGAAATAACCTAAATTTTCAAGGGCTTCAGCTTCTACTTCGGCTTTGAAATCTTCATTTTCAAATGCTTCGTTAAAAGTTAACCCGTCTGCTTCCAGTTCTTTGTTTAAGTAAAGTTCTATCTTTTCAGATAAGTATTTGTAAAAAATAAAACCTAAAATGTAATTTTTGAATTCGTTGGCGTCCATATTGCCCCTTAATTCATCTGCAATGGCCCATAGTTTGCTTTCTAGTTTGTTTTGATAGTCTGACAAAATTTCACTCCCTGTCTACCAGCTGAATTTATCCACTAAATTAATGATATGTTCTTTAATTAATTTTAATTTAGATCGCTTCTCTATTAACCCCATCTTTTCAGTAAATGAATTTTTAATGAGGTCATTTCTCATTTTACCTGAAAACTCATATTCTGCTATTATACCTTTTGTAATATCTTCTTTTAATTTTTCATCTTCGATCAAATCATTAATGGCCTGTTTTTTTTCTTTTTCAATGAAATCTTCAAATTCAGATTCTATAGTTTCTCTATTACAAATTTCAGGAATATTTTCATTTATAAACCGTTCAATGAGTTCCATTTTACTTCGAAGCTCATGCGATTTTTCCATAGTATCTAAAATGAATTTCTTATCCTTATCAAAGGAAGGGCTATTATAATCCAGTTCTTTTAAAAGAGTTAAAATATAGGCTACATTGATGTCGTCTCGTCGTATGAGTTCTATTTCAAAATCAACGTCATCTAATATAGAAACTTTTTCAGTAGAGTTAGATTCAATGTATAAGTCTAAATATTTGCTCTTGAAGTCTTCAAAGTCCTGTTCATTAATATCTAAATCATCAAAGGTAAATTCTGTAAAAATATAAAGCCTTGTGATTATTCGCAGTAGTGCTCTGAAAATTTGTACAAATTGTTTCAGTTCTACTTCAGAAGGAAGGTTATCCACGTCATAAACATCTGAAGTTAATTCAAATAATTCTACTAAAATCTTGTTGAATTCTTCAACATATACAGCATAAGGTTTCATTAAAACAATTTCTGCGGCATCTTCATCGGAATAAAGCTGGATAGCTTTATCCGTGAACTTTTTAAGGTTTCTGAAACATACAATATTTCCATGCTTCTTTTTCTCATTTAACAAACGGTTAGTTCTGGAAAATGCCTGTATAAGGCTGTGGTACTTCAAGTTTTTATCCACGTAAAGAGTGTTAAGGAATTTATTATCAAAACCTGTTAAAAACATGTTAACAACTATTAATATGTCAATTTGCTTGTCTTTAGCTCTTTTGGAAACATCCACATAGTACTGGCTGAAAGTATTTGTGGAAAAGTTGGTTCCAAATATTTCATTGTAATCAGCAATGTACTCATCTAATTTATCTCTAGAGTGCTTATCTCCCTGAATTTCTTCATTATCATCATAAGAAAAGATAGTGGCAATTTTCAGGTCATGCTCCTTGTTTTTAAAAGTATCATAATATTTTTTGAGTACATTTACAGAACTAACAGCCAAAATAGCATTGAATTCTTTATTATATGTTTTTCTTTTATGATTAGCAATGATAAAATCAACTATTTTTTCAATTCGGACATCAGCATCCATTACTTCTTTTCTGTCGATGTCTTCAACTTCAATGTCGATTTTGACATTGCTTTTAATAGTATTCAGGTATTCCACACAAAATCCAAGAACATTCTGGTCTCTGATAGCATCTTTAATAACATACGTATGTAATTTATCCCCAAATATGTCACGTGTGGTTCTATTTTTATTGGCATTCACCGCAAAGATTGGAGTTCCTGTAAATCCAAAAAACTGCAAATTAGTAAAAAACCCGGTTATTTTTTTATGCATATCTCCAAACTGGCTTCGATGGCACTCATCAAACATTAAAATAACTTTTTTATCTTTTACATTGTCTAAATGTTTTTCATGTTTAACAATGGCTTTTGTAAGTTTTTGGATAGTGGTAATTATTAGTTTATTAGGTCCTAAAAGCTGCTTTACCAGTGAACGGGTGTTATCTGTTCCATCAACTGAATCATTGCAAAAACTGTTAAACTCTTTTGTTGTCTGATAATCAAGATCCTTTCTATCCACTACAAAGATAATTTTATCAATATTTTCATTTTCAGAAAGCAACTGGCTGACTTTAAAAGAAGTCAGAGTTTTACCACTTCCAGTGGTATGCCATACATAACCGTTCTGTTTAGTATTTAAAGCCTTATCTAATATTGCCTCCACAGCATAATACTGGTAAGCCCTTAAAACCATCAGTGCTTTTTCTGTTTCATTAAGAACAATATATTTAGAAATCATTTTAGAGAGATGGCATTTCTCTAAGAAAGTATCTGCAAATTCATCCAGATTAGAAATATTCCGATTATCTTTATCCTTCCAGTAAAATGAATACTTGAAGCTTAAATTTCTATTATTAGCATAGTAACGAGTGTTTACACCATTACTTATAACAAATATTTGAACATATTGAAAAAGTCCACTAAATGAATGATACTGATATCTATTAATCTGGTTAAAAGCCTTTTTTAATTCAATACCTCTTTTTTTGAGTTCTATCTGAACTAAAGGAAGACCATTAATTAAAATGGTTACATCATATCGGTTTTTATATTTCCCTTCCATTGTAATTTGATTAGTTACTTGGAAAATATTCTTACACCAATCCTTTTTATTTAAAAATTGGATATATTTAACAGGTTCACCTTCCCTTTTGAGAGCGTATCTATCTCTAAGCTTTTTAGCTTTATCAAATACAGTTCCTCCATCTAAAAAGGTTAAAATCTGATTAAATTCACTTTCTTCCAAGGTAATCTTATTGAATTTTTCCAGTTGACTTTTAAAATTTCTCTTAAGATCAGTTACATCATCAATTTTAACACGCTGATATCCACCATCAGCGAGTTTTTTGATCAAAGATTCTTCCAGAGCCACTTCACTTTGTGTAGCCATTATTTATCCCCTTTTAATCTTCAAAATAAAAAAATGAATTTCATAAATTATGAGTTTCTTTTGTAAGATTGCTTTATTAAAGTCATTAAATAATCTAAATCATCATTAGGGGTTAATGTAATCTCATAATCCCCGTTACCATGATGCCCTGTGCTTGAAACATCTTTTGCCATATATTTTGGATCATCTAAAGTTCCTTTTTTTAAATTAAGCCATAATTTCATTGTATTTTTCATAAATTCAATATCAACAAAATTTCTAGTTGATTTAAATGCAATATAAATTTTTAAAGGCTTAATTTCAATGTTATCTCCTAACTCAAGAATTCTTTCTTTTAATTGCAAATATAATTCTTTTAATTCCTCAGAAGTGATATCTAAATGGTCTTCTTCACTATATTTTTTCACTTCGGTACTAACTTTTTGAACAGCTTTACTCTTTGAACTAACTGTATTTATGGATTCACTTGTATCTGGAGATTTTAATTGATTAAAAAGAATAGTTTCATTTGTATATTTACTTATTTCCCATAATTCAATAGGTAGATCTTTAAATTCGATTGCCTGTTGCTGATATCTTGTGAATTGAGGTGAAACAAAAATAACTCTTGATTGTGACCAGTCAATGTCTTCTCTTCTTAAAAACTTTTCTCTTCGCTCGTTATATTCTAAAATAAAGTCAGCTTTATTATTTAAAAGCAAAGCAAGATAAGCATAACCTTGATCTATTACGCTGAAGTTCTTTTCTCTTTTATATTCAATAATTACAAAAGAATTAGTTTCACTATCAAAAGCGAGGGTATCTACCCTTAAATTATTTAATTGGAATTCAGTTCTCACTAATTCTAAACCAAAAATCTCGTTTAAATTCTCTTCTGTGAGTTTTTGTATATCTTTTTCTAATTTAAAATCAACTTTGTTTATTCTATCCAATTTATGGTTATTAAGCGAGAATAATGGCATGTTACTAAATTCAGTTAATGTATATAAAATAATTTTCTTTTTTAGCTTGGATGAATCGTAATTTTAATAATAAAATATACATAAATATTATTTTACCTTAGAATATAATTTCCATTTGTTTCAACTAATAAAAAATAAAAAAAATAATATTTTTATTTACTTTTATTGGATATGTACTCTAAAAGATCATAATTCAATAGATCTCTTTGCATTTGATCTGTAGTCATTAATATACCACTTATTTCTTCATATCTATCTTCTTCAGATTCTGCCAGTTTTACTAATTCTTTCCATAGTTCCATTTTAACACCAACTTTACCAGAGTTATTATAACTCTGAATATATCTATTATTAACATTATATATAAATATAACGACTTTAAATCAAATAAAAAGCTTTATATATTAATTTTAATCATTTGTTCATTCCCATCGGACAGTATAGCGACCCATCGCTTCAAAGAGCATTTTTTAAGAATTAAATGATTTTTATTAAAAATAGATTTCAATAGTTGAATTGTTTTGAGATCCGAAATTTGATAAAAAAATTCTTTCCCATCGGTATAGTTTCGCAGACCCATCGCCTGTTTTTTCTGAACTTCATCTGCAATAAGGGTATTGTAGAAAAATTTTTTATTTTTCGTAGATACCCTTATGCTTGATGAAAGTTCCTCATTTCTCGATGGTTCTGCATTTACCGATGGAAAAGTTAAATTAAAACTCAAATTTCATAGCATTTACAATTTAAAATAAATCCCTTAAATTTCAACATCAAAATTAGAATTTAATCTTTAAAATCACCTATGAAACTCATTAATTTATCCTTTATAAAATCCCGCAATTTTAAGTACCCTATTTTTTAGGACACACTAAAAGAATTCGTTGTAGGCTTAACCAAGTAATCTCAATATGTCCACAAATTTTGAAAATATTTTGGATAAAATCAATTCAATTTTAATTTAATCATCAATATTTTATCTAAATAATTATTCAAATTAGGACACGTTATTAAATTCATCACAGGCTTCATTAAAATAAATACAATAAAATCCATTTATTGTATGGCTATCATTTTTCTATCTGCACATATTTATTTCTAACACTACTGAAAGAACCAGTTCTGAGCCTTCTTTTGGACTTGAATTATCATCGATTTTATCATATACTGTCACAAACACCCCCCGTGAATGAGGGGACCTCATGAATTGCATGCGTAATTAGGAACAACCATATAATAATTTTCTCATTAAATTTGATATTAAATCTCACATTTTCACATATCTTTACATTCATCATTTACGATTGTACACTCTAGAACAAATTCACTAAAATGAAATTATAAATAAGTCAAAAATCAGTATTAAATTACCCATTAATATTTCATTACTGGACATTACATATTTAATGTCCAGCCATCTCATTTACATAGAATTAAATTAGTTTATATTTATTAAACCATAATTAACCTAATTGAAGGGCGAATTTTAATTTAAAAAGGGTAAATTATGAATATCTGAGACGATATTTCGCCCTTCGATTCTATTATTATATTTAATATTTATCATATTTTGCGGTACTAAAAAAATAAGATTAAAACCGATTGTTTTATCTTTACTCATATTTTAAAATACTTATTTGCACATGTAATTAATTCTAAAAATCTGCAAATGGCCATATTACTACCATTTTCAAAGAATTAATGCTAATTTAACTTTTTTAAGACTTTTTTAGTAAAAACATTACTAATAGTC
>NZ_LMVM01000003.1 GCF_002287175.1 Methanobacterium bryantii | reverse complement strand
GATGCGTCAAATCAAAGATTTAACAGTTTTCGAAGGTTTTTGTGACCGTAAAAATCGCAGCGGACAAATACTTCGTATTTGTCGCGTCAAAATCAAAGATTTTGACAGCTTGCAAAATTTCTAATTTTGCGGCCCAAAAATTCTACGAATTTTCGACGGCTTGCAAAATTTCTAATTTTGCGCTCCAAAAAACCTTCGGTTTTTTGAGAGATTTTTACATGTCCATGATCCTGTGCTTGAGTTATACTTTATGTTAAATGTAGTTTTAATTGATTATATGGGATTTACCTTAAAAAATACAATATAATTAACCAGACACACGAGTGAAGCAATATTATTTACAAAACATTTTAGGCATGAGCGTAAATAATTTTAACATATTTCCTATTTTTTCTAATTATATATTTTAATCTAGTTGTAAAAAGAATTAAAGTTAGAAATGTATAATAAAAGTTCTCGAACTTGGTTTAAAACTAGATCTTTTATTTGATAGACGCAAAATAGAGAAAATTATCAAGAGCAGATTTAGTTACCCGATATTTTCGGATAACTGACATGCTCTTTTTTCAAGGAATACATACAAGGTAATGTATCATGTGCAAGGAGTGGACTGAATAGCTATTTGAAAATAATAGGTATTGGTCACTATCTGGGAGTAGTGACCAAATGGAACTTTTTATGATACAGTTAGATAGTAGATCCTCCTGATTTATATACCTTTGCATATCGAAAAGTCAGATATTAAAAATGCAAATGCCGCAAATAATGTTTATTTTTTTAAAATAGAGACAAATATGCCTGAATACATTCATGGTTTTACTTTCTAAAAAATAAATTAACGCTTAATTAATGAGTTATATTCGGCTACATGTCAAAAATAGAATTATGGCAAATTTTAAATAGTTAAACTTTTACATTATAACTGTACATGATTGGTTTGATAGTTTAATCAATGTGATTGGAATGATAATATAAAATAATGGCTCTGTAGAAAACATTGAAAAAATTAGATAATATTGTGTGGTTCAAGTATGACATTTAAATATACTACACAAAATTTAAGAATAATTTCACAAATATCTGATGATTTCTACAGAGCCAAAAAATATATTATTATTCCTCCACATTTTTGTTTAGATTTTAAACAGAAGATAGTTACTTAAATGATTTTGGAGTATAGATATTGATATTAAATACATCGAACCTGTTATACTGTATTTTACCCTAAATAAGGAATATTTAACGTCGATTTTTTTAATTAAAATATAAAATTGTTTTTAACATAAAGTATAACTCATGCACATGGACATGAGCGTTTTATAAAATATAAAAATAGATAATTCTATATTAAATAGTACAATTAAATCAAATAAACTGATAAACACACTAATTTATTAAATCTATTTTAATGGTGGGAAGACGCACATAGATGAAGTCTTTTTCTTTAAAATCTTCCCACAGGTTGAACTTAATTTATACTTAATTTATACTTTTGCTTTTTTAGAATATATGCAAAAACGTATTTATGTGGGGCGTGCTTTTAATATTTTAAAAGTGTATTAAACTTATAAACAGATTTAAAGATTTAATTTTAAAAATTAATTCTATTTAGTTTAATTATATTTGCAGTGTTAATTGTGAGTTAATTAATCTATTTAAGTTATGCACGATTTATTTTAATAATATTAAGTATAAAATTAATAACAACATATTGGAAATTAATATAGAGAAGCAGGAGTGAATTAAATGAGCAAAATAGGAGTTTTAATAGGACCAAAATTTGAAGATATAGAATATACTAAACCTTCAAAATCTTTTAAAGAAAAGGGGCATGAATTAACTCATATAGGATTAAAAAGAGGACAAACAGTAGGAGGAAAAGAAGAAAAAACAAAAGTCATTGTTGATAAATCAGCAGGAGATGTATCAGTAAATGATTTTGACGCGATCTTTATTCCAGGTGGATGTTCTCCAGATAAACTAAGAGAAGATGAGAATGTAGTGGAGTTTGTGAAAGAATTTGTTGAAAGTGATAAGCCAGTTTTTGCAATTTGTCATGCTCCTCAGCTTTTAATTACAGCCCAGGTTATTGAAGGACGAAAAGTAGCCGGGTGGAAATCTATTGTTCAGGATATTAAAAATGCTGGAGCAGAGTATGTAAACAGGGAAGTTGTTGAAGATGGCAATATAATTTCAAGTCGTGGACCTGATGATATTCCTGCATTTACTGAAGCAGCTCTTAAAAAATTGGAATAAATAATAATTGGTTACAGTGCTTAAAATAAGTTAAAATTGTTTTATTTAATTTTTAAAATTAACTTATAATATCATACTTTAAAATTAAAAAGTAGTAATTATTTTATAATTGGAATTACTTAAATTAAATGGGATGTCTAGACATACTTGACTAATTTTAGAATCATCAAAATCAGCCATAGAGTTTCTAAATTTTCAAGGTCTAGATATCCTAGCCCAAAATAAATATAAATAATTAAATTAATCTCCATCTGAGAAAATAGACATTCCCATTACTATCTGGCCGTTAGTATCACGTATGGGTACAGAACTACTAATTACTATGCTTTTTGTACCGTCTTCCTTTGAAATAATGATCTTTTCTTCTTCAACTTCTTCACCGTTTGTAATAGAACGTGTTAATGGCCAGTCTTCAAGTTCATAGGGCCTCCCATCAGGATGGGAGCAATTGTAATAGCAGTATTCAGCAAGTTCTTCTATCTCTAAACAATCAACCCAGATATCCTCCAATTTTTTATTTTTAATAAGAGGTTTACCCGAAGCGGCTTCTACAATTAAAATTCCAACAGATAAATTGTTGATTAGAGTATCCAGTTTTGATCTTTCTATTTCTACAGTTTTGAGCGCATCAATCAATTTATTTTCTACATTTTCCTTTTCTTCAATTTCTTCCTGCAGTTTTCTTTCTGTTTCAAGCAGTTCTTTTTCATGCCATTCAATCAGTTCTCTTTGATCTTTATGGCTTTTCATTAATTCTTTTTCAGTTTCTTTACGTTCAATAGCGTAAGAAATTGAACGAGCCAACAACCGACCGTCGATCTGTCCTTTAATTAGATAATCCTGTGCACCTTCACGAACAGCCTTAACAGCAATATCTTCATCATCAAATCCACTCATAATTACTATAGGTAACTCCGGGGTCTGATCATAAGTTCTAATAAAAGTATCAAATCCCCAGCTATCAGGTAAATTTAAATCAAGGAGTAAAACATCAAATGTGTCATTAAAAAGACTTTCAAATCCATTTTTAAGTCTATCAACATGATTTAATTCAAACGAGATATTTGGTGTTTCTTTTAACATTTCCCTTATGATTACAGCATCTTCTCTGTTATCTTCTATTAATAAAATTTTGATAGGTTTACTATTCATATTTCCGCCTCCATAACTGAGACAAGTGCATGATATAAATATGTTAAGTGTAATTTTGTAATAATTTATATGGGAACTGATTTATGAATTATTCTAGTAAATATATAGATCTCAAGTGGTTAATATGTAGAATATTCAGCATGTAGTCTGGAGAATATCAATGCCAGAGTAATTATATCCTGTCTGTTGTGCTCAATTATTGGAACTAAAGGTCCAATATTTTGAGTTTTAATGTAGGTCTTATAAAATGCAGGTACTAATCCACTTGGTACGTCATCTATTCGTTCTATACCAAATAAATGGTTTTCAATTGTTGTTAACTGGCAGTTTGGTAATTCATCACTCCATGTACGCCGTGAAAAGTGAAGTAAATCAAAGTGAGGCATGTTTAAATTCTTTTTAATGCCGAAATATTTCATTCTGTTTCGAATATAAGGAATATCAAATGTCTGCCCATTAAATGTTACAAATACACTTTCATCTTCAACATGAGATGAGAAAGCATCTAAAACTGCACTTTCTTCCCCTACACTCCGTGACAGGTACTGGTTTACGCATATCTCATTTCCATGAAGCTTGGCAACACCTAAAAGGATTATGGGAACGTTACTAAATCCCAGAGTTTCTATATCTAAAAAGATGAAATCTTCATCATTAGAAAAACTAGATGAAAATAAGGACATAGGATGTGATTTTGGGTAACATTCTGAGATCCTATCAGATATATCACATTTGTTGCACCCATTAACAATTTTTAATAAATTAGATGCCTCCATACCAAACCTTTCATGCTCCACTAGGTCTTCAATAGTTTTGTACCCTTCACTCTGCAATTTTAGTTCCCTTGATACTCCAATTCCATTTAATAGTTTTAAATCTGATAAAATTTTTTCTTTTGCTTTTTCTTGATGTAACATATTAAATTTAAGCGTGGATCGGTTTTCTATATCGTAACAAGTGCCGCTATCAGTGACAATTTCGTTTCCATTTATTAGATCCTCAAGGGCTATTCCATCATGATCATCTAACAGTTTTTCCTTTAATTTCTGGGCATTTTCGTATTCCATGTATTCATTTCCAAAAGTTTATTGTTCCTAATAATTTATGCTCTTATTGGAATTTTGGGCTTTTATACTTTTACATTTATCATATTTCAAACTTTATAAGTATATTGTTTTTTTTAATATTTTCAGCATAGAAAATATTATACATTTGAAAATATCAGATATTTTGTAGGTCTAATTTATTTTAATAGAAAAATGTAATTTTCTTAACTGATTATATTAATCTACAGATAAGTAAAATTTTTGAATTAACATGTAATTAAATAAAAATGATATATTTCTAGTTTGGAATATTTTTAAAGAAAATATTGGATTTAAAATACATTAATTTAAAATTCTATCGCAAATTTCAGTATTCTAGCTCCACAAAGTTTAAATAAAGACTCTTGGATATAGTAGTTTAGATATGAATTGTATGATAAATATTACTTATATGAAATGATGGAGGAATATATTATGGGAAGTTATAAGGATAATCATTTTTTCGGCAGTGTTAAAGTTGGTGAACGTGGACAAATAGTTATTCCTAAAGAAGCCAGGGATACATTTGATATTAAACCTGGAGACAGCCTGGTAGTCTTTGGAAAAGATAAAAACCAAAAGCTTGTAATTGTAAAAGAGAATGTAATGAGAGATTTTGCGCTTAAAATACTTGAAGACTTAGATAGTCAAGATTAATTCATTTTTTATTTTTAAATATTACTTTTAATTATTTTCAATCAATTTTTTGTTATTTAATGTTTTTTTCTCTGTTTTCATCCATTAATTTGTAAATTTGGATCGTAAGATTTAAGTACTGATTCAAGAATATACTTGTTTAAATATGAATTGTATGAAATACATGATTTAACATACAACATATGTTAAATTCGATTCTGTAAATAAAGAGGAGATACCGTCATGGGAAATTATAAGGATCACCATTTTAGGGCAGTGTTAAGGTAAGAGAGAGGACAAATCGTTATTCCTAAAGAAGCTAGAGATAGATTTGATATTAAACCTGGAGATAATTTAGTAGTCTTCGGAAGAGACAAAAATCAGAAGCTCATAATCTTTAAAAGCGATGTAATGAGAGATTATGCGCTTAAAATACTTGAAAATTTAGACAGTCAAGATTGATATAAAATGGAGCGATACAAGTGAAAATAGCAGATGGAATAGAGATGATAGAAATACCTATGAACCTGATGGGAAGAGAAAGTACAATTTATCCAACTCTCATATGGGATGAAAATACAGCTATTTTGGTCGATGCGGGATTGGCAGGTAATTTACCAGTAATTAAAAAAGCAATGGAAGATGCTGGCGTGCCACCCGAACGTCTTGATAAAATTATAGTTACACACCAGGATATTGACCATATCAGCAGCATTAAAGATATCCTTGACGAATTACATGAAGTCCAAGTGCTTGCACACGAGGAAGATAAACCCTACATTAAAGGTGAAAAAAAGCTTGTAAGAGTAAACGCAAAGTTTATGGAACGTATAAGCGATTTATCAGAAGAAGAACAGAAAAAAGTTTTGTATATATTTGAAAATACCAATGCACCAGTTGATATAACTTTGGCTGATGGAGAAGAGCTTGCAGACTGCGGAGGAATTATAGTCATTCACACTCCAGGCCATACACCAGGACACATATGCTTGTACCATAAAGCAACTAAAACTCTCATAGTGGGAGATGCAATGAATATCTCTGAAGGACAACTTGTCGGGACAAATAACTTGGTTTTAACAGAAGAAGATGCAAAAACAGCCGCAGCTTCGCTTAAAAAGTTTGAAAAATATGATGTTGAGAATGTGATAACTTACCATGGAGGCCTGTTTAACGATAACCCCAACCAGAAAATTAAAGAGTTTAATAAGGATGAGGCGTAATTTGAATGTTTGATTTTAATTTAATTCTTATCCCTTTATTTGGATTTCTTATAGGCCTCTTCGTGTCCACTTTAGGTGGGGGCGGAGGAGGGTTGTATGTACCTGTTTTGACGTTGATTTTTGGTGTAACTCCGCAGGTGGCTGTGGCCACATCTTTAGCATCCGTTTTACCCACCACTGCCGCAGGCGCCTTAAGTCATTATCGTGAAGGTAATGTAGATATTCGCACAGGATTAATTTTAGGAATTGGTGGAATAGTGGGTACAGTAATAGGGGCATATATTGCCAATATGATACCTCCAGTGCTTTTAAAAAAGATTTTAGGCGCTTTTATGTTGATAATGCTGATTCCAACACTGAGAAGTATGCTTAAAAGACGTAAAAACAAAAATGAAGTTAAAAAAGAATCTTCAAAACTTACTGGACCTAAAAGGATTATAGCTTCTCTTTTCGGAGTGGCAGGTGGAATACTGGCGGGAGTTTTTGGACTAAGCGGAACACCGCCAGTTACTGCAGGGCTTTATAGTTTAGGCCTGCCTGCCATGATGGTGGTAGGTACAACTATATTTGTACTTATCTTTAACTCTGTTACAGGTATAGGAACATATTTACTATTAGGAAGGCTTGATATACCTCTGGTACTCCTCCTTGGATGCGGATCAGTTGTAGGTGCCTTTTTAGGACCTAAATTGCTTAAAAAAATTAACCCCAAAAATTTTGAAAAAATCTACGGGCCTTTGACCATGGGCATCATGCTTATTTCAGGCGTAGCATTGTTAGTTTATTAGGTAGAATTGATAGAGTGATTATAAAGAAGTTTATACCTCCAGTACTCATATTAATTTCTATAATTTTTGGTGTATCATTAATAGTGAGTTAAAAAAGTTAAATATGATTAATCAAATACTTTTAAAATTATTTTTTTTTATTTTGATGCATAATAATCAAACTTTATTATAACCACAAAAAATACAGTAGTTAATGTATCAGATCTCGGTCTAAATCAGCTTATTTTCCTTATTGTATGATAATAAAAATCCCTATATTTTTAAAGTACTTAAAATAGAATAGTTTTATACACACCATAATTCTAAATAAATCAATAATTAGTCATCTTTTGGAGAAAGAATATGGATAGGGATAGACTTAAAAAATACATATTTATAATGAACAGCGATAAGATCAGTAAATATCTAATGAATAGAATTAATGGATATGCTGTAATTTTATTTTTAGGTGCAATAATACTAAATATAGTGATATTTTTTTATTTTAACAGCTTGAATTTTCTTTCTAGTGTGGAAAACAGACTTGATTTCATGGTTTTTATTTTAACGGTTATATTGGTTGATGCTACCCTCTCCTTACTGTCTTTTACATATATTCTGGTTATTAAAGAAGATGATAAAGGTTCAATGGATTTAAAGGGGACAGAAATTGTCAGTGATAAATCACCTGCTGAGATAAGTTACTTAATTAAAAACTGGAAAGATGGGCTGAAAACTAAATCTGAACATCTACAAAACCAGAAAAAGAAGCTCTTAAAATACATCGATAAAATAGAGACTAACAGTTTAGCTGAACAAGAAAAAACAGCTGATGAAATGAAAATGCACACAAAAAGAAAAAATGATGTGCATAAAATGAAAGAGATGGATAGGAACAGTAGATTGCCTGTTTATATGATTGAGTCTAAATTAATGAAAATCAGTGACGATTTAAACGTTTTTGATGATAACCTGGAAGAACTCGAAAATGATGAAATTAAATCTCATTTAAAAGAAGCCTTAAATTTAAATGAGAAATTAAAAGACCTTGAAAATGAGCTGGTTGAAAATTTAACACTTTTAGAGTATTCCATGGAAATATACAACTTCAAAACTTTAAAGTTGATTGGAAGACTATTTTTCCAAAGTTCAATATCTATTATCATGGGATTTTTTATTTTAGGAGTTTTAATATATATACTTCCAAATCCTGCCGTTTTAAGTGCCCTTCAAAGTTTTGGGAACATACCTATGCAGTTAATCCTCTTTATTGCAACTATTTTTATTTTAGACGGATCATGGTCTTTTTTAAGGGCAATTCATTCCTTTTTCAATCTATATATAAGGGATTAAACTTTAAACTTATTTTTTTAAAGTATTTTATAAACAGAAGAGTTCTATTTTTCAATTACATTTTTAAAAGCTTTGAATTAGCACAAAGTATATATGTCATATAATATCAATTATTTGATATCAAAAATCTATATCAAATTTTTGATTTAAAAATTTGATATTTATAACTGGGTGGTAACAGTTATAATTTAAACTTTGAGGGAAAAAGTGCTATATCAACTAATAAAATAATTTAAAAAACTCATAAATTACATGAAAAAGGAGGATATGGAATGACAGAGGTTGGAGGATTAAGAATGTGGATATTACACGTAATAGGCGAATTTGGACCTAGTAATGGTGTAGAAATTATGGCCAATGTCCAAAAACATTATGATTTGCAGGTTCAATGGCAACGTAAAGGCAATCATATACACCCACATCATAACGTGCAATCGAAAAAGCTTTTACCTGGTTCTGTATATCCTATGCTTAAAAAAATGGTATCTGAAGGTCTAATAATCAAACAGGATGATGGAAAATATGATTTAACTGAAAATGGGAAAATTATAGTAACTAATTTATTTGAACATTTTCAACAGCGAAATGAACATATTAATCAGGGAGTTCTTTCTGTAGAAAATTCCTTAGAAGCAATGAACTGGCATGCATCTTACATGGAAGAACTTGATAAAGAGGAAATTGCACCTCACGAAGAATCAATTGAATTACTCATTGAAAGACTTAAAAAAATAAAAGAATCACTTAAATAATAAAATTATCGATAAAAAACGCTTGAAAAGCGAATTTACTACCTCATTTTTAATTTTTAGAGCCATGTTAGCGACAGCTCTCTTTAAATTTCAAATTAGGACTAAAACAATAAACATGATAAATGAAACTGGAAATGTAGATAGTCAGATTGAATTAACAGAGATCCTAAAAATCAGTTAATTATCAGTTTTTTTAAGCAAAAATCTAAATTAATATTCAAATTTAATCAAAATTAAGGGGAATTAACATATGAACACAGAGGATAATGTTTTAAAACATTTTAAATTGATTTTTTCGGGACTCATGATTAGTCTCTTAATTGTTTCATTAGACAGTACCATTACTACTACTGCTATGCCTCAAATTATTGCAAGTTTAGGTGGTCTGCAGTACTATGTTTGGCCAGTTACCATTTACCTTACGGCTGTAATAATTTCCGCCATGCTTTCCGGTAAGCTGTCTGATTTCTATGGAAGTAAAAAAATATTGACAGGTGCATTACTTGTCTTTATATTTGGTTCAGTTCTTTGCGGGTTTTCACAAAATATGACAGAACTAATACTATTTAGAGCACTGCAGGGATTGGGTGCAGGTGTAATTGTGACCGTGCCAAAAAAAAATCATCGCTGAGATGGTCCCACCAAGACAAAGAGGAAAATATATGGGATTATTCGGTATTGCAGGCGGTATTTCAACTGTAGTAGGTCCTACAATGGGAGGTTTTATAACAGATTCACTTGGATGGCAGTGGATATTCTTTGTAAATGTTCCAATAGGAATCATAGCATTAAGTTTAATTATTCCATATCTTCCAGAATTTAGAGCAATTGTAAAAGAAAAAGTAATGGATTATCTGGGTATTATAACTTTTACAGGCACTATAACATCATTTTTAGCGGCTTTAACTTTTAGCCAGCTAAATACTGTTATCTCGCAGGCACTACTGGATTTATTATGGATATTTGCAGTAATTATGTTTTCTGGATTTATATATGCTGAAAGAAAAGCTAAAGAACCTGTACTGCCATTATATCTATTCAAAAACTCTGTATTTACTATTTCAAGTGTTTCAGTGTTTTTGTCAGGTGCTACAACATTAGCGAGTACGGTTTACATTCTACTTTTCTTACAATCAGTCCAGGGTCTAAGTCCTTCATCTTCAGGGGCATATCTAACTCCATTGATGTTTACAATGATCATAGCTGCAATTTTATCAGGTCAAATAATCTCAAAAACAGGCACCTATAAAAAACTAGCCCTCATATCTTTTGCCATAAGCGCTGTAGGCATGTTTTTACTTTCAACAATGACTCAAAACACTTCTAACCTGGAAATAATCATTTATGAAATTATCGCAGGGATAAGTGCAGGTTTAGCAATGCCGCTGTTCATTATTGCAGCTCAAAATGCAGTTGCAAAACGAGATTTAGGCGCTGTAACCTCATCATCGATGTATATCGAACAGCTTGGAAGTGTAATTGGTTTAGCTGTTTTAGGGACCGTTGTAAACATGACTTTGAATCTCAACTTACAGAATACCACAGTACATGTTTCATCATCCTTACTCGCCACAGCTGTTCACAATGTATTTGTGATAGCTGCAGTACTGAACATAATGGGATTACTGCTATGTTTCTTCCTAAAAGATATATACATGAGCGATGAAATGGAAGAAGAAAAAATAGGCTGCGAAGATGCTCTTGAATCTGTTTAAGATATCTAAACCTTGGAGGGTAAAATTTGGATTTTTTAATGAATTTTATACTTCACATTTTTTTAAGGTGAATTTGGGAGTATAAAATTGAAATTTTGTTTTAAATAAGTTTTTTACCACTGAAACTTATATATAGCTTTAGAATTATCGAAATAAACTCCTTTTCTGAAGAAACAACTACAATTCAAAAGTATTTGTCCTTTGGTTTAAAATAAATTTTACTATCTAATTTTTGTCTAAAAGAATGAGTTAACAGCTGTTTAACTTTTTTAATCTTTATTTATCAATTATTTAAGTTTTTATAATGGTTAAAAGTATACAAGTTTATGTATATGTATTTTTTAAATATATAGAAGTTTATAGGTTTTTTAAAATAATAATTAATTATTTAAAATGGTTAATTTGTAGTTTAGTTAAATAACTTTTTTTATATTCCAAAAATAATAAATAATATTATAATATATTAACAAATACTTAATTAAAGGGGATTATGATGGGATACTTGATCTGTGATAACTGCGATATTTACTATGAAGCGGATGAAGATTTTAATGATTTGGATACTTGTGAAAACTGCGGTAATAAATTAAAATTTTACAGTAGCTTTGATGACTATTATAACAAAAAGAATGAAACTCAAAGGGAAAAAATAGCTGTCGGTAAAGGATATGCTGAAAAAAAGAGCTCAAAATATAATTTTATATTAATCATAGGGGCTATTTTTTGCTTAATTGGATTATTTGGGTTTATAGTTACTTTTTTATCATTATTGATTTTGATTATTGGTACAGGATTGATTTATTATGGATATAATAGTGGTAAAAGCTGGAATAAGGGAATAAAAGGAGAATTTATCGTAGCAGAATATTTAAACCAGTTACCTGAAGATTATTTTGTTTTTAATGATGTTAAGTTCCCTGGAAGTTATGGAAATCTAGATCATGTAGTAGTGGGACCTACAGGGATATATGTAATTGAAACTAAAAATTATGAAGGGTTCTTCTTAGTTAAAGGTAATGAATTCTTCTACAAAAATGGCAACAGAGTTAAAAAAGCAATGGGACAGCCTGGAAAACAGGTGATGTCTAATTCAATGTCTTTAAGGAAGTTTTTGGAAGATAATGGCATGGATATGGGTGGCGTATGGATTAATTCTATTGTTACACTCATAAACCGTAATTTTAAAATTGAACAAATACCGCAGCATTACAATGTTTTATTCCCTTCTACTATACCTCAGTTTATTTTGAATTCCAAAAGAAATATTGATCGGGATATTCTTAAAGAGGCAGCTCTTTTAATTGAACCGTATTGCATTGAATTGTCATGTGTTAATATTTAATATTATTTAAGACTAAATAAAAAAATATAAGAATAGAATTATTGGAATATCATAAATTAAATAGTTGAAAATTAATGGTATTTGGAATATTTTTGTAATTACAATATAAATTTAGTTCGTTAAACCATTATATTGTAGGTCAAATGTTCGATAAAATTTATATTACCAGTTCTCAGGTTCAATTCATGTTAATCCTTCAATTTGACCCTGATATTTATCTGAAATAAAATCTATAACGACTGTGCAAGCGTCAATAACATCTTCATCGGTTACTGGTGGTTGGGAACGAAGCACACCATGTGATAAATCTTGCATTACAGAATAGATATAGCCATTATTTTCCAATTTCTGATTTTCAGACATAAAATCTCCAATGTTTTTATCTCGATTCTCAAATTTACAAATAGTTTCTAAAACATGTCTTATAGAATTGGGGGTTGTGTGTGATGGCGGTTCTTCTCTTTTAGATATCTTTAATATATCTGATAAATGATTTTCATATGGTAACATCGATTCTTTAGTCCATTTACTAATGATACTCTTTTTAAGAATGTATTTTTCTTTAACGACTTTATTCCTCATTAATAAATTCATGAACTCTAAATTATGTGTAAGTATAATAAACCTGTCATTACTTTCAAGAGCTAAATGTTTATTTATTTTTCTAATACTTTGTGCAACTGCGTAAACAAAATGGAAATCCATACTTGAAATAGGGTCATCAATAACGAAAAATAGATTTTTATAATCTTCTTTTTTTTCAATAATTGTGTGAACAGTAGCAAGATAATAGCAAAATGCAACAATACCTTTTTCACCGTCACTTAATACATGTGTCGCGTTATCAGAAAGAATTTCATCCTTAAATTTTATACAGAAATTTTCTTCGTCAAAACTGTATTTTTCATGAAAGAAAAAATTCAAAAAATATTTCAACGATTCAATAACTTTTTGCTTTTTGTCAATTTTGGTTTTCCTTTCTTTTTCTTTAATATCGCTATCAAGATCAGATATTTCTGAATCTAAACTTTCACTTTCTTGAACATTGGTTTTTTGCTCTTTTAGAATATCTAAATATCGAGCGTTGCAAAGCCTTTTGTTCAATTGAAGTTTTTCATTTTTAATGGAGTTTTTAGTATTATTTAACGCATTAATCTCTTCAACGTGTTCTTTCAAATCTTGTTTCAACTGCTCCAAATAATGATTAATATCATTTATTTGTTCTTTAAAATCAAAATCAGTAAATGCAATATCATCTTTTTTGGTGATAAACATCTCTATTATTTCCTCAATTTTGCTTAATATCGGTTCATTGTCGTCTAGACTCTTTAATTCATTTTTTTGTGATGGTAAATATGTTTTAACTTTGTTGAACTTTGTATTGATTTCATTGAAATCATTATGGTATTTTTGAATGTCTGATTTAAGTTTTTCTAACTTTTTAATCGTATTTTCAATTTGTTTTATTGCTTTTGCTTCTGAATCTTGAATATATTGGTTATATTGATTTATAATTTCAATTGCATTCTCATTTAAATTTTGTTTACAAAATGGGCAATATTCTTTATTTGATCTGTGTAAATTCAATCCATGTTCAATAAAATCTTGTTTTGATTTTATTTCATCAACAAAATTTTGATGTAGGGTTGATTTGTCAAAAGCAGTGCATAACGGCGATTCGATATCATTTAAAACAGAGCTATCAATAGTATAATAAATGATAGGCACATCTTTTGTATCATCAGGCATTGACTTCAATTTTTGATGCATATCTTTAAGAGAATCAAAACTTTCACGTTCTTCTACAATGATACCTTCAATTACTCTCTCAAAAGTAATATTTTTATATTCTTTGGTATTTTTATTAATTTTAAGAGTATCCAAATCTTTAATAGCTTTTTCAATGGCTTCTTTTATTTTATCGTGGATTATTACTTGTTGTTTCTTTAATTTTTCTAGCTCTAAGTTTTCTTTTGTTACATCAATATTAGCTTCGCCTAAAATATATCCCTGAATATCATCACTTGGAGGATTATAATTATTTAATTCTAAGTTGTCAGTGACATAATCACTGTTAAAAACATGAAACAAATATCCCGTATCATTATTAATTATTGGTTTAGAGTCCTTAACCAATGTAATTTCTAAATTTCTTGTTTGTTTAACCGAATCATTTGGATTATCAAGTTCAAATATGAATTTGCCTTCTGTTTGATTTGTGGTTAAGATATTATTCGATGTTTTAGAGCCATTCAAAGGGGAAGCTAGTCTGAAAGCACGACTAATAAATGTCTTACCAACTCCATTGTTAGCAAACATTCCAATCTTTACTGAACTAATTCTACCTTGATATTGCAAATTAGTATGCGGGCCAAAATTTTCAACATCCAATTTAAGATCTATAGCCATATTTATACTTCCCCTTCCATTCTGAACTTGTTATAGCTTAATTTTGAGATAAAGTAACAATTTTAAGCCTAGTAGTATGTTTAAATTCTCGTATTTGAGTTTCTATATATAAAATACGCTTTAATTACTTATAAATATGATACTAATGACATTAAACTCTTAATGATATAAGAACAAAATAATAAATCTTTTTTAACCTTAATAAATCTAAAATTAAGAAACAAGAATAATAGGGGAATCAAAGTTAATTAAATACAATAAATATGCTCAAATGTACCTTTAAATAGATATAAAACTTTCAAAAACATAAATTAATTTATATTTCTAAGTATAACCTTATGATTTTATAAAATAATCCTTCATAGGTCTAATGCTCTAACGTGCATAGAATAAACATTTAATATAAACTAATTATTATTAAAGACTATTGATACTTGCTTCAAATCTAAAAACAAGTTTCTTGTTTTCTTCTTATGCTTAAATGGTTTTTATGAACTTCATCGATTTATATTGTGGACCAAAAGTTCGGTAATATTATAAATTCATTTTTTTCTGTTCCAGTCATAATTGCATATGCTTCATTGGATAACTCTTCAACTGTTTCTTGTTCATCTATCATGACTTCAAAAATAGTTTTTCCGCCTTTTCTGGATAAATAACTCTTGAGAGTAACCATTCATCATATGTAACATCGCGTAATTGGATTTCTATGCCCACAAGGTATCCTTTATCATATTCTTCCAATAATCTATGTACTATTTTATTAAATTCTGTTTCTTCTTCCAAACTTATGTATTTTAGTACCATTTAATCACCTAATTTAATATTTAGATTTCATTAGAATTACCAAAAACACGAAAAGAATTATCTAGTTATTTAATATAGCTTTCACCATCAAACCAAATCATAATGTACTCTGTGAGCATTTTTTCCCAATATTCTCTATTATGATTAGTTTTACCATGACATGATTTACAAATAGACATAAATAATGGGGGTATATCTAGATCGCAACAGGACATTTTCAAATAATTGCAATGGTGTACTGATAATTTTATTTTATTTTCTTTTTCTGTTTTTCCACAAATGCCGCATTTACGCCCCCAAAACTCACGTACACGCTCTTTAAATTCTTCATTAAATTTATGGCAATATGGTTCAAAAGAAATTCCTCCTTTCCATCCTGCAGCTTTTGATCCTTTATACTGTTTTTGTGCTTTATTTCTACATTCTATACTACACATTGTTCTGCCATGTTTCACTGCCCCTTTAGTTGTAGTATATTCTTTTCCACAATAAGCACAATTAATAACTACTTTATGAGCTTCAACTCTACATTTTACGCTACAATAATTATAATTTGCCCTATCAGCCTTCGACTTAAGAACCTTGAATTCTTTTCCACAATTAGCACATTTTTTAAAGATGTTATACTTTTCTTCCTTTGATTTAACATAACATTCATGACTACAAAACTTTCTTATTCTGTTGCCCTTATTTAGGTGAGCCGGAATTGTAAAGTTTTTACCACAAGCTTTACAAACAACAGTTTCTCTCAATTTATTTGATTTATATATACCTGCACAAACCGGACTACAACAAATACCCTCACCCTTCTTAATTTTCCATTGAGGCACTTTAAATTCTTTGTTACAAATAGGGCATACACGTTTTTCACTTCTTATTCTTGAATTATACGCACATCTTTGATTACAATATTTTCTTTTATTGAATTGATTTGGTTTTTCTTTATTTCTCCTTTTAAGAGGTTTACCGCAATACTCGCAGTTCTTATCTTTCATCGGTGTTTTTATTTGTGCTTTTATATAACAAGATTGAGAACAATATTTAAAAGTCTTAGCTCTAGATGGTTTAATACTTAATCTTTTTCCACATTGTTTACATTCTACTTCTACAGGCATTTAGGTCACTTAAAATATAATTATGATAATATACTGGAAATAAACTATTTATAGATATTATTTCCACGTTATAAATTAAATTAATATTTATTTTATTTATTAATAAACTGTAGTTTTTACAGTTTATTTATTGGGAGACTATGAATTTTCTATTACGGTTAAATATAAGAAATAATTAAAAATTTAACTAATTAAAAAATAAAGGGGGTACTACTATCGTAAAAGTAATTAAAAAAAAACTAATGGGAAAGATATTGTCATTGATTATAGATTAAGATGGCCTATTCATACAATATGTGAATATAAAAAAACAATATGAGGATAAAACGAAAAAATACACTGGAATAAAGAGAAAATCAGGAAAATTTAAGTAAAATCCCCTATTGTCATTAATCAAATTAATCTTGATTTATGAAATTCCTCTTGCTGATTGGGATGATGCTTACTTGAATAACAACTCATACTGTAAAATTGTCCTCTTTGAGTCTTTTTTAAAGTCACTTTGAGATATGCACCATCTTTCTAACCTAAAATCGGATAATTCATTAAAATGGTTGTCATGCAATATAAAACTCTCATTTTTAATGATTTATTTAGTTCTTTTAGAATTATAGCAAAACATATTTGTTATAAGCAAATATTAGAATTAGATGTAAAGATAATTATGAATAGGGATTTAAATGGAAAAATGTATACTATGTGAACGGAAAGGCAAAATGCCCTGCTTAACTCATGGAGAAAGTTTAATTTGTCGTAGGTGTTGTAAATCTAATCAGTCGTGGGCTTATTGCAATGTATTATGTGGAAATTTCCCTGAAGAAGAGAAAGAAAATTTATTTGAATTTAGAATGAGCCATATATCGCTCACGATGGATAATGGAGAAACTATACGCTTACCTTTAAAATGTTTTTTATCTAACATTTACGAATTTGTTACATGTATAGTTAAAAATCTGAATATTAAATTCCTTAATTCACAAACTATATCTATTGAAGTTACTTTTAACTTAAAATCTGACCGAATTTCAGAGGAGATCTATTTTAAGGAAAGATGGAAAAAAGAAGAAAATTGGGGAAGTCAGGAATATCTATCTGATCATCACATGGAATATCTATATGATTATCACCCCCTATTTTTTGTTTTTACTGAAAATATAAACAAAGTTTATCCTTTAAAAACGGAATTGGAAGTTGATGGAAGTAGTTTAGATTTTACAGATAGTAATGTTCATTGGACTGTGGGATTACCATGTTCCAATATAAAATCTAAAACTCTGCGGAGATCTGGCGAAAATATAATAGAAGAATATATTAATGGTTCTGGCTTTTTAGGGCGTAATTATTCAATTTTTAGCCCAATACCATTTAATAAGGATTTAAAATTAAAATTTGTTATTTCACGTCCAGAAATGAACATTGATCCAAATTTAAAACTTAATTTTCCACTAAAACTGTTTTTTCCATTCAAAAATGTAATTGTTGAAGATATAAACTACATTATTCCTCCAGGTTTTGAATTAATTAAAGATCCAAGTATAACCCTTTATAATCCAACTAATACAATTAAATTACATCAAGGACCTGATCCCGAAATGATAGAAGATATTAGTTATAGTTCAACTGAAAATCTATTATTTTCTAATAAAATTAATTTAGATTCATATAAAATATTAGAATTAAGTTTTGAATATATGCCTAAAGTCGAAAAAGAAGCATTATCATTTGTAACTACGTATCCGATTCCATCAAGCATATATAATTCAATTTATAAGTTACATTCTGAAAAGTTTGCTCCAGCAATTGTTATTGTTTCTAATTATTCGGATCATACTATTAGTGCATCCATAACCGCAGAAATAGAAGGAATATCTAATGTATTTGAAAATGATATTGTTATTGGATCATATAGTCAAGAAATTGTCAGAATAACACCTAATTTAAATGTTGATGTAATTGAAAAATTACATGATATAATGGATACTTCAATGAGAATAAAAGTAGAATCTGAAGGAAAACCCATTTTAAGACGCAACGAATCAATTCAAGTTTTAGCTAGAGACACCATGATATGGGAGATTGAAGATCCCGGGAAATCTTGGACAGTTGATTTAAGTAAGTTAGTTGTTTCATGGATTACTCCACATACTCCTGCTGTGGATAAAGTTATTTCGAGTGCTGCACGAAAAATTGGTGCAATGGGTGCTTTCAACAATGACAGTTCCATGACAAATGAAATTAAAGCAATATACGATACAATTTCCGAAGACATAAGATATGTCAGTAGACATTTTAGTTTTAGAAGTAATGAACATGTTTCCACTCAGCGTATTTTATCTCCAAAACAAACATTATCTGAAAATTCTGGAAATTGTATTGATTTATCTGTTCTTTTTGCGAGTTGCTTAGAAAATATTGATATAAAGCCGTTGATAGTTATTACTCCAGATCATGCTTTCGTGGGATGGAAGAGTTTTTCGTCTCCATCTTCATTTATATTTTTAGAAGCAACTTTTATGGGAGAATCTGATTTCTTTTCTGCAGTTGAATATGGCACGAGAACCTATGAAAAATATAATCAAGATAATCCTGGAGATATTGAAATAATTGATGTTGAGGAAATTAGAGGTAAAGGAGTTTATCCACCAAGATGGTTCAGCTAATTGGAGTCAGAATGGTATAAAAGACCTAAAAAGAAGAAGAACTAAATAATATTATTGTTGAACTTAAGGAATTTGTTATATTCATTTGACACGAAAAATGAGCATAATCCATTGAAAGATATAATTAAATAATAAATGTAAATATATAAAATATACCTTAAATTGATATATTTTGTAAAACAGAGGGTTATTTTCATGTTACAGATTATTTCAGGTAAATTTTTTAAAAATGAAGAATTAATCACTCATAAAGGAACTGGAATTACTTATTCTAATTTTCATTGGTGGACCCCAATAGAAACATGCATTGCTACTATTGAACCCGTTGATATAAACATCTCATCTGCTTCATCTTATGTAATTAATTATAAACATCAAATTGAGAAAAGTTCAGGTAAGGTAAAAGCTGGTAACTCTGAGATTTTGGAACAATTTCAGCTTTTATGTACTTTTGGATTACAAGCATTTTTTGACAGTGATAAAAATTACGTTGAGATGAATTGTAGATATGTACCAAGAAATTCAGCTGATGAATTCATACCTACTCTATTTGTGTCTAGATTTTTTAATTTACCTGTAAAAAGCAATGAAAAGGAAATAGAAGAATTTGTAATTTTCGTCGAAAAAGTTATTTCGCTGCCTAGAAAAACATATATTTCTGTTATTGAAAGCCTTAAAGCCTTTTCACATTCACTACAATTCTTAAATTATAATATGGATCTTGCATATTCCATGATGATATATTGTTTAGAGTCATTGAGTCAAAGACACGATAATTTTAAACCAGATTGGGAAAGTTACGATCCTCCAATTAGAGATAAACTTGATAAACTTTTTAAAGAAAAAAATTTATCAGAAACTACTATCAATGAAATTCAAGAAGTATTGGTAAATAGTAAGGAATTGAAACTAATGAAACGTTTTATTTCTTTTTCATTACAAAATATTTCTGATAAATATTTCTTAGAGGATGCGGATGGTATAAAAAATCCACTTAAAAAATCAGAATTAGAACGTGTTTTAAAAAATGCATATGATATGAGGTCAGGTTACGTTCATAAATTAGAAGAAATAGAAAATCACTTAAAAATCCCCCAATTAGTAGATGGAGACATAATTCTTTGGGAAAATGAACCCTACTTAACATTTAGGGGATTAACTCGTTTGGTTCACCATGTTATATCTAATTTTATTTCTAAACAAGAAAGTTTGGAAACTGAAGAATATAATTGGAGAAAGGATATTCCGGGAATAATTACGATGGAAATACATCCTAAACATTGGATTTGGAAAGCTGATGAATTCACATCTAATCAATCAGTATACTTTTTCTCTAAATTTCTTTCTATGCTTTCTGGTTCTTTTTTAAATGATGATGTAATGGAGAATTTAATAGCTTTAACATTAAAGATAGAAAAATTAATGAAAGGAGGTGTAAAAAAAGAATTTGAAGCATCGATGATTTCTTTATATTGTTTATATTACAGTTTGGCGAGCCCGGGATATTTAAATTCAAGTAGATATCTTATTTCAGATAAATATAATGATATTTTAGATAATGGCCTAAAATACGTTGTTAAAAAGGAATATTATATGCCAATGATAAATTCATATCTTTCACAAAACCAAATTATCGAAACTTTTCCTAAAAGCTCAAATCATAAAGACTTTATGAAAAAATATGGAAATATACTAAAACAATGCTCAATTGAATCAATTATAACACGTATACTTTTAAATAAAGAATTACCATGGGATATTGAAGAAATTGCTTCATGTTATCTTAATTATGAAAAAAAGAAATTTAATAAATATACCATTGTATTACCTAATTTATTTGAAATATATGTAATAATAACTATTGGAAATGTCTATTTAGAAGAAAATAATATCCATCAGTTTGAAGAATGGTTTAATAAAGCCGTATTCGAATTATCTGGGAAAATAGAATGTCAAAAGTTAATTAAAAAGCATATACTTACAAAAAAAGTGTTATATCTAAATCAACTTTTAGATTGTTTAAAGGAAAAAAATAATTAAGATATTATCATTTTCTTAAATTTATTGAATGTAATGTAAAAATACCTTTTAAAGAATTTATTCTTTTGATGTTAATTTAGGAATTATTTCTATAGGATTTATCAATCTTTTTAGCAGTTCCCAGATTACCAAATTATATGTTTGTTAAAATTAAAGTATTCATACAATATATAACATGAAGGTGTTCAAATGCTTCCAGATTTTCCCTCTGTTAAAACAAAAATAGAAAATGCTACAACCCTAGTTGTAAGTGAAAAAACTTATGGAAGTCCATTATTATCTAAAGTTAATAAAAAAAGGTGTTTTGAAGGTAGTGGAATTTCATTTATTGATAATTGTGGAGATTATGTTGAAAGAGAAATTGAAGAAACAAGCACTAATTTTTCTCTTAAACTTGAGGAAATATTAGATAAAGGACTTTCAGTTTATTTAGAAAAATCTTTGAATGCAGTTAGTGAACTTCAACAAAAAATGACAAAAAAAGTTCTTGAAGAAGTAGATATTGCTACTGCCAAAGCAGGAACACAAATTAATACAAGTAAAAAATTGATTACCGAAATTTATTTAGATGGATTAGAAAAAATTCAGATAGATTTTGATGAAAAGGGTAATCCATTCTTGCCAAGCTTGGCCATGCATCCTAATGATGTTTTAAAGCATGATAAACGTTTACAAAAGTATTTAAAAGAAAATCCTAGACATATGGGAGAATATGAAAAAAAGCTAGAAGAAATAATTGAAAATAAGCGGAAAGATTGGAATGATAGAGAAAGCAATAGAAAATTGGTTGATTAATACAAATGAAATTAATTATCTTGTAGCATTTTGTCAAGTACTTTTAAACGAGGGACATCACGTTTTTAAAACACATGGACCTCTTGAACATG
Organism: Methanobacterium bryantii; assembly: GCF_002287175.1. Lineage (NCBI taxonomy): Archaea > Methanobacteriati > Methanobacteriota > Methanobacteria > Methanobacteriales > Methanobacteriaceae > Methanobacterium > Methanobacterium bryantii. The sequence goes on along the minus strand of NZ_LMVM01000003.1, from coordinate 66,582 downwards.
GAAAAGATGTCATTTCAATAGATTCTAATAACAATTATTTCGCGTTTCAACTTAAAGGAGGAGATATCAATACAACAGAATATGGAAAAATTAAATCACAAATTGATGAGTTAGTTGAAATAAGTATTGATCACCCTTCTTTTGATCCGGATAAACTCCATAAATCATATTTAGTTACAAACGGCCTAGTTGACTCATTTGCTAATGAGAAAATTAATAAGTATAATAAAGAGTATGTTAAACGTGGCTATGAAAAATTAAATATTTGTGATAAAAACAATTTACTTAAAATATTTATTGATGCACAAGGAAAATTCATTCCTAAAGAATTTGATGATTTTTATCTATTTTTAGACCTTCTCACACTAGATGGAAAAGATTTTTTACCCAAAGAACAGTTTTTAGATTTTCTAGATCATATTATTTTTAAAAAGATTCCTAAAAGGAAATCAGATAGATCCAATGCAATTAGTAGTAGTTTAATCATTGTAAGCTATTTATTAGATCCTTTTCAGCGCGAAAATAATTATTATGCATTATTTGAAGCTTGGACCTGTTTAGCATCTTCTGTAATAAGATTTGTTGAAAGAACAAAACTAAAAGAAGAATTATGGATTGAATCCTTTAATCTAATCCTTTCAGAAATAGAACGGAATTTACTGTTGCTAAAAGAAGAAATCTTAAGTAAAACTGATTTTGCTGAAGGCAGTATAGTAGGCGAAAATAGAAAAATATATAATTCAAGAATTTTAATGGTAATTGGCACTTTAGCAGCTTTAGAGATATATTATTTTAAATCTGAAAGTAGTTATATTTTCGATAATGATGTTTTTAAATTAATAAAGGATAATATAAACAATCTGTTTTTTTGGGGTGAATCTGCTTTTCCATATTATTTTAATCTAATCAAATATTTAGAACTAAATAAAGAAAATGATTTAGCTGAAGAAATTTTAGAAGATATTTTCATCCAGATAATAGAGAAAAATCAACCTCGAAACAATTATGGAATCGCAAATCCATATTATAGTGCAAAGGATGTCCTTGAATGTATATCTAGATTAGATTTAGAAATAGAAAGCATTTATGCGCTGTTAAAAGAAATTATAGATATAGATACTTCCAAAACTCTCCAAGAGGCACTTCCAGAAATTATGAATGTTGGTAAAAATCCAAATAGTGTTAATAAAGCATTACTTGATGTTCTAGATAAATCTAATCTAAAAAATATGGATTTTAAGCAATTCTGTGGTAGTTCTTTTGTTTTAGAATCACTAATTTTAATGCTTGTACGAAGGGATAAAAAAGATTTACTAGAAAAAAATTGGCACGATTTATCCAATATATTTTTAGAATCTTTTGAAATGGATAATACAGAAGATTTATTTGCTTGGTTTACACAAAATGGAAAATATCATGAAGAATATCCTGATACTCCAGCTAAATGGAGTGATTTGGTAGGAAAAGCCAATAAGTGTGATGAACCTTTTTATACAAAAAACGATGCTTTCTTACATTTTTTCATTTTAACATATCCACATCGATTCAACACTATATTAACAAATTATCTAGATATGAAACTCTAAAGTAGCAGACATTAATACAAATTATTTATGAAATTACAACTATTAAGGCTTAAAAAATATTCCAGTTTTCTCATAAATATCAGAATAAAGATCTAATTTTTCAGGAATAATTGTAAATCCTGCTCTTTTACAATATTTTTTAATTAAATCTACATGTTGATTACTTGCGCGAGGATCAATGATTATACCATCTATAAATTTTAAAGGATCAAGTTCAATTTCTATGTAGTTACAGTTTTCACTTCTATACTTATTATCAATTAAAGTGATTATTCTCACTTCTTTTTCATGTTCAAACGCATTTCTCTTTAAAAATCCATATTTATATGAATTTATAGGAAATGAGAGTGTTTCAATATGTTTAAGTTCCCTCAATAAATTTTTATAATAAGTTACAGGAGCTAACATTCCATATTTTATTTGATTTTTAATCAATTCAAACTTTTTTACTGAAGTTTGCAATAATATCTTTTCTTTATATGGAGAATATATTCTCCGCATTGCCTCTGAGTTACCATTTAAGCTCCAGCACTGCCCAAACATATCATCAGTTATAGACCAAAAAGCAGGTCCCAACTCTCCATTCATAGTTACCGGAAGCTTACCAAGAGGTGCCTCCAAGTATCTTCCCAGTTATATGTTATTTAATATTATCTTCTTTGTTTCAATAAAAGAAAGAAATTGACTTAAACTTATATATCTATACAGTTTAGTGCCATCTTTTAAGCTTTTATCAATTATTAACCCTAATTCATGATATTTATTGCCATAATACACCTATTGCTATTTTATTTTTAGAATAACTTGATTAATATGATTATAAAAATAATCTTAAAATTAATAAGGATTTTGACAAAAAATGGTAAACTAAATAAAATGATACTTAGAATTTATTCATAAAAAAAGAATTAGAATTTATTATGCATGTAAAATAATTAAAAATCATTTAAAGAAGTATATTTATTATCGTTTTTCTGTGTAAATTTGGAGGTTTATAATATGCATTTAGGAAGTTCACTTGATTTTCCATTTGGTGATGCTGGACGTTTTATTATTGAAGACTGGCTCAAACAGGAGCAACAAGTTCCTTTTATTCAGTCTATATTTGGTTTTGATAGAAATAGAGCAACAGAAGCTTATGAGAATGGTGTAGCCATATTTAATAAATCTTTAGTTAAAGATGATCCTTTTAACTATCATTTTATAAAAGACCGTTGGTATAACCGTAAGATATTCATGGGGTTTCCAAAAGTGCACAATCTTCTATTAATGAATTATCCAAAAGTGCATAGTGTTGTGCCTAGGGGTTTTCCAAATGTACATACAGTTGCAGATGTGGAAAGACTTGATTTATTAGAAATCCGTCAAAAGCTATCAAAATTATCTGACTCTAAAGAGAGGGTTCTTGATTTTTCTATACCTATTTGGTATCCTAAATCTCAAGAGGAGCTAAATTTATTGATATCAAAAATTAATCATGATTTACAGGAAACACAAAGTGGCCAACATGCTCTTTGGTTTAGGGGTCAACCTAAAGAGTATTATTTAAAACGAAACGCAGGTATAAGTGACTGGTTAGGGTATAACAATGATAAAAAAGGAGATATTTCGCTTTTACCCTCTTTATCTCGCCTTGCGTTAAATGATGAAAAGTTTTCTAGTGTAAAATGGGCATGGGGAGCTACAATGCACTGGGAGTGGGCATTTATATTATGGGTACTAATTAACAATCCTGATTGGTATCAGCATAAGGATGGCTTTGAAAATAAGCTTACTGAAGTTCTTTTGAATGAAGATCCTAAACAATTTGGTGAGTTAATGTTTTGTATTCAACATGACCCATTAATAGTGATGAAGCAGATGATTTTAGGCAATGGTTTTCGATGCATTATAAACATGATACTTTACCTTTGATTTTGCAACATTATGGTATGCCCACATCATGTTTAGATGTCACTTCAGATATAAATATTGCACTTTTCTTTGCATTAAATAAATTTTCGTCAGATAAACAGTGCTATGAACCTTTAAATATTAATGAATGTAATGATGCGGTTATTTATTTATTTGCAGAAGCATTAAATTATAAAGGAAATGATGGTACAAGAATTCGATCATCTGAAGATATCATAAATTTTTTCGGATCTGCTAATCTATCAGTTCCACTTAGAATTAAACGCCAAAAATGTGGACTTTTATATGGATCTAGTTATTATGGAATAAATTACTATTTAGATCTTCTTATTGGTAAAATAGTTCTAAAAGACTTCAATGAACTATTTAAAACACCTCAACAGGATTTTTTGTTTCCATCAGGAAAAGATGACGAAATCTTTAGACTTTTAGAAATGTATAAACCAGAACTTCCATATCTTATGAAATATAAACCCAAGAATAAATTTACAAATCGTAAGCAATTAGAAATATACCTATAATAAACTGCTATACTATTTGATAAGTAAAAAGAGGCAGATTAAATGAAATCTCAAGAAGGATATGTTTATTTTATTGGGAATGACGATGTTGTTAAAATTGGTTATGCAAATAATCCTGAAAAAAGGTTCAATGATAATAAAGCTTTCATTTATGAAGATATGGATATAATCCATAAGATACCTGGAGATTATAAACTTGAATCATTATTCCATAAGTTGTTTAAACAATATCACATTAGAAGAGAATGGTTTAAAAATGAAGGACTTTTGTATGAATTCATTGAATATTTCAAATCTCATCATAATACATTAGAAAATACTGAATTTAATGGATTTTTAAAATATAAAGATATTGAGATAATCAAAGAAGATGAAAAAAAAATAAAAGAACTTGCAGCCGATCCTGATGTTTATAATAAAATTATTGATTCAATAGCTCCCATGCTTCATGGATATAAAGAAATAAAAGAAGGTATAGCTTTACAGTTGTTCGGGGGAGTTTCAAAAGAACTTCAAGATAAAAACAGAATAAGAGGAAATATCAATATATTAATTGTAGGAGATCCGGGTATTGGTAAATCCCAAATACTTGAATATGCATCAAAACTTGCCCCTCAAGGGCTTTACACAAACAAAGATGATATAAACACTGTAGAAATTACTGCTGAAGTAATTAAAAATGATTTAAAGTGGTTTATTTTATGTATAGACAGTAAATCAAATGACAATACTCAAAGCTTTATTATTAATGAAGTTTTAAATCATCAAAACTTAAATTTAAAATGTTCACTACTTGCAGCTGTAAACCCCAAATTTGGAAGATTTGATCGTTATAAATCTGTTGCAGAACAAATTGACCTCCTGCCTTCTATTCTTTCAAGATTTGACCTTATATTTCTTGTGGAAGATAAACCTGACGCTGACAAAGATAGAAAACTAGCAAGTCACATGTTGAATATACACCAAAGTACTGAAATTCCATTTGTAATTGATCCTGAACTTCTAATGAAATATATCGCATATGCAAGAAAACAACCTAGCCCAGAGCTTAATGATGGGGCCATTGAAGTACTTAAAGAGTTTTATGTTGGAATGAGGGGTGATGCAGAAGATGAAGATTCTCCAGCCCCAATTACAGCCCGTCAGCTTGAAGCACTGGTCAGATTATCTGAGGCAAACTGTAAGATAAGATTAGGAAAAAGAGTTACTGCTGATGACGCAAAAAGGGCCATTAAACTACAGCAGGAATGTATGAAACAAGTTGGATATGATCCTGAAACCGGAAAAGTTGATATTGACAAAGTAGAAGGACGTACACCTAAATCAGAACGTGATAAAGCCCGAGTTACTCTCGATGTTATTAAAGAGTCAAGCGATGAATATGGTGGTAGAATACCAGTTGATATAATTACAGATGAAATATCAGACAGGTATAACATGAGTAAAGAGAAAGTTGAGGAAATAATAACAAAATTAAAGCAACAAGGATTGATACTTGAACCTGCATCTGGTTATATCAAAATATTTTAGAACAAGGAAATCCTTATGAAATTTGCTTTATTTGGATACATTGACCACAAAATGATATTTACTAAATTATAATATGATGCATGAATACTATGCTGTCTAGATTTGTTTGATTTGGAATAATTTAGAACATATAATAAATTATTTAAAAGATCCCTAGTTATATCAGTACATATACCTAAATGGTTGATATTGAATGTATTTGAAGTAAATTTTGAAAGTAATTTTTGCCGACTTCGTTATAGACTTATATAACGAAGTACAAACACACCAAAAATACAAAAAATTAGATGTTTTATATAATAAAAATCTACTTTTCCATCAACTTCAAAACTTCCTCTTTAGCTTTTGATGCAAATTGAAAATCAGGGTTATCAGTGTTCACTTCCACTGATTTGTTATAGCATTCCAATGCTTCATTGTACTGTTGAAGTCCTTTAAAGGTTTCTCCTTTAAGATACCAAGCTTCAAAATTATTTGGATCTATTTTCAAAACTTTCTCAAAACATTCCAACGATTCATTGTGTTTTTCAAGTTTTTCTAATGTGTTGCCCTTATTATTCCATGTCATGGTATTATTTGGATCAAGTTCTAACGATTTATTATAACAATTTAAAGCTTCTTCATATTTTTCAAGCGATAAAAGATTTAAACCTTTGCTAAACCATGCTTCAGCATTATTTGGATTAATTTCTAAAATTTTATCAAAGCATTCAATTGATTCTTGATGTTTTTTATTTTTTCCGAGTAGTATACCTTTACTATACAATGATGGGACTTTTTTAGGGTCTAATTCTAAGGTTCTATCAAAACTTTTAATTGATTCATCATATTTTCCTAATTCCATTAGAATAAAACCTTTATCATGCCATGCATTCACATTTTCTGGATTTAATTCTAAAACTTTATCCAAAAAACTAACAGCATTTTCACCATCTCCAAGATAACTCAAAACTACACCCTTATTATGTAAAGCGTTAATATCTCCTGGATTTAATTCTAAAGCTTTATCCAAATATATCAAAGCTTCCTCGTATTTACCTTTTCTCATTAATTTATAACCTTTTATACTCCATGATTTAGGACTCTTAAACAAGTCAAAAAAACCCACTTTTAGCACACCCTGAAATATTGATAAATTATAACGTTAGATTGAGTGAAGTGATATAAAAACTTAATTTAAAAATTTTTTTTAAATTGTAGGTTCCTATTACGATCTTGTGAGTAATATTATGTTTTTATAACGATGACTATATCCAAAAATAATAAAGTTAATCTAAATAATCATAGTAGGCTATTTTTAATAGCAAAAATTAATGGATGTAGCTTAGTTAACTTCATTTTATACTATTGAACTCTTTTGGTTTTTATCATAAGGATTATATTCTGCTTAGCAATTCTCTTTTTTTATCTTCAAATTCATCATTAGTAATTAAGCCATCTTCCTTAAGTTCATGCAACTTCTTAATCAAATCGAGAGGATTTCTCTTAGAATTCAAATTAGCAGGTTTTGATTCCATTACATCATTAGATTTATTCTTAGATCGATATTCATTAAAATTTGACTCTATTTTATCAAATATATTCTTAGTGTAATCTTTATTTATGGGTCTTTCTCCTCGAAATGTCAATTTAGAGCCACTATTTTCCATTATCTCAAATTTATTATGATCTTTATCTAACTTTATAGAAACTATTTTTTTAAAAAAAAGGGGCCATGAAGCTTTTTTATTCGTGTAATTCAATTTGTTAGCATATACTTGGATAATACAGTTCTCTTGTATGTATGTCTTATAAACAAGTTTAGATTCAGGTGATTTATTATCACTTAAAGCATATCCTGCTAATGCACCTACAGGTCCCAAAAGTACGCCTCCTGCTACAACATTACTGGCTCTTTTTACACCACTCCAATCAACCGGTTTTACTGTTTTAACATCTTTATGAGGTTCATGAACAACTCTGAAAGTTGGTTCTTCATTTAGTCTCCTCTTTATTTCTATACGTTCTTTATATTCTTTGTATGAATTATCAATAATCTGGTCAATTTCTTCAATAGTATTTATTCTACCAGATTCCATACCTCGTTTAATTTTTGAACGTATTACGACTGCAAAAGAACTATCACTTCTCCCATTAGAATTAGCACGAACAAATTCTTTAATTTCCTTACTGGGTCTAAAATTAGTGCCTAACCTTTTTTTTACATATTCTTTCAATAATTTTTCATTTTGATTAAACATCTATTCCGGCTCCTGCATTATAGTAATAAAGAAATTTCTATCAACCATTTTACCGCCTCTTTATGATCAATATGTAATATATATTAAATATACAAGAAATAAATAATTTTCCTATTTCATAATGTTTTAGAGGAACATTCATGAAATTAAAGATAATATTATGTAATCCACAGGGTTAACAATATAATAATCGTTAATAAATTAAATCACGAATTTTTTTAAGTTTTGAGGGTTGAATTAAGATACTACACAAATATTTGATTTAATATTACGATCATTTGCCCAACATTACCATTATATTACGAAGCACGTGAAAATTTTCAATTTTCGGTGTTTGAAATCAAAGATTTTCAACCGCAAAAATTAAACAATGGGATCCATCAACACAGCCCGTTACAAATATTACGATCTTGTGAGCAACAATATGATTAAACTCATCTAAAAATACAAAAAAAGAGGAATTTCTAATGGAAATTAAATTTTAAAAGCTCATGATCAGTAGCTTCGATGATGCAATATCTTAATAAAAAAACGTTTAATATATTGTAATGCAGTTTAAAGCGTTAATACTGATTAAGAGCATTAAAAATTAACTTAAAACCTAAATTAAGCTATTTTACTACTTCTGCAAAAGCAAAGTTTCTTCTTGTGGAAGTGATTCTAATTTTAACTTCATCGCCTTTTTTAGCTCCACTTACAAAAACTATGAAACCTTCTATTTTAGCAATTCCATCTCCACTTCTTCCCATATCTTCTATTTTAACATCGTATTCTTCTCCTTCATTTACAGGAGATGAACTTCCTCTATTATCTCTTCCGTAATTATCTCTAAACAATTCATCACATCCTAAATATAACCAAAAAATGGTTGAATAAATTTTATTTTTGATATTATATAAAACAATGCATTTAAGAAGAATTAATTTATTGCTTAAAAAGCTTAATTTTAACTTTTTTCATGTTTCTATTAAACATTTATTATAGATTAAGAGGTATTTTTTGGTTAAACCAGTTGATAATGTGTATAATTTTAAATAGAAAGTTTTTTTATCTTATTATCCATATAAAAAATTTAATAGTACAATTTTAATATATTATATTACAATGTATAATCTATTTAAGACATGAAAATATGTTTACATGTGGCAGTTTATTCTTCAACAACCCCTGGAACTTCCCACTTTTTTCTATCACATGCACCACTTTATGAACCCGTGGATGTGGAACAACATGTGGTTTTAACTGTGATGATAACTCAATACAAATTTAATCATTTACTTTTTTTTATTTTTAATAGATTATCAGATTACTAATTTTAAATTAAATCCACCATTTTAAGCTTATACGTAAAAATACTCTGGAATTTAATTCTATAAATTCTATAGGACTATTTAGAAATTTAGCCTGCAAAAAGACAAAATATTACATATGCTTTCTGATACTTTGACATCGTTTTAACATGGAATATGCTTTTAAAATTACGCTCATGTCTAAATGGTTGTGCCGATGTTACTTTGAATTTTTATGAGTTACATGGTTAATTACACTTCTAAATATAATTTCATATAATTAATTGATATTATAATTTAACATAATGCATGAAGTGTACACATGATCATGGACATGAGCGTAAAATTATATGCTTTTAATCATCTGTGAAAAAAGTCATCATTTTTAGTCAAAAAATCTAAACTATTGTGAAGACAACTATATTTATAACTTTAAACGCTCATGTCTATGATCCTGTGCGTGAGTTATACTAGTATGTTAAATTGTGGTTTTAATTGATTATATGAGATCTTAAAAAAATACAATTTATTTAACCAGACACACGCGTGAAGCGATATTATTTACACAACATTATGGGCATGAGCGACTTTAAAAATAGTGGGGGTCTCTTAATGGATAATTTTGATGATATGGATATAGCAAATGATTTTTTAGATGCTGCATATAAATGCAAACCAAATAATTTAGAACCTTTACTTCAAAAAATTGAATTAAAAATCAAAAACAATGATCACACTGATAAAACCCTTTTAAGGGCTAGAATGATTGTGACCAGTAAATTAGCGCTCTATTACAGTAAATAATTTTTTATCCAGGATTACAGTAGTTCTTCACTTTATGTAATAAGGATCAATATATCCTTATTACATAAATTTGAATATTCAGTTTCAAATTCAAAATTTTAAAGTACTATTTTTATTCAAGTAGGTAATAGCTAACATCAAAATTTTTTAAAATTAGAAATAAAATAAAAATCTTAAAAGTTAACATAAATCAATCATTACATGTATACTAACAAACTTATTTACTGCTATTTTTGCGAATTTGTAATTTTATGATATTTAACTGCAAACTTATCATTTTTAACCATCTTGTTAATGATTTTATTTGCAAACAATATCATAAATTATTTTTAAAATTTATGGACCTATCAAATATTCTAATAATAAACTAAATCTTATATTTATTAATAGAGGGCTACAAAAATTTTTTATTAAATTCAGGATTATTATTAAAAAATAAAAATTAGTTATGATATAATAAATTATATGAGCAAAGTTGAATTCAGTGTGATGAACATCAAAAGGTGTTTGTGCCCGCAATGTCCTGTCCAATCAGAGAGTGTATGTGCTGAAGGTAAATGGAGAATAATGCAGGAAATAGCATGGGCAAGTGAAAGTGGAATGTATTTTGAAGCAGACAGAGTCCCTGGAATGTACTGCTCTACTGGAAAGGCATTATGCAAGGACATTAATCTGAAAAAAATGTGCATATGTGAGAAATGCCCTGTCTGGAAGGAAAACAATTTAAAAAATGTGGAACCAAAGCTTTATTTTTGTCAAAAAGGTGAAAGTAAAAAGTAGATATGTTGAATTAAGATTATAATTTATCTATTTTCTGGGGCGCATCATTCAGTTTTATATATCCATGTTATAACATACTTTAAGTTCAAAGATATTCAAATAAAACAGAAACCAGTATACTATAATTTATCTATTTTCTGAAGTGCTTTTTTAAATTCAGTTTTGTTTATGTCTTCACTATCTAACATAGTTTTAAGTTCAAAAGCTAGATTTTTCTTGGTGATTTCTTTGTCTTTACTTAAAAGACCGTCTTGGGCTATTTTAATAGCAGGATCATTTTGTGCTAGCTGTTCCAGGTCTGTGGTTCCATTTTTTTCTACAGGAGAACCACTTTTTGCATCGACAACTTCCAGATTACATGCTTTGGCATTGGGATTCCACGATTGAACTGCTTTAATTTTAACATTTCCCACATTTTCATTTATATTCTTTCTAAATGTATCAAAATTAACAGAATAGCTTTCCTGCACATTCATAGAAACATTATTGAGGGCATGGTTTAAACTGTCAATTAAACTGTATACCCTGCCTCCTTTTTCACCATAAATGTTGCCTGATTTTGGGTAATAAGATGTTATAAATCCACATATCCATTTTTGTTTGTTTTTATGGTCTGTAATTATAACATAAAATTCATCAACTTCTGTTTTTTTAATTAACCTCTTTTTCATTTCCCCTATGTAAATCTCGCCTGTTATTTCTTCTCCAGGGTCAAGTTGATTTAGAAACTTTGTGTTATATTCATCACTCTTATCTTTACTACCTTTTTGTATCCCTAAATCCAGCATAATAACCACCTAATTGATAATATTAATATGTAAGTTAAATATATTAAAAATATCGGATAATAAGTCAAATTATTCAAGCTGTTAAATATAAAACTCGCCTAAAATTTGCTCACTTAATTTAAATGAAACGATATTAAATAATGAATCAAATTCAGGCTGTAACTTATAATACTCATCTAAATCTGTTTGACTTAATTATTCAATCTTTAACTTTAAGTGTAACCTGTAACACATATCCATAAATTTACTGCATTTTACAGAAAAAATTAAAATTATTCAATCTACAACTTCCATGATAAATTTACTAACAGTAAAGATAATTAAGATTTTTTTTGTTATAACTTATAACTAATACTTGTTGTATTGAAATTTAAGATTTAAGAGTGAAAATTTAACTTCTTATTCAGTTTCTTCGAAGTGTTTAATGCTTTCAAGAGGTACCTTTGTCCTTAAAATCTTACATCCCGTATTGCTGTCCTGTACAAGGCCAACACCACTTCCAAATAAACGTTCTAACTCTGTTAAATATGAAACTGGGACATTAAAATCCTTGCTAAGCTCGATATAGATATATAAATTGATCCTGGTGAACTCTTCAAATGTATCTTCCCTTTGAGCTAACTTTATTATGGGATTTCCTTCCTTTAAATCTACTAAAAGCATGTATATTATATTATCCAGTCTTTCCAACATTGTTAGGCTCCTAATATTTAATTATTAAATTTAATAATTCAAAAGTACTTTGTATTATTATATGATTTTAAATACAAATATTATTTGTTAAAGCCATAAACATAAACCATAGTGAATAACCAATGCTTTGGATTAATTAATTTATAAAAAATATATTTAGCTGCTTTAAACGTCCAAAAATATTTTCAATATTTTTGGGGTTCGGAAAATCCTAAAGGATTTTCCTCAACCTGCAAAAAATCTTTGATTTTTGCATGCTACGATTTGTGCTGTCGAAAACAATGTTTTCGACGCCCAAAAAATCGTGGATTTTCGAGGGCTCCAAAACCAAAGGTTTTGGGAGTTTTGCATGCTGTCAAAAACTTCGTTTTTGACGCGACAAACACAACGTGTTTGTCAGCTACGATTTTCCAATATACAAGAAATTTATTAAGTTTAAAAAGTTACATTATTTGCTATAAAAACCTTTATATAGTTGTTCTTAAAGTATTTAAATAAAAAGAGTTTTATTGTATTAACAGAAACCTATTTTGGTGATTATTATGAAAGATAACGAAATTAAATCAATTGCAGTAAGAGTTTTCAATAATTTAAAAAGTGTTGAAGTTGCAAAAAATCCAGACGCGTCAGAAGAAGTAGGAATGGATGTAAGAGAAATGTTGCTTGGATTCGACACTAAAGAATCAATAGGTGACGCCTTAAAATTAATCAGTGAAAAAATGGATACTGATAATGATATGGAAGCTGAAGATCTTGCAGTTGTCATAACCAGAACTCCTATAATGACTGCAAATGGTCAATGGTTCATTGAAATGGACGCAGATGACTTTGTTCATTATTTTACTGAAGAATAAATTTTAAAACTTAATTAAAAGAGGCATAATGTCTCTATAATCCAATTATTTTTTTTAAATTAAATATTTTTAAAGAAATAATAATTAATCCGCTTATTTTTACAGTTTTAATTGATTAGATATGGAACTGTTAATTTTATAACTCATTTAAATTAAAAAGAAATTGTAAAATTAGTAAGTTATCAGTATAGCATCTTGGATCTGTATATTCTCCAGTAATACTGTGCTGCAGTTAATTTTGTTTTTTTGTAATCTACAGTAGTTGGCGGGACAAAATCACTGTCTGTCCAATCTCTAATTTTGACCGTTGATTTTGTAACCTTTGCAATTGTTATAACTTCATGCCAGGCTAAGTGATATTTTCCCTTGTTGTTGTATTTGTAGTAAATTAAAGCTTTTGTCTTTAAAAAATCATTATCATACTGGTAAGTTTTCCATACCATTTTCATCTTTGAATTATCTAGCCAGAAGTAGTGAGTGCCATGATCTACTATTTTCACTGCTGATGCAGGCTGAGCACACTGAAAACCTACAAAAACCATAAACAAAACACTTAACATTAAATATATATTTTTGTTCACTTTTTTACCTCCTTAAATTTTAATTTCCAAATATGTAAATTATTTTTATGTTACAATTAAAAAGTAACATTTTAAATATATAAACTTTTGCTAAAATGAAATAATTAGTATAGAAAACCAGGCAGGAAGTTTAGAAAATTAAATTATTTTAAGTGGTTAACAGTATTTAAACTGCTTGTTATTGCCCCTAAACTGTATTTATTAACTTAATTTAAATTAAAAAGGAATAAATTTAATAAAATTAGGGCGCAATCATATACCCTAACCTTAATCACTGATCTGATTAATAACAGCCTGATGCATTCTCCTTATAAATTCAATTCTTTCTTCGTATTTTAAAACATCGAGATAGCACTGTGCAACAAGGTTAAATGAAAACGGTGATGGAATAACCGTATTTATCTGTTTTATCTCAAGCTGTCCGCTTTCAATCATTTTTAAAACTCGTTTCGCATTTTTAAGATCCATGAAGTCTTCTATAACTTCTCTTCTTGCTTCTTTAAGTATTGAAAAGTTTTCATCAAGTTCTTTGACAAAACTTAACAGTATTTTACCTTTAATATGCTGTCTGGACACGCTTTTTTGTTTTCCTTTATAATGCCTTAAGATCATCAGCGCTCTTCCAGCACAATGTCTGAACCTTCCAGCTAAAGTTTCAGTTTTATCAATTGCTTTAATTAAAATATCTTCAATATTTTCAGATGTAAGGTCATTAAAAGATTCTAAACCTCCTATTTTACCTTCTGAGCTTAAATAGAACCCGTTGTCTGAAATTGAAATCATGATATCTCGTTTATATTTTTTAGCAAGGATATATGCTACAGCTCGAGATAATGCGTCGTTGACCCTTCTTCCAAAGCAGGTATGGAAAACAACGAATTTTCTGTTTCCAAAACCTTTGTAATACTCTATAAGGAGCTTTTTATTGCTTGGGATCACTGCGTAAAGGTACTGTTCCCTGAAGTATTCATAAATAGAGTTTGCTGCATTGTAATCAACATAAAGAAATTCATGGATGAAGTCCATTATTTCTTCCTTGCTGCGGCCGTATTGAAATTTACCTTCCATCAATGCCCTGAACCGCTGAATTTCAAGTGCAAGATCAAATGAAAGAGGCAGCTGTTCTGAAAACCATGAAGGGATACTTGGAGGTCCTGAAGATGGAGTAACATTTAATGTCATTCCCCTTGCATAATTAAAACGGTATATTTTTCCTCCCAAGACAAAAGTGTCCCCTTTTTGAAGTTTTTCCATAAAATCTTCTTCTACATGCCCAACTACCTGGCCTGCGCATTTAACCCTTGCAGATGATCTATCTGGAATTGTACCTATGTTAGTTGAATAAAGCATCCTTGCTAATTTTCCTCTCTTTCCAAACATATTGGTGTCATAATCAGCCCATATCTTAGCATAGACATATCTATCCTCTAAATCTGTATATTCACCAGCTAAGTAACTTAAAACACTTAAATAATCATTTATTGATAAATTTCTATAGCAGTAGCTTCTTTTAACCAAGTCATATACTGTATCAATGTCCTGTTTGCTTTCTATTGCCATTCCGTAGATATGCTGTGCTAGAACATCTAAACAGTTTTCAGGGATATGAATTTCGTCTATTTTCCCTTCAACTGCATTTTTTAGTATTAGAGAACATTCCACGAGGTCATCCCTATCTACTACAATGATCCTCCCTTTGGATTTTTCATGTAACTTGTGTCCACTTCTTCCTATACGCTGTAATGCCCTTGAAACAGATTTTGGAGAACTTACAAGTATAACCAGATCTATATACCCTATATCTATCCCCAATTCCAGAGATGTGGAAGATACAACAACTTTCAATTCCCCATCTTTCAATTTATCTTCAGTTTGAAGGCGCAACTCCTTTGAAAGTGAAGAATGATGAGTCATAATGTTGCTGTCATCATATATATCTTTAAATCTCTTTTTAAGGTTAAAAACAACACTCTCTGTACCACTCCTCGTATTTGTAAATATTAAAGTAGTTTTATGGCTCTGTACAAGTTCATCCAGAAGTTTATAAGTCGCATTGTTCATTTCTTCCGGATCCGAGTTTATGATATCATCAACAGGACATAAAACTTTCATATCAAGTCGTTTTAAGTAATTTACATCTACAATTTTACAGTTCCTAACTTCGCCGTCTTGAGACCCTACCAGATAGTGGGCTACTTTTTCAAGGGGAAAAACGGTTGCACTTAGTCCAATCCTTGTGAAGTTACCTGCCAGATTCTGCAGCCTCTCTAAAGTCAGACTAAGATGTACTCCTCTTTTATTGTCTGCAAGTGAGTGAATTTCATCTATTATGACGTATCCAACATCTTTTATTTTTTCTCTAAATTTGGGGGCGCAAAGAAGGATTGAAAGTGTTTCGGGGGTTGTAATCAATATATGCGGTGGCTTTTTAAGCATCTTTGTCCGTTCATATTGAGTTGTATCACCAGTACGAACAGCTTTTCTAATACCAAGTTCTTTTCCTGCAATCTTTTCAATTTCACGTAAAGGTTCATCGATATTTTTTTCTATGTCGTTATCGAGTGCCTTTAGCGGGGAAATATAAATACAATATACCTTATCTTCGAGCTGATCCATGTCAGAAAGCATGGTTAACTGGCTTATAATTGAAAGAAACGCAGTAAGTGTTTTCCCAGATCCGGTAGGTGATGAAATAAGGATGTTGTTACCCTTGTGTACATCCATAATGGAAAGCTTTTGAGATTCTGTAAATCCGTCAAACTTGCTTTTAAACCATTCTTTGACCCATGGATGTAATAATTTATAAATTTCAGTGTCTTTATAGATTTTTTCCTGTCTTTTTATCATTTTTATCCTTTATTGACTTTAATTTACTAATTTTGAGATAAATATACCAGTTATAACATTTTATGAATTATATGTTACTATTTTTTTTCAATACTTAATTTTAAGTTAAACTGGTAACTAATAACAATCTACTCTAATTTCAGTGTCTTTATAGATTTTTTCCTGTCTTTTTATCATTTTAATCCTTGCCGACTTTAATTTACTCAAAATAGAATTAATTAAGCATTAATTTCATTCGTATTTTATATTTTATAATCAATTTGGTTATATTTTTATATTCAATAAATTTTTTATCTTCCCAAAATTCATGACTTCAAAGTTTTCAACCGCAAACACTTCAAAATCACCTAAAGAAACATCCTTTAAAAAGGGAGAAATAGTTTTCTGCTGCAGGCAGTCGGAGCCTTCAGTTATAAAGTTAAAAGAAGGCATTACTATAAAATTTTTATCATTTACTTTGCCATTTAAGAAACATTTTACTTTTTCCACCCTTTCTCCACTTCGAAGTCCGATACTGGGGTGTTCATGGCCAATAATCACCGTATTTTCTTTCATTTCCTCAAAATCCGGAGGTATTTTATCACCGTGCATTATAATATAATTTTCTACAGAGTAATTTTCATATACCTCAAGGTCGCACTTTTCAGCTATAAAACCGGTAAAATTGTCATGATTTCCTTTAATTAGAATTATTTCATCAAAATGTTCCTTAAGAAATTTAATGAAGTCCATAACTTCATCCCATTCCTGTTTGTTGATTTTACCAAATTCATGTTTTAAATCGCCGTTAACTATAATTTTACTGGCATTTGAAGTGCCTATTATTTCTTTAAGTCTGGCTATAATTTTTTTATATTGAAATCTGGGGATCATAAAGCCTTCTCTATTTAAAGCATATTCGTAACCCAGATGGATGTCTGATATGATTAAACAGTCTTTAATAAGCAGAGCTGAGTCAACAATTTCTGCACCATATATTTCGTTAGTTTTCATGTAAATCTTATGATATTTTGATCCTGATTTTAAAAAAAATATTTTTTTTGGTATTCTATGAATATATTAAAAATAATTGATAAGTACATTAACTTGTATAATGAAGTAAATATATTTTATCGCTCATGTCAAAATGTTCACAAAATTTTTCAATTTTGTAACCGGAAAAATCTCTGATTTTTACATGTTGTAAAATTTTTTAAATCGGTATAACTTCTAATTGGATAATATTAAATGAATTCATAAAGTAATCACATAAAGCTGAGTATTTAATCAATATAGGCAAGACATTTTTAAAGGTGAATAACATAATTTATTTAAATTATAGATGGAATAATTTTAATTGATTACAGCTGAGTGGTTTAAGAACTTTATTGTGATTAAATAAAATGAATATGTACTATTTAATAATTTACTATAAATGAAGGTGATTTATATGGCAAATGAAATTGATACCATCATAAAAAATTTAAAAGATGGCGATGTAGAAAGGCGAAAGGAAGCAGCAGAAGAAATTGGTAAATCAGGAGATTCAAATGGAATTGAACCTCTTATTGGAGCTTTTAGCGATGAAAGCCCTGCAGTTAGGTTCCAAGCTGCTAAATCTCTTGGAGAAATAGGGAATCCTGCAATAGGACCATTGATAGAAGCTTTAAAAAATGATAACGAAGGAAAAATAAAAAAATACATCACCCTTGCACTTAAAGACATCGGTGATGTCAGCGTTGTTGATACATTAATTGATGTTTTAAATGATAACGACTTTGCAGTTCGAAAATTCGCGGCAAAGGCTTTAGGGGAAATAGGGGATAAAAAAGCTCTGGAACCTCTTATTGAATCATTGACTGATGAAGATTGGGGTGTTAAAGTAGCTACACTTAAAGCCCTTGGTGATCTTGGTGATGAAAGAGCTATAGATCCAATTAAAAAAGCAAGAAGGGCTGCTACTGGAGATAAAGACCTTAAAAAAGTTGCAAACAAAGCTTTAAAGAAAATAGGTAAATAATTTTACTTAAATTATTTTTTTAATAATGATAATTTATATGGATCAAGTTCCGTCCTTTTTTCTAATTTTTTTAAAAATATTACCCATAATACTGCCCTTTTCAAGCTCCTTGATAATATTATCCTTTTCCTGGACCACACCCCAGAGCAGCTCGTGACTTTTCTTTAGTTTATCATATTCGTCTTTGGTTAATTCAACTTCATTTATTTTGAGCCTCAAAGATTCTTTTTCAAGGGTGCGTAAATCAGTTAATCTTTTAACTTCTCTTTCAAGCTCTTTATTTACGGTTTTCAACTTATTATACTGATTATAAATAGCATTAAGTTCTTCTATATCTCTATTGAGCATTTCAATTTCAGCTTGATACCCGTCATTAATCTTTTTAATATCTAATTGAAGTTCTTCTATCTGTACTTCGTGTAAATCATTGATATTTTTTATTTTTTGATCCTGTTCCATTAACTCCTGATCTTTGCATGTTAACAGTTCTTTTAAACTAAGAATTTCTTGATCTTTTTCGTTTAATGACTGCTTCAGCTTATTAATGCTAGAAGTTAGATCCTGTGAACCCTTAAATTCCTGCCCGAAATCTGCTTTACTTAAAATTACAATATCTTCAATATTTTCAAAATTAGTACCTTCTATCTGCTCTTTTTTAACAGGTATCATATACCTTCGAGTAATCTTTTTACTACCATCTTCAGACTTCGCCTTTGATGTTCTTTCATATTTTTTAAGTTTGCAGTATAAAACAGGGATATTTTTCATTGGATGTGAATATATTAACTTCTAATATATAACTTTTGAGTTATTTTACATTAAAGTGATTAAATACAGTGATAATAAATTATTTAGATATAGACATACCATATAAAAAGACATGAAAACTGATCCAGAAAAAATCAGGATTTATTCATCTAAAACTGGAAAAGTAGAACTTATGGAAAAAGTAAAAAAAACTGATGACGAGTGGAAAGGAATACTTACTTCCCAACAGTTTGATGTAGCAAGGAAAAAAGGCACTGAGCTGGCATTTACTGGAAAATATCACGATTGTCATGAAGATGGAATCTACAAGTGCGTGTGCTGTGACATTGATTTGTTTGACTCCAAAACAAAATTTGAATCTGGAACTGGCTGGCCCAGCTTCTGGGAACCTATCGCAGAAGAAAATGTGAAAACAGAAACAGATAAAAGCCATAATATGATTCGAACTGAAGTTTTATGTACCCTTTGCGACGCTCATCTGGGCCATGTATTTGATGACGGCCCTCTACCAACAGGAAAAAGATACTGTATGAATTCGGCATCTTTAAAATTTGTTAAAAGATAAATCTCCATTTTTATTTTATTTTTTTATTAAACTGTATATATCTTCACGTCTGCTGTTTAATACCGGTAATTTTTCGCGTATTTCTTTAATCATTGATAATTTTATATCAGCATAAATTACTTCTTCTTTCTCACTAGCTCTAGCTAAAACATCACCCCAGGGATCAGCAACCAAGGAATTACCGTATGCAACATATGACAGTTTTTCATTTCTAGCTGGCGACGCAGCAGCTACATAAAGTTGATTATCGATTGCTCTTCCTCTGATTAAAGTTTCCCAGTGTGCAGGGCCGGTGGTCATGTTGAATGCTCCAGGTATGACAATTAGTTCTGCTCCTTTTAAGGCCATAAGTCTTGAAAGCTCAGGGAATCTTATATCATAACATATTGCTACTCCAATTTTGCAGAGTTCAGTATCAATTAAGGTTATTTGATTGCCTGCACTTAATGTCTCTGATTCTTTAAAACTAATTTTTCCAGGGATATCAATATCAAAAAGGTGCATTTTCCTGTGATATCCAATTATTTCTCCATTTCTATTAAATATAAAACTGGAATTGTATAATTTATCCCCGTCTAATTCAGGTATTGAACCTGCTATTATATAAAGACTCAAACTTCTTGCAGCTTTAGAAATTGATTTAAGTGTTTTACTGTTTTTCTTTTCTTCTGCATATTCCCTAAACTTATCGTTAGCATAGGGGCAATTGAACATTTCAGGCAAAATTACCAGATCACTCTTATTTAGACCTGCAGTCCTAATCATACTTAAAGCATTCTTTATATTGGAATCTTTATTATCAATGACTTTCATCTGGCATAAAGCAAGTTTAAACTGATTTTTCATTTAATCACTGACTTATTTTAGAAAATCTAATAATTTGGATTATGATGACTGTTTTATCATATCTATCCAGAAATCTTCAAGGCTTTTTAAAACTTTGATAAAGCTATCAAGATTTGCAGGTTTGGTTATAAAAGAATTAGCATAGTTATATGTTTCAGAAATATCTTCAGGAGCACTAGATGTGGTTAAAATTATAACTGGAATAGATTTTAAACTTTCATCTTCCTTTATCTCTACAAGGACTTCACGGCCATCCTTACGCGGTAGATTAAGATCAAGTAATACCAAATCTGGCCGAGGAGCATTTTTATATTCTCCTTTCTTATATAAAAAATCCATAGCTGCTATACCATTGTTTACAACATGCATTTCATTCAATGTTGTAAAATCCTTAAATATTTCCATTATTAAGCGTACATCAGCCGCATTATCTTCAACCAATAAAATTTCCACATAGTCGCCTAACAGTTGTACTCCCCCTTGCACTTTTTTATACTTCAATATTGATATACTTTATTAACACCATATCAGTTTATTAATAATAAGTTCAGAATTTTTTATATATGGCTATTAAACTAGAAATGAAACCTACTGGAGGTAATAATATTGAATAATCAAGATTTGCAGAATAAAAGTAGTTTAGAAAGGTCATCAAAGGAGTTAAGAAAATTTAAAGAAATTGAATCAACTGTTGATAATTATATACTTGAAATTGAAAAGTCAGATGATTTAACCAATGTTTTTCAATTTACTAAAGAAATGGCTAATATAATTATTTTTTTAGCGGAAAACGATGAGAAAGGTACACTATTCAATTTTGTAACGGATTATTTAGAGAAGATGATAGATAAAGGTAAAATAATCAGACAGGAAAAAGGGTTATAAAAAGGAATTTTTAAGATATAAAAGGAAGTAAGTCTGGATTTAATTTAATTACATATAAAAAAAATAAGATTAAAAATAGTTTAATCATTCTTTTAATCCCATTAAGTAAGAATAATCGTTTGGTTTATACCCTACGACTATTTTATCTCCAATTTTTACAAAAGGAAATCCGTTAGCGCCATACTCACGCATTTCATCCAGTATTTTTGTACGCTCTTTATCATCTGCTAAATCAAAATCAGTGTATTCAAAAGGTATGTTGTGATCTTTAAAGAATTCTTTAGTCTTTTTACACCATGGGCAGGTGCTTAAAGTATACATTTTGACTTTCTCCATAATTTTACCTCCAGTACTATTTAATTTAAATCAATAGGGAGGATAAACAAATATAGAAACCCCTTATGATTATTTGTTTTAATTCTATGTTTATTTTATTATTTAGTATATGATATTTATTATTTATGTTATGTGTCAAATTGAAGAACTTTTATCTTCAGCTGCATTATCTAAAAAAACAGATTATTTGTGTAAAAAATTAAATTATAAATCTTTATTAGGTTGACTTATCTAAAAAAAACAGGTTATCTATCTAAAAAATTAAAACAAGCATCAATTAATCTATTTGAATTGGAATAGACATCAGAATTCCCAACCCATTCTGGAATCTCGTAAACAAATACAGGAGTTCCTGTAGCTGCTATGGGGCTGTCAACTTTATTAATTGATGTGCTCTCTGCTTTTTCATTTGTGTTTCTTGGATAATAATTGAAATCAGTTAAAATATCTTTGATGGCTTCTGCAAGATTAACTGATTTTGAGTCCATAGTGGGTGTGGCTATATAGTATCCATCACCGTAGCCATATTTATGATTATGGCAAATTATCACCAGATCATAATCTGACTTTTTAATATCTGGGACCACATACTGGGCAACAAGCCCTTCACCATTATGACGACCTATGGTATAATCATTGGGGCTGCTGGTAACGTTTATCACATAATTTACGATTTCAACGTTATGTTTACTTACATATGATTTTATGGCCTTGGGCACAACTCTTTTAGCAGATATTTCCCGAGGATGCATCCCTGTTATGATAGCTATTTTAGGGCCAGATGAACCATAATTGGAATAAACATCTTTAATTACGTATCCTTTACTATTTGAACCTAAAAAAGAATGATCAGGAGTTATAGAACTGTGCAAACCTAATAAATTTGAGAAAATATTGTTTGGAATTAGTATTAAAGATGTTAAAATGCATAAAACAGCCAAAATAAAGAGTATTTTACCTAAGCTGGTTTTTTTCTTAGTTATATTTTCTTGTGGATACTGGTAATAGTCGTAGATATCTTCAACTAATATTAGATCTCCACCGCATATGCTGCATGAGTTTAAACTGGAGAAGACTGAATTTTTTTGGTCATTAGATCCCATATTTTGAATACAGTCTTCATACTCATTTTCTTCAACTTTATAATATCCATTGCACTTCTTGCATATTAAATAATAACCAGGCACTATTTTTTATTTATTGGAAGTTATTTTTATATTTTCAGGGAATTGAGAAATTTTAAAGGGCTTATAATTTAGCATTATCCAATTATTCAAAAATATCAAGTTTAGATAATAAAATAATTGAATTCTTTTTTAAAGATTTAATTTATTTAAACTCATTTTTAAGCATTTAACTTCTAAAATAAACACTAAAAGTATTAAAACTTTAGCATAATCTCTTAATAAGGTTTATACCCTTTAAAGTGATATTTTAACTATCGGAGGGAATATATTTTGGAACACAAATTAAACTGGATTATATTTACTCTGGCACTTGGAATGTTTTTATGGTCATTTAGTGCAGGTATTGTAAACATTTCATTGCCTACCATCTCCCAATATTTAGATATAAGTACAGATATGGTTTCATTAATAGTAATTGTTCATCTTATTACACTTATAAGCTTTTTACTCGTTTTTGGACGTATAGGTGATATTACAGGTTATAAAAAAATTTTTGTAATGGGAATTTCCATATTTACTATGGGATCCTATTTTTGTGGTATATCCCTCGATTTTGTTTCATTAATTATATTTAGAATAATTCAGGGCATAGGATCTGCAATGCTGCTTTCTATGGTGCCTGCAATTATATCAACAGTATTTCCTCCTAGAATGAGGGGAAAAGTTTTTGGTTATATTTCGCTCACCACAACCCTTGGCCTTTCATCAGGATACGGAGTGGGAGGATACGTAACACAATATATGGGATGGAACTGGATTTTTTTAATGGTCGTGCCCGTGGGTATAATTGCAACTATTTTTGCTGTTAAAGTACTCCCTTCACAGAAAACAAGAGCTCAAAATGTGAAATTTGATATTATAGGTTCTCTATTAATAGGTTTAACTATTTTAACATTTATTATGCCTTTTAACATAGAAGAAAATCTTGGATGGGGGTTCACCTCTATAGTTATAACCTTTGTTATCTCCCTGATCCTGGGAATTACTTTTGTTATATGGGAATTAAAACATTCCGAGCCTTTACTAGATCTTTCCATTTTAAAAAATATTTATATTACTCTTTCCCTTCTTGCAGGATTTATAGCTACTCTTGTCCTTACTGGAACAATTTATCTTCTACCTTTCTATCTTGAACTTATTATGGGTTATTCTTCAGATTTTGCAGGTCTTATAATTTTGATTCCATCTCTTGTAGTTATTTTTATAGGACCTTTATCAGGATATATCTCTGATAACTTTGGATCACGTATACCAACTATTATTGCATGCATAACACTTATCATGGCTATTATTCTATTATACCGCTTAAACCAAACAGTAGGAATACTATTTATATTCGCTGCGCTTGGAATAAGGGCACTTTCAGAAGGTATGTTTACCCCTGCAAACAACAAAACAGTAATGAGCCACAGCCCCAAAGAAAAAGTAGGTTCTGTTTCCAGTCTTTTAAATACAGCTAGATATATGGGTCTTGTAATGGGAATTGTTGTTTTTAACGAAATATTCGTTACTACAATAAGTAATGAAATCACTGACCTAATAGGAATCCCTTCTACTGGTGCATTTCAATTCAGTGCTCCCGTTGGAATTCTTTTAAATGGATTTCAAAATGCATTCATTTTAGGCATAGCAATGAGCCTTTTAATTCTTATATTCAGTATGTTTACTAAAGAAAACAAGAATTATGATAAAGATGAAGACTATTTGGGGGACTTAGATTCACTTAAAAAATATAAAGAGGGATTGCCATAGATATCAATCTATTTTTATAAATTCATATCCTTAACGTACGAAATAAAAAAGAATTTAAAGATATATAAATTAAAGGCGCCTTTAAAAAGTGTAAATTTAAAAACCTGATGATTTAGTAGGCCAAAAATTAAAATTAAAATAGGATACGTTTGATACGTTATTTTTTATGTATCCTAACTTCTTTTGAATATCTATAAACTTAAAGACACTTTTCTTAAATTCATTAGAAGACGGTATATTAAACGCAACATTTTTTAATGATTGTTTTTCAATTTGAACACTTATACCAAGTTTTTGGGAGACAATCACTGCAGTTTCATCCTTATGTGAATTTACATAGTTAGTTGCTTCTACATGTACCTTCAGAAATTTTCTTAAAGCACCAGGTTGATCTTTTATAAAGCTGTCTGTAGCTATGACAACGCAACATGGGAAATCTTTCCAGCTATCATTTTTGGAATATGTAAGTACTTTTCCATCACCTTCTACACTTGCAACAGATACATAAGGTTCCCATGCTACATACCCATCAAATTTTTTAAACAGTAAAGATCTTGGCATAAATGGTACTTCTGATTCAGTTATATTTACTTCATTCCTGCTAATATTATACTGGGACAGCCAGTAAGTCAATAAAACATCCTGTACTGAGTTTATTTTAGGTATTGCTATAGTTTTTCCTTTTAAATTAGAGATATCAGTTATATTTGTATTATTGCCTACTACTATTCCACTTCCTTCCTGATTTACAGATGCAACGATTTTTATAGGTGTTCCATTAGTTATGGCCAGTGTTACGGGGGCAATTCCACAATAACCAATATCTATTTTGCCTAACTTGGCGGCATTTATGAGATCTGGACCTGATCTAAAGGGGACTAAACTGACTACTAATCCTTCTTTTTCAAACATATTCTTTGCATTTGCTACAAATAGTGCAGAATCGTGATCACTTTGTAGATATCCAACTACAATAGTTTTCTGTGAAATTACAATGTAACTATAGG
Organism: Methanobacterium bryantii; assembly: GCF_002287175.1. Classification (NCBI taxonomy): domain Archaea; kingdom Methanobacteriati; phylum Methanobacteriota; class Methanobacteria; order Methanobacteriales; family Methanobacteriaceae; genus Methanobacterium; species Methanobacterium bryantii. The sequence continues at coordinate 40,810 of NZ_LMVM01000003.1, read as the reverse complement.
TTCCATATGCAGTTGCTGCAACTAAGAAAATAATTATTAAAGCCCATATCTTTTTATCCATAGTTATGGCTTTGATATTAAAATATATTATATTTATGCCAGAGAACAAAAAATTAATATAAAATAAATAGTTGCTGTTATTTATTGGAGTCTATATGCCTTGAAATATAGATATTTTAATACTTAAATTACCCTATCTATTTCCGCATCCCAAATTTCAGGATTTCTTTTAATGAATTCCTTCATAATATCCTTACATTCTTTTAAATCTAAATTAATTAATTCAACACCGTTCTCCTTTAGATAATCTTCCGGTCCCTTAAGCGTTTTATTTTCTCCCATTACGACCTTTGGGATTTTATAAAGTAGTATGGTTCCAGAACACATTTCACATGGCGATAAAGTGGTATAAAGTATGCATCTTTTGTAATCTTCTCCTTTTAATTTTCCAGCATTTTCAATACAGTCCATTTCTCCATGCAAAATTGAAGAGTCTTTCTGCAGTAATCTATTATGTCCACGGCCAATTATCTCCTCATTTTCAACTAAAACAGCTCCAATTGGAATTCCGCCTTCTTTTAAGCTCTTTTTTGCCTCTATAATTGCTTCATTCATGAATTTATGATATTTTTCCACTACCAAGAACTCATCTCCATAAAGAGTAATTATTAGTATTTCTCTAATTTATTTTTTGATTTAATACTATTTTAATAATTTTGTATTTGCATTTATTATTGTGAAAATAAGCACATTAATCTTTATCATCAATAAATGATTGTGAGTACAAGTAGTTATGTAAGATTATTAATCCAATGTTAGGTGGAAGAATGGCGAGAGTAATAGTAGTGGCTTCAGGAAAAGGAGGGGTCGGAAAGACAACCATAGCAGCTAATCTTGGAATAGCTCTTTCTCTTCAGGGAGAAGAAGTTGTAGTCCTTGATTTAGATGTTGCAATGGCTAATTTGGAATTGATTTTAGGTTTAGAAAATCAACCAGTGACCTTACAAGATGTCCTGGCCGGAAGAGATATGATACATAATGCAATATATGAAGGCCCAGGCGGAGTAAAAATTGTTCCTGCAGGACTCTCACTTTATGGTCTTAAAGACATGAAACTAGAAAGACTTGAAGAAGTCTTGGAAACACTTACCGAAGATATAGATATACTACTTATAGATGCACCCGGCGGACTTGAAAGGGATGCACTGGCAGCATTACAGGTTTCAAATGAACTGGTTCTTGTTACAACACCTGAAATTACTTCTTTAAGCGATGCTCTAAAGACAAAAATTGTTGCAGAGAAAATTGGAATGGAGATACTTGGGGTAGTTATTAACAAAGAAAGAAGTGGTAAAGAATTTTTAACTCCTGATGAGATCCAGACTATCCTTAACATACCAGTAATTGCAATCATTCCAGAAGATAAGGAGTTAAATATAGCATCTGCGTCAGGAAATTCGATTTTAGAAAAAAATCCTAAATCAGATACATCTAAGTTAATTTTAGGGCTTGCTTCAAGAGTTATTGGAAAGTACAGCCTTGAAAATGATTTATCAAGTAAAGGAATTGTTTCTAAATTTTTCCAGACTGTTTTCAGCAAATATTTAAATGTAAACAAATCTTAATTTTTTATAATTTTTCTTTTTGATTTTTTATTAGATCACTATCTTTTATAGATGTTTTTTAGATATATGGGGTCCTCTTTGTACAAAATTTGGATATTAAAACCTTTAATTAAACAAAAGGATTATATATTTTATTACTAATTTATATTAAGGGAGGCATAGTGGCACTTCAAACCACCTTCATGTCAACTCTATCTATGCCTCCCAATTAATTTGATAATATAACTATTTATTTTTATAACAATTAATTTATGCTAATTCACAATTCATATATTATATTCATTTGATAAAAAGATAAACTGTTAAAAATAACTTTCAATACTAAATTTATAATTTCAGTTGTTTAAAATTTTTAAAGTTTGCATACATTTTTTAAATCGGATACTTAAAAAATAATCTTTAAATCCTTTTAAACTATTAAAATAGATTAGTAGTAATAATTATTAGGAAAAATAAGTCATAAATATGCAGTTGCAACTAATAAGAATGTAAAGTATACATCAACAGTAAAACTAGTATTAGGTAAGGCCACTAACATTTAATTCCTTGATAAAGTTGTCCCAGACTGCATAATACTTTTTTACAAATCCGCAGATGGATCTTAACATGGATCCCATTTCCATATAAAAATTAAAAAAGAATTAATAACACTTATTTTCATGAAATAAGTTCAAATATTGTAAAATCATTGATTTTTAAATAATTTATAAAAATAGGAACAGTAATACTTTTTATAAAATAGTATTTTTTAAATGTTATCACATTTAATCTAAATAACCTAAAATTAACCATCATGAAACAGGCTAAAACGGGAAAATAATTTATTCTATGGGGCTACTCGAATTATGTATTTTATCTATGTGTTTTATGCTAGCCCTTCCCAATATCTCCATAATAAAATGCACTTTTAATGTAACATATATGGAATGTAAAAATCAAATTAATGATCTGGATTAAAACCTGGAGGAATGTGTTTGACAGATGTACCAATTAAAGTTGAAAATATTGTAGCTTCTGCAACTCTTGGAAAGTCAATTGAACTGCCCAAAGTAGCTTTGACACTAGAAGGTGTTGAATATAACTCAGAAAAGTTTCCAGGGCTTGTTTACAAGCTTAAAGAACCTAAAACAGCAGCTCTTATATTTGGATCAGGAAAACTAGTAGGTACTGGTGCAAAAACTACAAAAGATTCAATTAAATCTTTAAATATTATTGTAGACAAAATGAGGGTGCTAGATGCAGATATACCAAAAGAATTTGAAATTACAATACAAAATATAGTTGCTTCTGCAAATTTAGGAAAAACATTAAACCTTGAAGCAGTAGCATTAGATTTAGAGAATACAGAATATGAGCCAGAACAATTTCCGGGCTTAGTTTACAGAGTTGAAGACCCCAAAGTTGTATTACTATTGTTCGGTTCAGGGAAAGTAGTCTGCACTGGTGCAAAAACCATAGACGATGCCCAGCTCGGCGTTGAAAAAACGAAGGAAAGATTAGGTGAACTGGATTTAATTTAAATCCCAATTTGATAAAAATACCATTCATTTCTCTCTAACTTTATCTTGTCTATGATAAAAACTTCTTCTTTTTGTTTTTTATTATTTTTCATATGTTTAATATGTTAAAAAAGATAATCTAAATAACAAATAGGAAGACCTTAAAATAATAGGTCGATAAGTATACTTTAAATTTTTGAAAAAATAGAAGATTAGCATTCAAAAACCTTTGGTTTTAGATATCTCATAAATTTGTAGAATTTTCAAAGGCTGAAATTAATTAAATTTTTAAGATAAAATGAAATTGTAACATATGGAAAAGGGGATCTATCTTCGTTAATAAATTAAATTGATAGTTTCAGCTCATTAAAGCTTTTTTAAGTTAATTTAAAATAAATAATTAATAATTTAGAAAAAGTAGACTGTAAATAAAAGATTCTAAATTAAAAGAAATATGTAATTAGAGATTATAAATCTCGGATTGGATATTTTTTGAAATAAGGTTTGTCTTGAAACTTATTATATTCTTTAAATGTACTTGAAGTTTTTATAAACATATATTTAAGGAATAAGAAATTGGATTTATTTGGTTTAGGTAGTAATTCAATTTCAACTCTTTAAAGTTAATTTCCTTTAGATGTTTAATAATTAACTTTCTGTTACTGGAATTTTCCAGAGGTAGCCAACTTTTTTTGGTTTTTCCTGTTTGTTTCCTCTTGATTTCTTTTTTTTCACGTGAGCTTCGCTGCCTTCCCATGTTCCAACTGTTTCATCAAGGTATTTGGCGATTTTTTCACTGTATTTTCTTGTTCCAATGGTGTAATTATCAGCTTCATTTCGAATATAACTGATTCCATCTCCCTCTTCTTCCATTACCTTAGATATTTTCATTAATTTTTCATAAAACTTTGCAGATACCATGCGTTTTCTCCTCTTTTTCATTTTCAGCAAATGGATATTTTTTTATCCAGCTACATTTTCATACATACAATTATAATTTTGTCTTTTATCCATTAAAAATGTTATATTTCGTTATTATTATTTTAGACATCAGTACATCACTTTAGAAAGTAAAATACTTAAAATGTTAATTATTTGCAATATCTTAACTGCACTTGTAAAAGTTTCCAGATTAGCGCCTCAAATTATACTAAATATATTTAATATTGTTAAAATGTCTTGTTCTATGTTTAAAATAATATTTTATGCTCATGTCGGAGCATTGTGCAAATATTACAATTTAAATTACCGCTCATGTCCATGAGTTATACTTTATGTTAAATTGTGGTTTTAATTGATTATATGGGATTTATCTTAAAAAAAATACAATTTATTTAACCAGACACACGAGTGAAGCGATATTATTTACACAACATTTGGCATGAGCGTAAATTATTATGTAACTTTTGATTAAATAAATGGAATTTTTTTAAAAGAAGTTCAACTTAAATTAACCAGTATGAAAAAACTTTTTATTTTTCTGATTGAAAAAAACTTTGTTTTTATGGCATGTGAAAAATCGTAGATTTTGTGAACATGAGCCTTTTTAAATTTTACTTATAAACTGGAATTATAAAAAGTAACACAATTAATCTACAGAAAAGAATATACTACTGCTCTAACAGATAATATAAATAAGCCCAGTATGATTACTAATTTCAAGTTAGTAATGCGTAGTGTGAGCATGGAGAAATAAGGATAATTAAAGGGGTAATATTATGGTAAACACAGATGTTGGAAACAATTTTGAGATTAGTCATTGTCCAAGATGTGATACCAAAAAAATAGGCATTATTGGTCTTGATGAGTACAATCAGGTCTTAGTGTTTAGATGTAATAAATGTGGAGAAGAGTTCACAAGACCAGTAGAAAAAATTGTATCTAATACTCTTTAGACAAACAAATTAAAAGTTAATAAATCATGTTTAAGAGAATATTTAATTTATTAGATAGCAGAGTCTTTAAATATTTTAGATTTTTATTATTTAGCTTAATAATCCCTATATAAGTTAATTTTAGTAAATTCACGCCTCTTTTAATTCAAACTAATTTTATAAAACTAAGATATGAATCAGAGTCAGGTATAATATACAATTGACTAAATTTAAATCTAAAAATGTGTAACTTTTGATGATTTAGAAAAAATAAAATAGTAGCTGTTCTATAATATTATTATAGTGAATAATTACATATTTTAGACGTTGATTTATAAAAAAACGTGTTTATGTGATTTAAATTGTTAAATGTAAGTTTAACCATTTAAAATTTATAAGTTTAGCTTCTATGATAATCAAATAATGTACTCGTGGAACATTATTTTTATAAAAATTCAAATTTAATTTTGATTATAAAGGGAATAACATGTTAAAACCAAAATATGAATCTATAAAGAACTTTAAATTTAAATCTGGTGAAATTTTACCTGAATTAAATATAGAATATGCCACATTTGGAACCAAAAAGCTGGATGATGATGGAAATATCACCAATGGAATAGTTTATCTGCACGGCTCTTCTGGAGACTACTCATCTGTAAAACGTGTTAAAGATGTTTTAGGCCCAGGAAAAGTTATGGATACTGATGATTATTATGTAATCTGTCCTACATCTCTTGGGAACCCAGGATCCTCATCACCGTCAACATCAGGTATGGGGCACCTATTTCCAAAATATACTGTAGAAGATATGGTAGATGCATCATATACCCTTTTAACTCAAAAATTAAATATTAAACACCTAAAAGGTATTATTGGCACTTCAATGGGCGGTTTCCTTGCACTTCAATGGGCTATAAAATACCCTGATTTTATGGATTTTATCATACCTCTCACTACAAGCTCTTCATCAAAAGGTCAAAATTATGCATTATCTACTATAATGAACAACTACATTAAAAATGATCCGGATTATTTAGATGGTAAATATGAACATAAACCCCAAACCGGACCTCAAAATGCGATGATGATGCTTTATTTATTTGGTTTTTCGCCAGCTTACTATAAAAATTCTTCAAATGAAGAAGTTCTTGAATCAATTCATGAAATGGAATTAGAAGGAGCTAATTCTGATGCAAATGACATTGTATGGCAAAATGAAGCTACTATGATATATGATGTAAGAGAAGAATTACACAAAATTAAAGCCAGAACACTTGTTATTGGAGTTAACCAGGACCAGTATTTCCCGCCAGATACCGATGTGATACCTCTTTCAAAATCAATAAAAGGATCTAAACTCTTTTTATATGATTCAATACTTGGACATGTAGGATCAAGTGAAATAAAGAAAGGAGAACATATAATTAGTGATTTTTTAAAATATGGAGATTAAAGATGAAAGTTAAAGTTGTTGATTACGGAGTTTCAGATGATCCCAAAAAGTGTTATGTGACTTATAAAATTACTGATATCGATGAAAAATCAATAAATAAACTTAAAAATCGCGTTGAAGAAGAATTAGATCTTAAATCCGGAGATTTATATTTGACTGCCTATTTTAACGAAGAATACTATCCATTTAGAAGTGAAGAATCTAAATACCGCAGCGAAGACTTTATAGCAATGGAAGAAATTGAAATGTGGGCATATTTAATGAGTCTTTTGGAGGATTAAAGAATTTCAGAATTTTAAATTAATTTATAAATTTTATTTTACATATTTGATATTATCACCACTCGGGAGAAACTGATAAATGAAGGATACATCTTCAAATGACTTAAAGGATTTTAAAATACGAGAAAAATTACAGTGGGCAATGTCCAAGTCCATGGAAAAAATGGGATTGCATGAATTTGATTCGTGTCATTTTGAAATAGTGCCGGTTGAAATAACAGTTCCTGGACTGGACCCTTCTTTTGATGGCTACAGCATTGCACATATCACTGATATTCATTTAGGACAGTGGATATCAACAGATAGACTAAATGGAGTCATGGATCTTGTCAATCAACAAAATCCAGATATGGTAGCAATAACCGGTGATTTTGTATCTTATGCAATCGATCATCTTGTAGATGATTTAACTAACTGTCTTAAGAAACTTCAACCCAAGGATGTTTCACTAGCAGTCCTTGGAAATCACGACCATTGGCTTGGAGCCGATAAAATTCGTAATATACTGCAAGAAAGCGATATAATAGACATCAGTAATGATATTTATACTTTAAAACGTGGAGATGCTGTGCTGCACGTAGCAGGTGTTGACAGTGTCACCTTAAATAAACACCGCTTGGATCTGATTATGAATAAATTACCTTCTTGCGGACCTGCAATACTGCTTGCACATGAACCCGACTTTGCAGATATCAGCTCAACAACAGGGAGATTCAGTTTACAGATTTCAGGCCATTCCCATGGAGGCCAATTTATGATACCTGGTATCGGAACATTTATCAGGGGTCCCCACTTCTTAAAATATCCAGTCGGTAAGTACAAAGTAGGAGATATGGTCCAGTACACAAACCGCGGGCTTGGAACAAACATATTCTGGCTTAGAATCAACTGTCCACCTGAAATCACTGTAATAAACCTCAGAACACCTAAATAATAAATATAATAACATTAAAAATTCTAAAACTAGGTTGAAGAATAAATATATACTAATTAATAACTTCACAAGATTAATAACCAGATAAAATTCATATTATAGTTAGTAATCAGCATTTATCCGAGGTTAAAAATGGATAAAAACCAGAACATTCTATGGATGGGCCGTACATTAGTCCTATTGATATCAGAAGTAGCAGGACTTATGTTAATGACATGGTTTCTTCCGGGACTGAGCATTAACAGCTGGGAAACAGCATTGATAGTAGTTGTATTAGTTGGTATAATAAATGCTATTTTTTGGCCTATTTTATCATATTATACCCTTCCTTTTCTTGTTTTTACCTTTGGAGTAGGTACATTACTTTTAAATGGTTTGCTTATATGGTTTATCAGCCTTTTTGTCCCTGGAATCACTATAAAAGACTCAGCTTTATTTCTAGTTCCTCTGGGGATAGCACTTATTAATACACTTGTATCTGGAGCTTTAACTATTGGAGATGAGGCATCTTATTACAGATCCGTTTTAAGGAGATATGCTGAACGCTTTTCAAAAAATAATCATTCTGATAAACCTGGCGTTATATTTTTAGAAATTGATGGACTGGCAGAAGCTGTCTTACAAAACGCTCTAGATAAAGGATACATGCCCACACTTAAAGGGTGGGTAGAAAAAGGGAGTCATAAAATTCTTCAGTGGGAAACTGATTTATCTTCCCAAACTGGTGCTTCCCAGGCGGGTATTCTTCATGGAAATAATCAGGACATGCCTGCTTTCAGGTGGGTTGAAAAGGAAAATGATAATAAATTAAGGGTATCTACTGGATTATTTGATGCACCTTTACTTGAACGGCGTGTATCAGATGGAAAAGGATTGCTTGCAATAAATGGAGCAAGTAGATCTAATCTTTTTTCTGGAGATGCATTAAATGCCATATTTACCTACAGCAAACTCAGTGATTTATCGAAGTTTTATACAAAGGCATGGTATTTTTTCTATTCTAATCCCTACAACTTTGCACGTACCATTGTGCTGCTTGTATGGGACATTCTTCTGGAAATTGCATCCCGCTTCAGGCAGTGGAGAAAAGATGTAAGGCCTAGAATGAACCGCAGCATTATTTATTTAGCTGTGAGGGCTACAGCCAATGTTTTTTTACGCGAGATAACAACAAGTACCATCATTGGAGATATTTTTACAGGCCGGGCTGATGCAGTGTATGCTACATATGTAGGTTACGATGAAATAGCACACCATTCAGGTACAAAAGATAGTGATGCTTTTTATGCACTTAAACAGTTAGATAAACAATTTTTGCTCCTAGATGATGCAAGAAAGAGTGCTTCAAGACCATATCACTTTGTGATACTTTCTGATCATGGGCAAAGTAATGGAGCAACATTTAAACAGCGCTATGGAATTTCTTTAGAAGGGTTAGTACGCGAACTAATTCCTAAGGACTTAAAAATATATTATGAGTTCGATACAAATGAAGATCACTTCAGTCAGGTAATTACGTATCCTATTGCCGATGGAAAACGCTGGATAAGTGAAAAGAGAGAAAATGCAATCAAAGGAAGTAAAGAATTCACCGGAAATATCAAACAGTCAATTGAGAGACAGGAAACTAAATGGATGAAGGAAAAACGGGAAAATGCAGTTAAAAGCGGTAAAGAATTCACTGGAAATATCTGGCAATCACTTGATAAGGATGATAAAATAAGTGAACGGCTGGAAAAATTTAATGAAGCTCTCAAAATTCCAGTAAAACCACGAGAAAAACCTATTGATCATAAAGATGCAGATGTCACTGTGCTTGCTTCAGGTAACCTTGGCTTGATCTACTTCAAAAAATGGGAAAGTAGAATGACTTTTGAAGAGATCAATGCTGTATTTCCTGAATTAATTCCAGGTTTAATACGACATGAAGGTATTGGATTTATAATGGTTCGATCCATTGAGGAAGGACCTATTGTAATTGGATCTAAAGGAGTTTATTATTTAAAAGATAATCAAATAGAAGGAGAAAACCCGCTTAAAGGTTTTGGAAAAAACGCAGCTTTACATTTAAAAAGGACAGACAGTTTTAAATATGTACCAGATATTCTGGTAAACAGCCTATATGACAGTGAAAAAAATGAAGTAGCTGCTTTTGAAGAACTGATAGGCAGTCATGGAGGATTAGGTGGTGAACAGTCCAAACCATTCTTATTATATCCATCGAGCTGGAATTTAGAAAAAGAAGAAATAGTAGGGGCTGAAAAACTTCACAATGTTTTAAAAAGTAAGTTAGATGAACTATGGTTAAATACTGAAAATAAATAAGTATTTAATTAATCAGCTTATAATCCATTCTGGGAAGGAATGCCCTACTTCCTGTTGATTTGCAGGTAAAGAAAAATGCAGGTGTGCAAATAACCATTTATTCCTTTTATTTTCAAGAACCATGCTTAACCGCCCTGAAAGTAGCACTTCTTTTCCTGAAATTACGGCGTACATTGTCATCAACGCTGATAACCATGCTACATTGCCTTCATATTGAATAGTAACCTTTTCAAATTTAACCTGGATATTATCGGCCTGGGCAAAATCACGTTTAAATCCTTCCCTAAGCTCTTCACGGCCATGAACCCATTCATCAGTGCCTGTACCTATCGCTACAATATTAGGATCATCTATAAACAGATCTACCATAGCATCAATATCTTTGTCTGCGTATGCTTTTGCATACTTTTTAAGCATATCCATAACTTCAAGCTCTATGTTTTCTTCACATTTCATACTTAAGTCCCCATTTATCATATTTATGTTTTCTTTATTATATATATTTATATGGGTATTTTAAGCAAATTAAGGCCTAATTTAGTTATTATTTTAGATTCAGATGAATTAAACTGGTTTATAATCATATTAAAATGTTAAAAAATATAAAACTATTCGCTTCGACGACACAAATACCTCTGTTAAAATTTAGATATATGAATTATCTTAAAAATATTTAGTTTACCCAACGATATTTTAAATACATTATTTTTCAAATGCAAACAGTTATGTTTTGTGTAATCTTCGATTTTACAACCTCCAGGACATAGCGAAACTATTTTTAAATATGTTTTTTAATATTACATGATGAAATCTCTATGTATAATCTCATGTGGGAAAAAGAAAATATGGGATGAAAATCCCGAAGCAGGCCCTGTAAAAGCAGAAAATTTGTATACAGGTTCATTTACCCGAAAATGCATTCAATACGCTAAAAAGTCAGATTTTGATTCATGGTGCATTTTATCCGCTAAATATGGGTTTTTATTTCCAGATGAAGTTGTCCAGGGACAGTACACTGAATGTTTCCACAATAAAACATCAAATCCAATTACATTAAAGAATCTTTTTTTACAGATAAAGTTTAAAGAACTTGATAAATGCGAAAAAATCACTATTCTTGGTGGGAATTATTATACCCACATGATGAAAAAATTGTTTAGTGAAAAAGAAGTTCTTAATCCGTTAAATGGATGCAAAGGTATTGGACACATGATGAAGAAACTCAATGGTTTAATTGACACTGCATCACTTTAATTTTAGTTTAATGAAAGATATATTAACCCCCTAAAACTATAAGTCAACTAAGATGTGATATTATGATACCTGAATGGATTATGGCAGGGTTATGGGGTTTAATAGCAGGATCCGCTCTTTTAATAGGGGCATTGTTTGCATATGTATTTGAAATTCCGCAGCGTATCGTAGCTTCCATAATGGCCTTTGGTGCAGGTGTTTTACTTTCAGCAATCTCCCTAGAATTAATGGAAGAGTCATTTTCCCTTGGAGGATTCCCCAATATGGTTACAGGTTTTCTTCTGGGCGCCTTAATTTTTACAGTTATAAATATTTACCTTGCGCGTTATGGGGCGAAGCACCGTAAACGTTCAGGTAAACAGGTTCAATCAAACGGCATGTCAGAAGATAATTGTTTAGCTATTGTTGTGGGCTCTGTAATAGACGGGATTCCTGAATCAATCGCTATAGGGATTACTATAATTACAGGGGGAGCAGTAAGTGTTGCAACTGTCGTTGCAATATTTATATCCAATATACCTGAGGGTTTATCAAGTACAGCCGGTATCAAAAATGCAGGGTGGAATCCTGGTTCAATATTTGGTATGTGGCTCCTTATTACAGCTGTCAGCGGGTTAGCATCCCTTGCAGGTTATGCTATCTTCAGTCAGCTTCCGCAGGGTGTAAACTCATTAACTTTAGCGCTTGCAGCAGGCGGAATTCTTGCAATGCTTGTAGATACAATGATTCCGGAAGCTTTTTCAGAAACTCATGATCTTACAGGTTTAATTACAGTTTTAGGGTTTATAGTTTCATTTATTCTTTCAAAAATAGGATGAAAAATCAAAATACTTATGAATATGACAGAAATGCATTTTGAACCCATAAAAAATAATTAGAAAAAAAATTAAATACTGGTTAATCAAAGTTTTAGGTCTTAAATTGTCTACCTGTTTTTAAGCTCAACAGCTACATTTTTACCCAGTTCATAACATTTATCCAGTTCTTCTTTGCCCGGGACGTAGTTTACTTCAAGTTTGTCAAATACTTCAAAACCGGATTTTTCAAGGTCACCTGCTATTTTCCTGACTCCACCGCCGGCCCATCCATGGGAACCAAAAATAAGAGCTAATTTTTTAAACCCTGTTCTATCAAACCTTAAACCTTCAAGGTAATACATTAAGTCACCGATACTTGGGTATGGTTTGTTGAATATTGTTGGAATCCCAAATAAGACAGCTTTACTATCTAAAATATCTTTTACAATTTCACTCCGCTCGTCTTCATGTAAAAAGTACATGAACACATCAACATCTTCGCTCATGATTCCCTCTGCAAGTGCATGGGCCATCTTTTGTGTTGAGCCGTGCATTGTGTCATATACAATGGTCACTTTATTTCTACATTTACCTGTAGCCCAGTTGCTGTATGCTTCAATGATTTTCATTGGATCTGTCCATATCTGGCCATGTGATGGGGCAATTATTTCAATTTTATCAAGCAGTGCTAAATCTTCAACTTCTTTAAATTTTCTAAGTATTAAAGGGGAGAGCGGAGTAAGTAAATTAGCATAGAATTTTTTGGCAGCGTCCATTAATATAACTTCTGGAATTTCAGTGTCTAATCTTTGTTTAAAACCTAGATGCTGTCCAAATGCATCATTTGAAAATAGTATACCCTCATCAACAAGCAGTGTAAACATGCTATCAGGCCAATGAAGCAGTGGAGCTTCAAGGAAGGCTAATTTTTTATTCCCAATGTCAAGTTCATCTCCAGTTTTGACAACGTTGAAATTTGCATTTTCAAGGGAATAATGTCTTTTAAGTCCCTCTAGTGCCTTTTGTGTACAGTATATTGGTGCATCTGGAAATTTTTTATGCACATCCGACAGGGCCCCGCTGTGATCTTTTTCAACATGGTTTTGAATTATAATATCTATTTTGAATTCTTTTCCCTCTTTAGCGCAGGCATCTTCAATTCTACCCCACATTTGAGAAGCTGTTCCAGGATATGTATTATCAATTAAGACTGTTTTGTCTTCTCCAAATACTAAGTAAGCATTATATGTTGTCCCATTTAGAGTGTATCCATGATAACTTCTTAAATCCCAGTCAAAGACTCCTACCCAATATACATCATCTTTAATTTTAACTGCATCTGCCTTCATTCTTCACACCTCTAAAACAAAAGTTTAGAAATTTCTAAATATATTTAAAACTATTTATTTAAGTTATATAATTTTTAACTTATATTTTTATCTATAAAAGCTAAAGAATGCTATTAAATGATTAAATTAAGATGATAAGCCTATTTTTTAGGTATAATAACTAAAATAGATCTATAAACCTTTAAAACACGTTATATGTACTTTTATTTAGATAAAAGTCTTAAAAATGGCATTAATTTTTATAATCTAATTTATTGAAAATTAGTCTAAATCTAGTTCCATTAGTTCTGTCAAGTTCTATAGAACCCTCTAGTTGATCTACAAGACTGTTTACTAGTAATAAACCTAAAGTGTTACTATTCTTGAAATCAGTACTTTCTGGTAATCCAACACCATTATCGCTTATAACTAAAATGAATTTATCTTCTTTATAAGAATGTAAATATATACATATCTCATTTAAAATTGTACCAGATGATTTACCGCAGTTATCTGCTGGAAATGCATATTTTAACGAATTAGTTACAAGTTCATTGATAATTAAACCACACGGAATTGCTGTATTGATATCCAGTGAAACATCATCAATATCTAAGTTAAAGTTTATGTAAGAAGAATCTATGGAATATGAATAGGACAAATAATTTATTAGATTTTTAACATATGTTCCAAATTCAATATTTGTAAAATCTGATGATTGATACAGCTGTTCATGGATAAATGCCATAGATCTAACTCTGCTTTGGCTTTCTCTAAAAAGTTCAAGATCTTCTTCATCTTTTACATATTTAGATTGGAGGCTGAGCAGGCTGCTTATAATCTGTAAATTATTTTTAACCCTGTGGTGGATTTCTTGAAGTAGCAGCCCTTTTTCCTCAAGGGATGCTTTAATTTTATTTTCTGCCAATTTAATATCAGTAATATCATTACCAATACAAACTATCCCCAATGTTTGGGAGTTATCAATTTCAATTTGGGAGAGGGACAAAAATACTGGAATTAACTGACCATTTTTAGCCTTGAACATGGTTTCTATATTAGTTATTGATTTTTTATCGCCGTTAAATGGATTTTTTTTAAATAAAGACTTTTGATCCTCTGCAAAAACAGTGTTAAGAGGTTTATCAACTAATTCTGAATCAACAACCCCTAAAAGATCCATAGTTGCCTGATTAACCTTTACTATAAGCAGGTCATCATCAAGTAAAAAGAAAAAGTTTGACATGGTAGACACAATGCTATCTGCAGCGATGGCAGGAGTAAGTGCAGGAAATTTATATTTCCAGATCCCATAGCTCATAAGGGTGATTCCCATGGTCATGGTGGTCATTGTCAGTTCAGGTACCCTTAAAAATACAATGGGTAACATGAAGTCTGTGGCTAAACTTATAAAGAAAGGTATGTAAAGGCCTGCAAGGATGTATTTAGCCTGTTTTTTCTTTAAATCGTATGATTTTAGATAATATGCAAAACATATTCCTCCAGCTAAAACCACTGCAACAACTGTCCACAGTGACATGATGTTATATAGAGTTACATTTGTAGGAACAATGTAAGTCCATCCCCAGTATTCTTTTGAAGCGCCGGATATAAGTAAATCAGTGGTTAATCCAACTGCAGAAATGGCGATTCCAGGCAGGTACATTAAAAGATAGGTTAATTTATTTTTTAAATAGGAAGATTTAGTAAATATCAATGAGACATGCAGAAGTAAGGAAGGGACTATTGGCCATAAGGTACTGATTTTTAACCAGAAAAATGCTGTCTGAAAGGTTTCAGCATGCCTGTATTCAAATTCTATAAACGCTAGAAATCCTACAAATATACATGTTAACGCAATTATAGTATTTAATCGGCTTTTTGGATTTTTATGGTAAATAAAATTACCAAGAAAAAAACACACCATAAAGGCTACCAGTGAAATTAATGCAAATACGTTCATTTGATATTTTTCTCCGATTTAAACTTTTTTAAACTTTGTTTTTTATATTATTTAAGTATAACTTGATATATGACTCTAGTTTAACTTATATGTTCATAAAAAAGTTTATTTTTAAACAATAGTTATTATTTATACGTAAAAATTGTATTACTTTTATTTATTTGTTTTTTTCGCCTAAATAAACAGATAATAAGAATTCAATATCAAGAAGTCAATATCTATTAATCAGTGAAATATGTTTAAAATTGTATTAAAATCTGGAGGAAAAAATATGCATTCGAACGCCAATTATAGAAATATTGAATTTAAATCTTTGAAATATTTAAAAAATGAAATTACCTATGGAGGATATTTAGCTGCACTGTGCAGTCCCTGTTTTATAATATCCACATCGATTATTTTGGATATCAAAATTTCTATACCCATGCTGCTAATATCATATTTGCTGCCTTTGATAATTTACAGCTACGATTACTATAAAGATATCGATAAGGATATTAAAAATAATTCAGAAAGGGCTACTTTTTTAAAAAGGAAAGCTGATAGATATCCCTTTGTATTTGCTTTTTACAGTTTATTTTTAGTTTCTCTGCTGGTATTATATTCAAACTGGGGGATGGTTGTTTTTATAGTGGCTATAATGGCCGGTGGGATACTGTACAACGTGGTGCTCAAAAACCTAACAAAAAAGATTCCCGTATTTAAAAACATGTTCACAGCACTAACATGGGCATTAGTAGGGGCATTTTTCCCTCTTTTTTACTATTCAATGAGTATTAACATATCTTTTATAATAGCATTTTCATTTATATTTATGAGGGTCATGAACAATGTTATGTTCTTTGATTTGAAGGATATAGAAAATGATAGGTCTGAAGGCTTAAAAACACTCCCTGTAATGCTGGGAAAAAAAGGTGCAATAAACATTCTGCAAGCTTTAAACATTATTTCATTCATTCCTTTAGTTGTGGGAGTATACATCAATGCAGTGCCACTGTTTGCTCTTGCTTCAGCATTCTTAGGTATGTATAGCTTTTACTATATCAAAAAGGCAGAAAAAACCAATGATAAAGAACTGGAAACTGTATCCCACACCCTAGCTGATATGGAATTTATATTATGGCCTGTTGTTTTTGTAATAGCTAAAATTATGATAGGTTTATAATTTAAAAACAGGATTTATTTTTATTTATTTTTTCTAGATTTACGTTTTTTGAAACATGTAGAAATCTCAATATATAGAAAAATTTATATATTTAAAATGTTACTTTTTAATTGTAACTTCTGAATATTGGAAGTTACATATTTGAAAATTGGATGCAGGAATTAAGGAGGTAAAAAAGTGAACAAAAACATATATTTGATGTTAAGTGTTTTGTTTGTGTTTTTTGTCGGTTTTCAGTTTGCTGAACCCGCAGCAGCAGTAAAAGTTGTGGATCAAGGCTCAAAATATGCATGGAATGGTCAGGATGGTTATATCAAATTAACCTGGAAGACATACCAGTACAACAACAATTTCTTAAAAACGTACGTTGCAAAATACCTTAGAAATGAAAAAACTAAAAAATATGAGTACGGTGATGATGAGGAATTTGTATTTGCAAAGGTTACAAAAACATCACTTAAAACTACAAATATAGCAGAGCTATTATCTGATTTCAGTACTGATCCCGTTGAAATAACTTACACAAAAACAAAATTGACAGGAGCTCAATACTACTGGAGAGTATTTAGACCTCAGAGATTAATGAAAGATAATATCATGTAGAAAGGGGTAAAAATATGAATAAAAATATATTTCTGATTTTAAGTGTTTTATTTATGTTTTTTGTTGGTTTCCAATTTGCTGAACCAGCAGCAGCAGTAAAAGTAGTAGATCACGGTACAAAATATATAGATTCAGCAAATCATGTAAAAGTAGTATGGAAAACGTATCAATACAACAACAATTTCCTAAAAGTATACGCTAATCATTATTATAAAAATCCCAACACTAAAAAATATGAATTAAACTTTAATTCTGTTACAACACTTAAAAAAATAACAAAGACCACTCTTAAATATGAAGAAACCCGTAAACAGTTTGTAAATCCAGTTGATTTACATTATGTCAAAACAAAATTAACTGCAGCACAGTACTACTGGAGAATATACAAAAAATACTGGTAAACTCCATTAATTTCTTTTTATTTTTGTGATGAGAAAATGTTAAATTTTTTAGGTTTAATTTAAAGAAGTGTTTTTTAAGTCGTTAGACTTGTCATCATCTATATATTATTAGGGGTTTTAGATTTGTTATGTAAAATATATGAAAACAGTTCTAAAATTATTAGTACTATTATCATTGGTTTTTTAGTTACAATGATAATAATAGGTATAGCTATACTATTTTTAAAATAACCACCAGTTTATCTCTTTGATATCCTATTAAAAAATAATAAGTTTTTTTTAGCTTTAATTTAACATTTAAATATCTATTTTATCTTTTTTTCTATAGGCCATCCCCTGAAAGATTGCTATTAATTTACTGTTATCATCAGTAACTGTAATTGTATAAGTACCGAGCTTTGGATTTGTAGATATTTCTTCTGCTTCTGCAAATAGAGTTCCAGATCTAGCGGCTTTCATAAAGGATATATTTGCATTTATGGCTACTGTAACAGTTTTGTAAGAATTTGCAGCAGCAGCAAAGGTAAAATCTGCTAAAGTAAATATAGCCCCGCCGTGAACAGTTCCAATCCCATTGAGATGATTTTCAGTTATTTCCATTTTAGATTTTGCCCATCCTTCTTCAACTTCAAGTAGTTCTATACCTGCATATTCAGCAAATTTATCTTGTTTTATGATAGAAATTTCTTGTTTTTGTTTTCCATTATTTTTCATATAATTGATATATAACTAAAATTAATTTTATAAATTTTTTGAAAAAATAATGTCATAAATATGCAGCTGCATCTATCACAAAATATGCAAAGCATATATAACATATAACAATAGTTAAATTTGTCATAAACATTAGTATTCCTGGACTTCTTTGTGATGTCCAGGTTATTTTTTGTAATAATTTCACAATATTTATTAAATATCTATGTAATAATATTATTATGGTCACTCCAAATAATGTAAAGCCCGTTGAAATTCTGATTATTGAAAGAAATCCAAAAAATTTGGAGCTGTTAATTGAAGCTTTCAAATATTCTGAACTTTCCTACAACATAAGTTTCGCTGGAAATGCAGAACAAGCCTTGAAAATGATATTTCAAACAAATGAATTCAAAAAATCAGGAAAACCAGACCTCATAATATCTGATATCATAACTTACCATAATGAAGTTAGGAAAAAAATTTTAGATATAATTATTAAAAGAGAAGCTACAAAATGCATCCCTACTGTTATTTTAAGTTCTTTAAATGAAATAGAAACTCTTGAAATACAAAACTGCCCTAATTTATTGTTATATAAACCAAAAACTTTAGAAGAAAATATAAATGTAGTAAATTCCATAGAAAAATTTTGGCTTAGCTTAAATAAAAAATAAATCATAAATGTGCAGTTGCATCTGTCCATAAAAATGTAAAGTATATAAACATAAAATAATAATTTAAACAGATCATACTAAATTTTAGACAATTTTATTGAATGTTTTAAATAATTAAGTTAGTTAAAAGTATTCAGTGGTTGTTTCAAAATATTTGTTTTGATACTTTATCATACAACTGGATAATTTCATCAAATATAGGCATTAAAAAATATTCATCTGTCCAAAAAGTAATTTTATGTTTACTTAAATCATAATTACGTAAAAAATCATATTTATCTATATTTTCACCTATAAAAGGCATAGTACTAATATTTAAATCATTAAATTTGTGATCATTTGAATTTAATATCTACTTATCTATACGCTCATCAAAATGCTCAAAATGATTTCTCATTCTTCTATCATTAGAAATTGAATCATCATCAATATTTAATTGTTTTCTTAATTCACTAATCCTCTTATTTCGATTGTTTTTATTAGGAGGCCAAAATATCTTTGATTAGATGATGCCACTAAAAAAGATTGAATTGAATACCAAATTCGAGTAGGATATATGTAGACATCTTGGGACATTTTCTGTTGATAATTATTATAATAATAAAATATAAATAATTATTACTAATATTATCTAAAATTTAAGTAAATATATTTTATTAAACAGTTAAAGCACCGTATTTTAATTTATAAATTCATATCAAGCTTAAAAAGAGGAAATATAATGGATATTAAAATAGATATCAAAGAAATTATGGGAGAAAATGCTAAAAATGGTTATATTCCTGTAGAATTGATAACTGATAGAGGTGAAGTATCCTGCCGATTTTATAAAGTTGACAGTAACAATTTAAGCGTAATTTGGGTAGGTGGAGTAGGTGGAGGTTGGGACACGCCAGCTGAAGAATTATACCCCGATCTATCTGAAAAACTTAAAAAAAATAACATATCTTCCCTTAGAATCCGCTACAGATATCCTCATGATATCAAAGAATCGGTATATGATGTACTTGCTGGAATTAAGTTTTTAAAAAATATAGGGGCATCTAAAATTGCTTTAGTTGGCCATTCAATTGGAGGAGCAGTGGTGATTCAAGCTGCTGCATTATCCAGTTCTGTTAAGACTGTAGTTACACTTTCAACTCAAAGCCACGGGACTGATTCAGTTTCTAATTTTTCTCAAGGTACTTCCATATTAATTATCCATGGATCTGATGATCCGGTTCTTCCCATTAACTGCTCTAAACAAGTTTACAATAAAGCACATGATCCAAAGGAAATACTTATATTAACTGGAAATGCACATTGTCTGGATGAATCTTCTGAAAAAGTCCACCAGATAGTATATGATTGGATTGTGTCAGAATTAACTAATTAAACATGGGCCTAATAATAGCGTATATTACATTCTTTTAGTGATAAGTTACTTTGACCTATTACATACAAATAAATCTCTTCAGTTTCATCTGCTTTTACAGGTTTCCACCCTCTGAATTTCCAGACATATGAAACAATTCTAGTTCCTGGCTTTAACTCTTCCAGAAACTTAGATTTTAATTTTTGATTGGCAGTATCACTTAAAAATAAAGTTACCACTGTAGCTTCACTGATATTTTGATTGAAAAAATTTCCCCATATAATTTTGGCCCTGTTTCCAATACCTGAAAGTGTTATGACTAATCTGGACCAGAATACGCGGGACGGATCTGCTTCCAACCCTACTGCCTTTGCATTATATATTTTAACAGCATTAATCACAATTCTACCGTCGCCAGAGCCGAGATCATATACAATATCTTCTGGACCTATTTCTGCCATATCCAACATCTGTTTAACCAATTTTTTAGAAGTAGGCTGAAATCCAGCACCTATAATACTTGACCAGAATATCCATATTAAAAAAAGTCCAATTATTGCTAGAATTATGAGTATATACAATGAAAATGTCATTTTGCGCTCCGATTTTATGTTATTTAATACTAAATTTGGTTTATATATAATTATTAATTAAGAGTTATCTTTAGTATAAAATTAAATATGTGTATCTCTGTTACTTTCTACCTTTAGTTTAATTGCTAATCTTGATTTTTCAAGAGCTAAACCTAATTGCAAACCAATAGAACTAAGATTTTCGAGACTAATATCATTGTAATGTTTTATCTGTCTGCTGCCCATATTTAAAAGACCTATTATATTATCGCCGCTTTTAATGGGTAATATTAACATAGTTCTTATACCATTTGCTTTAACTGCAGGTTCAAGGGATTCATATTCTTCAGATTCAGACGTTATATATACTAAATTCTGTTTTTCAAGGGTTTTACTGAAGAGATCTTTAAACATGCCAGCCATGCACATATTCTTAAGACCTTCAGGAAGATTTCGGTGTACCCTTAAAGTTAATTCTTCTTTATCATCATTTAGATAAATACAACCCATTTCAAAGCCCAGTGAATTAATAGTGGATTTTACAGCCTTTTCAAGCATTTCATCTTCGTTGCTTGTGGAATTGAGTACAGTTGAAATCTGGTTCATTGCAAGCAAAGTGTTGGCAAATTCCTCTTTCTCACTGGTTAACCTCTGCATCTTAAGATATCCTGAAAGTTCATCGGCAGCCATCTCTACATTTTCAATGCTTACAGAGCTAACTGAAGTTAAAGTAGTCAGTAGAAGTATAGAACCAATTGCAGAATCTTCATCGATAATGGGAATAGACAGCATCAAAGAAATAGACATGTCTTCCATTACTGATTTGACATTTTCAAGATAAAAGTCTCCATTCCCGGCAGATTTTGCCTCCAGCGTATTCATACTTTTTTCAATAAATCCTTTAACATGTGGAAGTAATTCGGCAGTTGACTCCGATGTTTCGTAAGCGGGTATTATATTTCCATTATCCTTTAAAAATATCGTACAATATTCATATGGAATTATATCTTTGATACTTACTGTTGCTTCTTCCATAAGCTGTTCTTCACTACTTGCTGAACTTGCAGCCTGAGCTATTGATAACAGTGTTTCTAACTCGCGCTTTGTACGTCTGGATCGTGAAAGTTCTTCCCCTATAATAACAATACCAATAACAGTTTCATTATCATCCAAAATCGGCTGCATTGATATTTTATAGGGTCTGTATATGTCCAACTTTTCCATCATATCTATTTCAAGGGTTATATTATCCTTCAAACTCAATGATCGCGTAAGGTTTTCAATCATATTTATTTGTTCACTGCTTATTATGTCACGTAGATTCTTTTTTGCTGGAAAGAATGTATCAAACGTATTATTAAATGTTATGATATCCATATGCATATTAACAGTGAATATTAATGCATCTGGACTGTCAATTAACATTTTAAGTTCCAGTTCCTTTGACCTTAGTGCATGCAGTCTTGAAGCAGCTGATACAAGCTCCTTTGTTTCTTGAATGTCAAGATCAACAGGTTCAGATATGATTTCAGGTTTTTCAGGGATAGCTTGTTTTAAAAACCACAATTTACTCCTGCCCACAAATTTAAAATCTAATATTCCTTTTGCATGCAATATTTCAAGATACTTAAGCACAGTAGCTCGGCTCCTGCTTGTACCCCTCGTTATTTTATCCAGCATGCAGTCTTCAGGCGGGTGAAATCTTATATATGACACAATCAGCCTTTCTGTATTTGATAATTCTTCCATGATCTCCATCTCAATTCTTTATACTATATAGTATAATTTATTAACTTATATATAAATATTACCTACTGCACGTATTTCGCGTTATTCTTTTATATAGGCATGTTTTTCATTTTATCAAAGGACAAAGTTTAAATAGTAGAAATTATACTATAAAGTATAGTTATACTATAAAGTATAGTTCAAATATATCATTTTGCAGAGGGCAGATACAATGTATGAAGAAAAAGTAAAAGAATTAAAAGAATTGTTAGGACTAAAAGGAAGTCCTGTAGCTGTAAAACTGGTAAAATCCGCTGATGAAATACCTGAAGGTTATCTCAAAATAAGTGAAAAGAAAAGACACTGTGAATTTGTCCAGGACGCAAGGTTAACTGGAAATAAAGGTTATGCAACTTCTGATGAACACATGTGCAAAGGGGGAGCCGGTGTAATGGGAATTGAACCATTACCTGTGAGTGTAGCTTCTGGAAAGATGTACCACCAGCTTGGAAACTTTGAAACCCCTGAAGGTGCCCAGGAAACCGTAGCTGCTATTCCTAAATCCAGCGAAAATTACTATGCTTCAATTTATTCACCCTTAGAAAGTGCAGAATATGAACCAGATGTAATAGTTCTTGTAATTACACCAAAACAAGCTTTAAGAGTATCTCAAGCTTATTTAAGAGCAAAAGGTGGTAGAATTTCCAGCGACTATTCAGGTATACAATCATTGTGTGCTGATGCAGTAGTGGCCGTAAAAGAGCGAGGAGTGCCAAACATGACCCTCGGATGTAGCGGGTCACGTAAATACGCCAAAGTAGCAGATGAAGAAGTTGTTATAGGCATACCCCCTAAAAACTTCGTTGATATAGTTGACGCCTTGAAAACATTTAAAGGTAAATGGGGAGAACTTTAGGAGAAAACAGCCATGAAAACAGTGCAAGCTCTGGGAATTAAGGCACCTAATTCAGCTATACTCGCAGAAAACATTATAAAAAACGGTGCAGATGATGGGCTTATCTTAACTCTCAGCCCAGGATCAGAAGAAGGCCTTGAAAACATAGCAGAGAAATATGGTTTCGCATTTGAAATGGAAAATTCAGATAAACAGGTTGTAGTTAGAATGACAAAATCACAAGCAGTAGAATTAGACGTTACTGGAGAAACATGCCCCGGACCTATCATACTGGTAGGGGACAAGCTTAGTTCTATGGCAACTGGAGAACGCTTAAAGGTCAAAAGTAAAAGTAGTGAAGCCATTGAAGATATAGCCATTTCCATTCCAGAAATGAGTGGTAAAGTGGTTGAAAAAGGTACAGATGACAATAAGAGTTATATTTTACTGGAAAAAGTAGAAAAAACTACTTCAACATCCACTGCAGTAGCTAATAGGGATAAAGTACTTGTTGCACAAAGTAATGGGATAGGTAATGCAGAACGTGCATACGCCACATTCATATTCTCAAAAGCTGCCCTCAGTATGGGTAAAAAAGTGACAATATTCCTGCTCATGGATGGAGTAAGTATAGCCAAAAAAGGTAACGCAAAAAAGGTTAAACATCCAGCTTTCGATAGATTGGACAAGTTAATGATAGAAGTTATTGAAATGGGTGCTAAAGTTTACGTATGCGAGCTCAGTGCCGAATTTAGAGGAATGAAACAGGATGACCTTGTTAAGGGTACCAGCCTTGCAGGGGCTGCAACATACATAACACTGCTAAGTGACCCTACATACGCAGTTGTAAACTTTTAATGGAGGAAAAAAATGCAAGTTACATATTCCGTAATAATACTCGCGATACTGGTGAGTGGTATTGCAAGCGGTTTTATAACATTTAGAATGTCAGGTATGCGCCTGGCACCTCACTTTGGTGCTTTGATACTAGCACTTATAGCCACAATTGCAGCTATTGCCACAGGTAATGCGCTGGTTCTCTACGCAGCTGCATTGTTGCAGTTAATTGCAGTTATTACAGCATTTACACAGACATGGGCAACGCTCAAATATAATTTCCAGACATCGCCCGCATATGCCCCACATCTGGCCCTTATGGCTATGATTCCAGTGCTCGCAATTGCATCAGTGATTTAATTTAATTCTATTTTTTTAATTCTTTTTTAAACTCTTAATTTTAGTAGTAATCCTTTAATTTAACTGAAATACGTCCAGTGTTATAGATTTATTTAACTTACACTATATAATAAAACCAATGATAACCGAAGAGAAAGAAAGAGTAAGAAACCTAATCTGGAGCACTTTAGAGAATAATAATTTATCCCAACATACTAAATCTCCATATGGAAGAATACCTGATTTTTCAGGCTCGACTGAAGCTGCCAGAATGTTAAGAAGCACTGAAGAATGGCAGAATGCAGAAGTTATCTTTTCAAGCCCAGATACAGCCCAGATAAAAGTCCGTGAATTTGCACTGTTAGATAAAAAGCTGTTAATTATGGCTTCACCCAAGCTTAAAGATGGATTCATTTTAATAGATCCATTTAGCATTAAAGGGGATGAAAAAACAGCATCAACCATAAAAGGCGCTTTTAAATTTGGGAAAAAAATCCATGAACTTACGAAACTTCGTTTCGTGCTCCGAAATCAAAGATTTCGAGAGTTCCCTCAAGTAGATCTTGTAGTGGAAGGTTCTGTAGCAGTGGATAAATCTGGAAACCGACTTGGAAAAGGAGGAGGTTACGGCGATAGGGAAATATCAGAGTTAATTTCCGAAAAAGCTATTACACAAAGTACTCCAGTTGTAACTACTGTTCATGAAATCCAGATTATAGACAAAGTCCCTACAGAAGAGCATGATCAAAAAATAAACATGATTATAACATCTGAAAGGGTAATAAGGATCATTTAACTTGTCTAATTATGTTATACTTAAAATAATACATCAAAAATTATGATTATTAGTAATGATATGGTTATGTTCATGTTCATAATAAAGTCTAGAAAGTAGACAATACATTAAGTTGTAGTATTGACCAATTAAACATGACATTTATCTAATATTTTAAATTTAATTCATAATTTTTTATATTAAATATAATAGTTTTGCGATGTATAAGTTACAATGTGTGGAAATCATGAAAAATGAAAAAAATAAAATTAAGAGTTTTATGGATAATTTATCTTCAAAGCGCCAGGAAAAAGATAAGAATTCTAAAAGATCAGAATATATTGGTGCAATAGTTGTTAACGTAATTTTATTGTATATTTTTAATAATCTACTTAACTGGCAGGTTTATTTTATCACCAACGCGCTTAATGAAGTTTTATGGATTATAAACATTGCAATTATAGCTACCATCATAGGAAACATAATGTTTATTATCTTCAATCCAGAATGGTTTAGGCATATAATAAAGATGATTTTGAATATATTTGCATTTACTGCAGTATATTCCATTTACAGCGTCTTTCCATTCAATTTCAGTTCATTTTTGATTGATTGGGGCTTAACAATTGCTTTAATATTTATAGTGACAGGTATAGTAATTGCAACTATAGTTGAGCTCTTTTTATTGATTATTAATATATTGGCAAGATTTAAATTAATTAATGAGTAGACACTCTACTTAATTCCTTTTATTCCAAATCAAGTTTACTGACATCGATATCATCTATCCACTAATTTCCTTTAAAAACTCAGCAGTACTTTCTAAGCTACCCAATTTATCTCATCAATTCGATGTTTACTAGCATCAATACTTTCTATTTTATTAATTTAGCTAAAAACTCATCAATATTAGTTACTCAATTTCTTTTATCTCATCGATCCAACGCTTACTCATATCCATATTTTCTTTTATTTCCATTAATTCCCCTAAAAGCTCGTTGATATTTTCAGCAGATATTAATACCACAACGTCGCCCTTATCAAATACAGAATGATCTTTGAGTACAACTCCATTTTCGCCTACAAATCCAACTGTTGACTTTAATTTGCCCATTTAGCGCCTCCAATTACATTAAAATTTAAAAGGATATGATTATTCCCCAATAACAGTTACCTCTATTTTTCTTAACCTGCCTGAAGTATCTGCTTCTATAAAAAATAAATCCTGCCAAGTTCCTTTGATAACTCTTCCATTTCTTACCGGAAGTGTTCTATCTGGAGGAAGAAGCATTGACCTGAGGTGCGAATAAGCGTTTACATCATGCTTCCACCCCTCTTTTGGAGTCAAATTATCAAGTAATTTTTCGATATCTTCCCTTAAATTACTCTCAAGTTCTGTTAAAGCAAAGACTGCAGTGGCATGTGGAGCAAATACATGTACAATACCATTACTGATCTTAGACTCGCCCACTGCACCTTCAATTTTATGTGTTAAATTAATAATATCTCCTGGTTTTTCAGTTTCTATATGAATGGTTTTGGTAAAAATCATTAAAGACCTCCTGCCTTAAAAAATTTTAACTTAAATTTGCAAGATTTATTTTTCAAAATTTCTATTTTAAATGATGTTTATTTATATTATCTTTATTGATTATTTTACTTTTACAATTTTTCAGACCCTGCGTTTTCTTTTAAATAATTTGAGAATAAGTAATGATATTAAAAATATCCCTGTAACGTATCCTAAAAACCACAACGTATATATTAGTATTGAACTTTGATAATAATATAATAATACTTTTCATATTAACTAATTATTTTATGGGAATACTTAAAAGAAGATGAAAATATGATGAAGGCAGGTAATTACTCATTTGGGAAAAACTTTGAAATATTTGACAATCTGCTTGAAGCTATATCAGTTTACGAACCTGTGTATGATAATAAAGGTAAGATCCGTGATTTTATCGTGAAATACGTTAATTCTGCCGAAATAGCCGGTTCAGGTGATTCATATAAACATTATGTTGGTAATTATATCAGTAATTTATATGGAAATGCTGATTTAGAACTTTATTTTAAAATATATGAAGATATAATAATTACTGGCAAAAAAATGTTTAAAGCTTATTTACCTCCATTTAATCGATATTACCGAATTTCAGGATTCCCAATTCATGACAACCTTTTTGTCATGTTGAAAGTAGAGATCACTGGTGAAGAAAAAGAATTAGAAAATAGTAATGACAATTTAGAGATTAAAATTGCAAAAAAAACTGCAATTATTGGAGAAAAAGGAGTAAATGAAATATTAAATGAAAATGAGGAAAAATTCCGTTTAATATTTAATAGAGCAGATGATATGATCAGTTTAAATCTGATGAATGAAGATGGTACACCTGGAAAATTTATTGAAATAAATGATACAGGTATTAAACGATTAGGTTACAGTAAGGAAGAATTTTTGGATATGACTCCCTATGATATAGATAAAGAGTATGAAACTCGAAGAGCCCTCGCAAAACCAGCTAAAGAACATCACGTGACATTTGAAACTGTCCATACAACTAAAGACTCTCAAAGAATACCTGTAGAAATTACTGCCCATATTATTAATTACAATGGAAAAAATGTCGGCCTTTCAATTTCTCGTGATATAAGTGAACGTAAAAAAGCAGAGGAGTCGTTGAAAGAAAGTGAAAACCGCTACCGTAAATTACTGGAGAATTGTTTTGATGCAATTGTGTTCCATAGCGAAGGAAAAGTTATCTGGGCAAATAATACTGCAATGGAGCTTTTAGGTGTAAAAAACTCTGAAAAACTTGTAAATATGTCTTTGATTGATTTTGTACATCCAGATTATAGGGAGATAGTAATAGAACGTATAAATAATATGATAGAAAACAAAGCCGTTCCACCAATAGAAGAAAAATTTTTATCGGTAGATGGAAAAGTCATAGATGTAGAAGCTTTAGCAGCTGGATTTACCTATAATGGGAAAAACACAGTTCAAGTTGTTTTTCGTGATATAAGTAAACGTAAAGAGACAGAAAAAGCACTTAAAGATTTTGCAATACTACAGGCAAAGATCATGAGGGCTTTAAAAGAAAGTGATGAAAAATTCCGTTTGATATTTAATAATGCAAACGATATGATTACTTTAAGTGAAATCGATGCTAATGGAATGCCGGGGAAATATATTGAAATAAATGAAGTCAGTGTTGAAAGATTAGGTTACGCCAAAGAAGAATTATTAAATATGAGTCCTGTTGATATAGTTGCTCCAGATAAAAAAGCAGAAATACCATTTAATGCATTAGCACTAACCAACAATGGTTACAGCAATTTTGAGATAGTTCATGTTACTAAAGAGGGCAGAAGAATACCAGTGGAAATTAATGGACATGTGATTAAATACAAAGGAAGAAAAGTTTACCTTACAGTTTGTCGAGATATCACAAGGCATAAACTACTGGTTAATGCTTTAAAAGAAAGTGAAGAGAAATTCAGGGAAATATTTCATAATGCAAATGACATGATCACATTGCATAAAATGAATGAAAATGGGATGCCTGGAAAGTTCATTGAAGTAAACGAAGTTGGATGCAATCGGCTGGGTTATACAAATGAAGAGTTTCAGAATATATCCCCTGTAGATATTGTAGCTCCAGATAAAAGAGTAGAAATGGCAAGCCACGCCATAGAAATTTGGACCAAGGGATATGCTAAATTTGAGATAGTCCACGTTACTAAAGACGGTAGAAGAATACCTGTAGAAATAAATACTCATATTTTTAAATTTAAAGGAGAAACAGTAGCTCTTGGTATTTCCCGTGATATTACAGAACGTAAAGATGCAGAAGAAAAGCTAAAAAAACTTTTAGATAAATTAAGTCATTTAAATGAAGAATCTGAACAATTTATTTATACAACTGCCAATTATCTACAAGAACACCTGGAAATCATTACAGATATTACAAAACAGTTAAAACATGATTATGAAGATAAATTAGACGTTGATATTGAAAACTCCATTAATAATATTGCAGACGAAAGTGAACACTTAAAACAGATGATACTTAATTTGCTGGAATGAAGATATTTCTAGAACTAAAATAGAACTTAAACCTGCAGATATCCACAATATTACAATTTTTATTTAAAGAACAGTATAATGCTTCAATTAATTATAGCCTGTAAAGGTATTGGAAAATGAGGTAAAATATAAGTTGACCCATAACCGAGAGCTGGTCAACGTTTATTTTACTATTCCAATCATATCTTAGCCCCTAGTTTTAGGAACCACATCAAATGGTTAATCAACCTAATGGTTAATCATAGTTCTGGTTATTTTTGTATATGTTGTACTGATAGCTGTCATTAACTGTTTTGTAGTTTTCATTTAACAATCCCTGGTCATAATATGATTGCAAAGTTGCATAATTTTTTAACTCAAAATCCCTGTAGGGGTTGTTAAAGTAAGGGAAAAGCATTCCTTTAATTGTATATACATATGCAGGAATTATTCCATAGGTTTGGGTTAATATCTGAAAATACAGTGGGAATCCGCATCCTTGAGCTAGAATTGGGTTGTCCTGCCTGACAGTTCCATGCCATACCAGTGGAAGCGGGCCCTCCTGGCCATGTTCTTGAGCAAGTTCGTTGACATGAGCCATCATCTCGTCGTAAGTGTCATAAACATGCCCATCAGACATGTATTTATACCTGCCGTCAGGAATGCCAAATAATGCCACTTTAAACGAATCCAAATAGTTAACCTGACTCATATTAATCGAACCATTACCTTGAGTGTCAATAAAACCTACTTCTATTATATACACACCACTATCGTTGTAGCTGCGGTAGTTGGAACTTCCAGTAAAATGTACTACCAGAGCACATTTAGATCCTCTTTCTTCTGCATATTTTACCAAAAGTTCGGAATCAGGATGTCCTGGATACATATCTGGATTTGCCAGTTTAACAAACGAAAGCCTTCCTAAAGGTTCAATAGGACCATTTGAAACTGTGACATAAGAATAACCTGCAATAAGAGCTAAAATACCTAATGTAATTAATAACCATTTCATTTTTTATTCACCATAATTTTAAATCATGCACTATCATAGCTCTGGCTGTTGTTTTCGTACAGCTGCTTGTAATATTGAAGGGCAGTTTTGTTACCCTTTGTATCCGTCTCATAATTTATGTTTAATAATCCCTGATTATAAGCATCTTGTAACTGTGAAGCATTCTTAAGCTCAAAATCACGGTAAGGATCATTAAAGTACGGTGCAAACATTCCAGATAACGTATACACATAAGCAGGAATAATTCCATATGTTTTAGTTAATATCTGGAAGTATAAGGGGAACCCTTCTCCCGGAGTTATTATAGGATTTCCCTGCCTTACTGTTCCTTTATAAAACATTGGAAGCGGGCCCTCCTGGCCATGTTCTTGAGCAAGTTCGTTGACATGAGCCATCATCTCGTCGTAAGTGTCATAAACATGCCCATCAGACATGTATTTATACCTGCCGTCAGGAATGCCAAATAATGCCACTTTAAACGAATCCAAATAGTTAACCTGACTCATATTAATCGAACCCATACCCTGAGTGTCAATAAATGCCACCTCAATTATATACACATTGCCCTCCTGATAACTACGATAATTAGAACCACCATACAATTGCAGTACCAATGCACACTTAGATCCTGTAGCCTCAGCTTCTTTAGCAAGGAGTTCAGAATGAATATGGCCAGGATACATATCTGGATTTGCCAGTTTAACAAATGCAAGCCTTCCCATAGGTTCAATAGGACCATCTGAAACTGTAATGTATGAATAACCTGCAATAAGAGCTAAAATACCTAATGTAATTAATAACCATTTCATTTTATATTCCTCATAAATTAACGATAACTTAACATTAACTAGCTATACTTAAAGTATTTATTCCATAATTACACCCAAATCAGCATTTTTACAATTAACTTAGTATTACTTTTGTAATTATGGTTAAATTAACTAAAATTAAAAATTAGTTTAGAATACTAAAGAAAGTACTCTAAACGCTATCCCCCCAATAACTATGGCTGTGACAAGGTTAGCTGCAGATATATATGTCGCGGCTTTCACTCCAAATTCGCGGATCAATATTGTGATGGTAGACAGGCATGGAATGAACAGCATAGATACAAGGGCCAGCACTATAAATTGAACCGGTGTTAAAAAGGCAGCTAGATTTGGGCCAACCAAAGTCACCAGCATTAAAAGAACAAATTCTTTTCTAACAACACCAAATATTAAGAGAATACCTGAAATTGCAGGAAGACCTAACCACATAACGGTAATAGGGGTTAAAGCGGCATTTATAGGTCCTAAAACGCCGAGAACATATAGGGCCTGTATAAGTGCACTGGCAATAACATATATTGGAAGTACCAGATAAATCAGGGATTTAGTCCGTGTCCATGTCTGCTTGAGTGCAGTTGATAGGGATGGTACTTTAAATGAATGCATTTCCATTATCAATCCTGTTGACTCGCCAGGTACCACTTTTAAAGCAATTCTACCCATTATAAATATAATTGCAAGGTCAATGGCATAAAGTGCAATCGCCCACCATATGTTGACAAAAACCGCTACAAGACCAAGAACTATGATTGTTCTTGCGGCACATGGCGCAAATGTAATGGCAAATGATGCAAGCAGTCTTTCACGTCGTGTTTCTAAAATACGGGTCTGGTCAATAGCTGGAACATTGCAGCCATAACCAAGGATCATAGGGATAAGTGCCTTTCCGTGCAGCCCTATTTTATGCATCAGTGTATCCATCATAAATGCAACCCTGGTTAATATTCCAGAATTTTCAATTAGACTGAGCATTATATAAAATGGAACTACAAAGGGTATAACAAGTGTAACCCCTGCTACAATACCTCCAAATGCACCGTTCCACAGAACACTTGCTAAACCTCCACTTACTTGAGGATCTACAGGTTGGAAGAAGCTAAAAGCGTCTGAAAGCAGGCCTGAAAAGAAATTCCCAACCACAAATGTCCATAAAAGTAGGCCACCTATTACCAGAGCCGAAGTGATATAACCATAGACCCTATGTGTAACTATCCTGTCCAGTTTCTCTGAGAATGTGATCTTTATTTCGCTCTGCATCTGAGCTCCTTCTGCAATTCTATTTGCAAGAGAGTACCTTTCAGATGCAATAACTGAAAAAGAAGGCTCCCTATGGATATTTTCTATTTCCTCTGCTAGAACATATGCTATATCCGCAACCTCTTCAGATTTGGACTTCACTAACTTTTGAATCTCTGGATCGTTTTCTATCAGCTTTATGGCTACCCACCGGGATGGATATCCTAAATCCAGATTTTTGGACTGAATTAAATCAGTTAGTTCTTGAATTTTATTTTCCACTTCACTACCATATTCCAATGTAGCAGCTTTATTTACCTCTTTTTCTGCTATTTCTGTGGCTGTTTCAATTAATTCGTGTAATCCTTCTCCCCTTACAGCTACAGTAGCTACAACCGGCACTCCTAATGCTGCCTGCAGTTTTTCAGTATCGATATTAATTCCTTTTTGTTTTGCTATATCAATCTGATTAACACATATAACCAGAGGTACTTCCATTTCAATGAGTTGCATTGTAAAAAATAGGTTCCTTTCTAAAACGGCAGCATCAACAACATTAATAACAACATCAGGTTTTTCCAGTGCAATATACTCCCTTGATACAATTTCTTCCAGTGAATATGTAGAAAAAGAATATATTCCAGGTAAATCAATTACATCGATGTCATAACCTTCAAAATGAAGTTTACCTTCTGCCCTCTCAATTGTTTTTCCAGGCCAGTTCCCTATAATCTGGTTGGAACCTGTAAGATCGTTAAAAATAACACTTTTACCAACATTAGCGTTTCCTGCAAGTGCAATTGTAAAATCAGATGCTGTTTTATTATTTTGCCCGTGTTTATGTCTATTTTGGTGCCTTTTACCATGACCTTTTCCATTCCCTGATTTTTGAGGTTTGTTTTCGCCAGCCCCCGCCAATATCAGCACCCCATCTCATCACAAGCTTCAATAAAAACGTTTGAAGCTATATCTCGACCAAGGGCAAGTTTTGATCCTCTAACTGCAACTTCAACAGGGCCTCCGAGTGGGGCAACTTTGATTACACTTATAATTGCGCCGATGGTAATTCCCATATCTAGAAGCCTTCGAATTACCTTGTGATCTCCCCTTATAAAACTTACTCTACCTTTTTTGTCTTCGTTAAGGTCAAGTATTGAGATTAGGTTTTCATTCCTCTTTCCAACTTCTTCTACATCTACTTCTTTCCTTTCTTTGCATTCTTCACAGGTTGTAAATTTTAAATCACATTCTGGAATAACGCTGTCACCAGGACATTTATTAGGCTGTTCTAAAAGATGGCAAAGTGCTCTTTCTGCATCGTCAGAGAGTACATGTTCCATTTCACATGCCTGGTCATGAATCTTATCACTTTTGATCTTTAAGATGTCACATAAAAATCGTTCAAGTAATCTATGCTTTCTGGTAATTTTTTTTGCAATTTTAAGGCCTTCCTCTGTCAATACCACTCCTTTATATGGAGAGTATTCTACGTAGCCTTTAACTGCTAGTTTTTTAAGCATTTGGGTAGCACTTGCTGGTGCAATTTTTAGATTTTCTGAAATCATTGATGTTGAAACCCTTTCTCCGTTTGGGCCAAGCTTGTATAATAGTTCAAGATATTCCTCTACATTTCCGCTAATTGTTGTATTCTTTGGCATTTAGGTCCACCTAAAACATTAATAACTATAGTTATTGGAAAAACTATATAAAGTTTTGGGTATGCCTAAAAATTAAAATATTACTTTATAAATAAGCATAAAAAATACACCCATGTCCCTGAAGTGATGTAATATTTTCATGGGAATATCTAAACTACGCATTTTTAATTTTTATATTAAAATTGCAACAGGAAGTATTTCATGCGCATGTCATAGACATGAACGATGATAATATTTAAATCCAACATGCATGCCCTATATATAAATAGAATTTAAAATTAAGACTTGAATTATTTTAGAATTAATTTGATAAGTAATATTAATCCTGAACTCATAATGAATTCAGGAATAAAATGTTAACGACCAAATTAACAATATTTTACTTTATTTTTAAGTTAATGTCCTGGACACTTTTAGGGGCAAGTGTCCAGGGAGACTTTTTATGGTCCATATAAAAATATTCCCTAATGATTTATATATATTTGCATATCGAGTAACCATTTAATATATATCATAATTTATGCTGCTAGAAATCTGTTAATTGATAGGGACTTTGATGAAGTCTCTATAGACGAAATTTTTACATTTTAAACCCACATATATAAAATACTTGAAATTAATTCAATTAATTAATTTTTATTAAATCCATATACTAAAATAAAGACCCATATTCTTTATACAATTTATTTAAAAATAAAGAAAATGCTGATTTTATTTCTATAAACGATAATTTACCCATATATTTTAAAAATAACAACTTTTCTCAATTTTAAGATCCTGGACACTGTATGCGCAAGTGTCCAGAGTACATATGGTCAATTTAAGTACATACATAATGACTTATATACTTTTGCATATCTATCCTATTTTTAAAATAATTAAAATTATTATTTATTGCTATTCTATTATGCCCCTAATTAATTTATAGCCTGTTTTATACAAGAAATTTTCTAAAATTCAATATATTCCGAAATAGATATAAATAAGCTCATGGATAAAGGTATGTTAGGTTAAATTTCTGGAAGTAAAAAATATGGCAGGATTTGGTAGGGGAGCTGCAATAATCATAAGTATAATGGTTGGTCTTATTATTTTACCCTTACTTGGAATTAAAGGCCTATTTGCCATTGTTATAATTGGTTTTATTGCAAATTATCTCACTGTAAATAATCAAAGAGGTTATCTAATAGGTGCAATTGCTGGAGGCACAATTGGCCTTATCGTCTTTATATGCGGCTTTTTTGTTTCACCTGTACTTCCTGATCTTCCAACATTATCCAGTTCCAAAATGATTAAACTAGAATTATGGGGATTATATACTTTACTAATCGGATTTTTTGTTTTAATTGTAACTTGTACGGGGCTTGGAGCAATCGGAGGGGCAATAGTACAAAAAATATTTACAAAGAAAAGTGAAACCGAAAAATACAAAAAGAGGGATAAGCCTCAAAGAAGCTTTAACAAGTATTTAAAATTAATTTTAAATAGAAATAAACGCCCAAAAAGATTTAGTAATGGATCAGGAAAGACATTAAATAGAAACAAACACCAAAAAAGTTTTAATAATAAACCCAGAAGAAGTTTAAAAAAGAAATAAACTATTTTTATTGAATATACAATATTATATACAATCCATATCATAGGCCAATAAAATGAAAGCTATAGTTGTAGGATCAGGTGCAGGTGGGGGGATCATTGCAAAAGAACTTGCTAAAGCAGGCATTTCAGTCACTGTAATTGAAAAAGGACCATCTACTATCACTAAAAATGCATATAAACATTATGATATATTGAATGTGGGGACCGAAGTGTCAAGTACTGTCTGTTTAGGAGGTACTACCCTTGTAACAGCAGGAAATGCGGTAAGAACATGTGAAGAGTCTTTCAAAAAATTAGGAATTAATTTAAGCAGTGAATTTGAAGAAATAGAAGAAGAACTGCACATAAATACTCTTCCAGACTCACATTTTGGAGAAGGAACCCAGAAAATAATGGACGCTGCCAGATCTTTAGGTCTGGAAATTCAAAAAATGCCCAAGTTCATATACCCTGATTTATGTAAACCCTGCGGTAAATGTGCCTTCGGCTGTCCAAGAGATGCAAAATGGACCAGCATTAAATTTATCGAAGAAGCTGAAGAATATGGCGCAAAAATTGTAGAAAACACTCCTGTTACTGATATTATTATTTCTGATAGAAAAGTAAAGGGCGTAAAAAGTGAGGATAATATATTTGAAGCTGATATTGTAATTTTATCAGCTGGTGCAATACAAACACCTCGATTACTGCAGAAGATAGGGATAGATGCAGGTAACAACCTTTTTGTTGATACATTTGTTACAGTTGGAGGAATGCTTAAAAATATAAAGTACAACAAGGAAGTGTCCATGAATACCCTTATAAAATTAGATGATATAGTTTTGGCCCCTCATTTTTCAGAAATTTTAGTAAATAAACTCAAAAAGTATAATGCTCGTAAAAAAGATGTTCTGGGGCTTATGATTAAAATAAAAGACGAACCTTCAGGTAAAGTTACACAGGATGATGTAATTAAATTCAACACTGCAGAAGATATTGCTCTTTTAGCACGTGGAACCGCTATTGCCGGTGCAATATTAACTGAAACAGGTGTAATTCCAGAAACACTTGTATCAACTTATGCAAGAGGAGCACACCCCGGTGGAACTGCTGCAATAGGTGATGTTGTTGACACTAATTTGCAGACTGAAATAGAAGGCCTTTATGTTGCAGATGCGAGTGTTTTACCTGAAGCTCCTGGAGCACCACCGGTTGTTACTATTCTTGCACTTTCAAAAAGGCTCGCCAAGCATATAATCAATAAATAATTTTATTTTTTTAAATTAATCTATTTTTTCTCCTGAAATGATAAACTAAGATCTAAAAGTACTGGGATCAAGGAACATGATAATTTTCTAAATATAAATCTATTCCAGTTTCTTTGTTCTATAAATAATCAATCCTCCGATTACAAAGTTAGCAACTGCAACTATAACCAGTTCAATCCCGTAAGCTGCACTTACTGTAAATCCTGTATTAAAACCTGCTGCATTCAATAACTGTATCGCCCCTAAAATCCATAAAATAGCCCCAAGCATATATATAACCATGAAACTTTTAGATAGATAAATCAATACTGCAAAAAGAATGAATATTACTCCAAATACAGTGGATGAAAATTCAAGGCTCAAAATTCCCCATATTGCCACAAGAATAGAAAGTCTTGTAATCCATTTCTGTCTCTTTTCATCAACTGGTTTTTCACTCAAAATAATACCTCCTTTCTCTAGTAAAGATACAATAACTTCTAATTAAGCTTATAAACTTATTAAATATTTATTTTTGATTTAAATGATGTTTTTTATTGCTGTAGCGGAGATATCCCTTGAATATTTCCCCTATAACAAAAAGTAATACTGCTGGAATGAAACATATGCCCCACTGGTATGCATCAAGTGAAACAGTGCCAAAGAGCTCATGAAAAATCCTTGATTCTGTAATGAGGATTGTAACTAATAAAATCCAGAGATACGCATAAAGGAGTCGGGTATTTGAAAAAGTGGCGCTTTGAAATGATGTATCTTTAGGAAATCGGAGATTTAAAGCAAGGAAAATATTCATCAGTGATATTGATACAAGTCCCATAGTCTGGCCAATCTGCATGGAACCATAAGATATTTGTCCCATATGATATACATAGAGCGATGCCGCTGCCATGAATGCCCCTGCAATAAATAATCGAATATACATTCCTTTTGAGATGATCTCCTCGTCATGTTTTCGAGGTTTCCGCGTCATAATACCCGGTGATGCCATATCAAGTCCAAACATTACTCCTATTGGTGCTACAACAAGCATATGGATCCATAAGACCTGTCCGGGAGTGAAAAGAGCTGTACCTGCAATGGCAAATATTGAAGACCCCAAAAATGCCAGTATAAACATGAACATGTTGGCGATCTGGATTCTAAGGAACTTCTGCAGGTTATCATAGATCTTCCGCCCTTCTTCTATGGCTGTTACGATGGTTTTAAAGTTGTCATCAACAAGGATCATCTTGGCAGCCCCCTTAGCTACGTCAGTACCTGTAATACCCATTGCAATACCTATATCTGCTGCCTTGATTGATGGAGCATCATTTACACCGTCGCCAGTCATTGCCACAATGTTACCTTTCTTCTTAAGAGTTTTCACCAGCCTGACCTTATGTTCCGGCGCAACCCTGGCAAGAACTCCAATTTCGTCGATCTGGTTTTCAGCTTCCCCGTCACTTAGTGCCGCAAATTCTGCACCAGTAATCGTCCTTCCATCAATACCCAGTTCCCGGCCAATTGCCTCAGCTGTAACTGCATGGTCCCCCGTAATCATTCTGACCCTAACACCTGCCCTTTTTGCCTTCATAATTGCATCCTTTGCTTCTGCACGTGGTGGATCCACTTCCCCAATAAGTGCAGTCATCATGAGCCCCTGCATGAGGGGCATCAACTCACGATTGGGATCAAAAGATGAAGGGTCAAAATCTTTCTGGGCAAGGGCAAGAACCCTTAATCCTTCACCTGCTATACGTTCGTTTTCATCTTCAACTTTCTTTCTGCTGTCTGTACTAAGCTCATGAGCCGATCCATCAGGCATCCGTCCATATGAAGACAACCCAATGATCACATCAGGAGCCCCCTTAACATATGCTCGAATTACAGGCATACCTTCGCGTGTTTTCATTTTATGGAAGGTTGCCATGAATTTATATTCTGAATCAAATGGAATGCTTGCAATTCGAGGATTATTCCTCCGGAACTCCCTGACATTCAGGCCTCCTTTTTCAGCAAGTACATAAAGAGCAGCTTCAGTCGGGTCTCCAACAACTTCTCCATCCTTAATATCAGTGTCAATGCAAAGAGCACATGGAAAAAGGACATAATCAAGGTTCTCTTCTGGTCCCCCTTCAGTTCTTTTTATTTTTCCATCAAAACTGTAACCTTCCCCAGAGACAGTGTAATGGTGTTGTGCTGTTGAAATGTCCCGTACAGTCATCTGGTTCATTGTCAGTGTCCCAGTCTTATCTGAATTGATTGCTGAGGTGGATCCCAGCGTTTCTACTGCAGGCAGGTTTTTGATGATGGCATTTTTCTTTGCCATCGCCACCATGCCCATGGCCAATATGGTGGTTACGACAGCTGGCAGTGCGTCAGGAATAGAACCTATAGCTAGGGATATGCCTATATTGAAGAGGTTTGTGAAGGATCCTCCCTGGGAAAGCCCAATTGTTAGAATACATATAAATGCAATCACTGCTATTCCTATAATAAATAATGTGACCCTGTCGATCTGCTGCATGAGGGGCGTTTTCCCTGCTTTATGTTCTTTTAGCATGGTGGCAATGTGCCCCACTTCTGAGCTCATGCCAGTTTGGGTAACCAAGACCTCCCCATGTCCCCTGGTCACGTTAGTGTTCATGAAAGCCATGTTAACCCTATCGCCAAGTGGAATATCCTTTTTGGTGATCATATCAGTTTTCTTATCCACAGCCATGCTCTCTCCAGTAAGGGCAGCCTCTTCCACCTGGAGATTGGCAGAGACCATCACCCTGCCGTCAGCAGGGACACGATCACCAGCATCTAAAATCACCATATCTCCAGGTACAATTTTATCAGCATCAATCGAGGAAACAGAACCATCCCTGCGCACTTTAGAAACAACTTTCATCATTTTATTAAGTTCAGCAACGCTTTTTGAAGCCTTGGCCTCCTGACGATATCCCAAATTAGCAATGAAAACTGTTAAAAGAATAAGAAGTATAAAAGTTCTGATCTCACCAATTAAAAGGCCTACTATAGCTGCAATAACGAGGACTATCTGCATGTAAGCCTTGTACTGCTCTAACCATTTTCTCCAGGCGGGTTTTTCCTTTTCTTCTTCAAGTATGTTGGGCCCATAACTCTTTAATCGGCTGGCGGCTTCAGTAGAACTAAGCCCTTCCTCAGGGGAAACTCCCATCTTTCTTGCAGCTTCTTCTTTACTTAATCTATACCCTGCCTCTTCAATGCCTGAAGGCTGCAATGGTGAATTAGACATATTGGCCTCCTTCAAATATACTGGAGATTTATCAACTGGAATTAATTACTTACTAAATTATTCCATTTTGCACTATGTAATAATATATAAAAATATGTTAATAAAATTTATGGCAATATTAAAAGAATTAAAATTATTAAATGCCCTCTAATCTTAGTATTAAATCTTTTTTTATAAAAATAAAGGATATATAAATTTATAACAATATAAAACAAAAAATTAATTTTATTTTTTAAAATAAGCTATTAAATACTGCTTTTAGATTAAATGATATTTAATTTACGCTCATGTTCACAAAAACTGTCGGTCTTCAAAAATTTTCGATTTTTGAAACCTCGAAAACAAAGCATTCGAAAATTTACAATTTTCGATGCGTCAAATCAAAGATTGAAGAGTTTTCGAAGGTTTTTGTGACCGTAAAAATCGCAGCGGACAAATAATTCGTATTTGTCGCGTCAAAATCAAAGATTTTGACAGCTTGCAAAATTTCTAATTTTGCGGCCCAAAAATTCTACGAATTTTCGACGGCTT
>NZ_LMVM01000002.1 GCF_002287175.1 Methanobacterium bryantii | reverse complement strand
CTAACACCTTCATTTTCCATTTAAAATATTAGTACAAAATACCAATTGTACAAATGAACCATATAAATATTTCCATTTTAATTGAAATATTATCAAGTAAAATTGAAAAACAAACCTCAAAAAACAATCTTAAATTCCAAAAAATATCAAAAATAGACAAACCTATATACACTGAATGATTTCTATCCCATTAAAATCCAAAAATAGGTCAAAATATTTCCAAAACATGTGATTTTACCAAAAATCTTCTCCGAAATATATAGTACCGCCAAAATACTCTCAAAAATTCAAATTTATTTTAATTTTTATCAAGTATTATAGAAATGTTTAAATAGTCTTCATTACATCATACCAAATAAGATTTTAATACAATTTATAGAGATAAAGCACATTTTTTTAAGGGGATTTGAGGAGGCTGAAGTTTGAAAAATAAGTATACAGTACTAATAATATTTATTTCATGTTTTATATCTTTAGTATCAGGCTGAATTCCTGAAAAGCAGTCCAGTAAGCCTCATAATAATAACGGGGTTTCTTTAATTATTCTGACACGTGGGTAGAAATAAATGTCCAGTTTTCAAGCGATAAAACTAAATCAAAGATTTTAGTGAATCTAGCTGACCCAAGCGATCCTGAAACAGGGTTTTGTATTATAAGGCATCCCATGATGGCAGGCAACGAACTTGAAAACAACTTGAAAACAGCCCTGAAATCTTATGAAAATTCAGATTACCATGTTTTATCTTAAAATAAATCCAGTATAAGCGGTGAAAAGGCTTATGAAATACTGTTTACCGTAGACCAAGGTAGCACCTATATTAAGCAGGAAGAGTTGTGGTGCAAGCACAACGGTTCACGGGATAGCATTGCATTCTTTTCAACTCCCTAAAAATTATGATAAATCATAGAATACATTTAATATAATACTCAAAGCTTTAAATTCGATTAAAAGGTGAAATAATGGAAATAAAGAAAGAAAACATGAATTTCTGTCCTGAATGCGGTACAGAAATTGAAAAAAATGCCAGAAACTGCAAAAAATGTGGATCATGGTTTGAAAAATCTGAAAAAAATGACGTAAAGAATGAATATTCCAAAATCCAGCCTGAAAAAACTGTTTTGGATGTAAAATATGAACATTCAAATGTCCAGTCCACCCATAAAACAGCTTTATTTATAATCATCACCGGCGGGCTTTATCAGCTTTACTGGTTCTACCGAAACTGGAGAGACCTTAAAACCCACAAAAACCTGGATATCAATGTAGGACTTAGAACAGTGGGGCTTTTCATTCCCCTGGTTAATATTTATTTCGTAGTGAATCAATTTAAAGACATTAAAAGTTATGCAGAAGAAACCGGAGTTAAAACATACTCATTGTGGACAGTACTTATAACATGGGTTTTATTTGCCTATTTATCAACCAGACTATCACTATACGGTAATCTAGTGGCAGGTATAATCTCCTGGATACTCATCTTAGGGTTGGCCGTTCCATTTGTCATGGCTCAAAAAACATTGAATGAATACTGGATAAAAGAACAGGGTGACATACCACCCAAAGGATTATCCGGAGGAGAAATACTTGTACTGGCAATCGGTATATTGTTAGCTGCTTTAGAATGGATAGGAATCATATCGCTGCTTTCTGGGGCTTAAAATTATGATAATTATTCAATGAGGAAAATTTTATTGGAAAATTGGGATCGCTCATGTCTATGATCCTGTGTATGAGTTATACTTTATGTTAAATTGTGGTTTTAATTGATTATATGGGATTTATCTTAAAAAAAATACAATTTACTTAACCAGACACACGAATGAAGCGATATTATTTACACAACATTCTGGGCATGAGCGATTGGGATGTGATTACAAGTTTAAAAGGGAATTTTTGAGATAAGTTATATACTTTAATTTAGATTTAAAGATATTTCCATTACGTATTTGGAAAAATATAATATGGAATTATTCCATAACTACTCTTTAATTAAATGAAGTTAGGAAATAGCATGATGAAAGAAAAATCAGCGATATGTCCTGAATGTGGTAAAAAAATTCAAAAATATGATAGAATATGTAAACACTGTGGGTCATGGTTTAAAGAGTTAACAAAAGAAGAATATTATTCTATTCAACTGGTAAAGTGCAAAAAATGTGGAGCAATTGTTAAAAATAAAAATGCAAATTTCTGCCAAGAATGCGGGGTGAAACTTCAAAAAGAAGATATAAAACCTAACGAATTAAAGAAAATACACATTACATCTGAAAAAGAAGCATGGCCAAAAAGAATAGCAATTTCTCTGGTCATATGAGGCATTGTTAACCTGGCATTCGCATCGCCATTTTGCGGTGGGCTTCTGATATTTTTCTCAATCTTGATATATACATCAAGGAATTCTATTGCAAGTTATGCCTTTGGAGTAATATGGCTTTTTTTAGCATTTATCCAGTTGGTAACAGGAACCGTTTATATACGTGATGCTTCATTTTCAGATAGTTTACTATTTATCCTGCTTTCTGTTGTCAATTTCATCTTTGCAGGATATTCAATATATAAAACTAGAATTTTAAATGATTATGAAACTGGAAAGAAAGCCATAGTTTAAGTTAATTATTTAATCCCTTTGGATAATGGTATAAATATGAAAAAACTTTTTGATGGCATCCCAAAGAATTTTTTGGCATTTAAATTTTAAAAACAACTTTTTATGGATGCTATTCTATAAATAGACATCAAAATTTATCAATTAGCCATCTTCAATCATTTTCAGGACTTTATTAATAAAAGCTTCAATTTATTTTTAAGAGTGTTTTAATGGCATTTTCTAAATCTTTTCCCATAAAAGGTTTGGTTATGTAGCCGTTACGTATTTGTTATGGTTATATTATAATATAATAGTTTTTAAAAGTATTACATATATATTAAAAAAAATAGAATCCAAAAAGGAATATCTAGAATTTATGATCTAAAAAAGAATACAAATTAATCTAAATCTATTGGTTCGTGAAATTGATATTTACAATCGTTACACCGGAAATACATTACAAGATAATGACTGTCGTAACTAACGTCTTCAACGTTACTAGATTTACATTCAGGACATTTAACTGACATTTTAATCATGCTCCTCTTCAATAACAGTTATAATTTTACCTTTCAATTCAAATTCTTTAGACATAAAATCAGGGTGGTTATGGCTATCTCCTTTAAAATCTGGCTGTTCATCGTAAAATTCAGATTCTGCAATCTCATGATAAATTAAATCAGCTAAAGCATATCTAATCAAACTGGGTTTATTTCCTACAATTACAATCTCGTTTCTAGCAGGATAAATATAAGCTGTTGGAAGTTTACATCGTTTATTAATGAATGTGATTGTGTAATCGTCGAATTCATCAT
Organism: Methanobacterium bryantii; assembly: GCF_002287175.1. Lineage (NCBI taxonomy): Archaea > Methanobacteriati > Methanobacteriota > Methanobacteria > Methanobacteriales > Methanobacteriaceae > Methanobacterium > Methanobacterium bryantii. Next base: position 111,264 of record NZ_LMVM01000002.1, on the reverse strand, counting down.
TTAATATTCTTTTAAGAATATCTAACTGAAATTGCATTTACTCACCTAATACTTTTCTTGCTGTACTGACATCATGCCTATTCAATACTTCTGATGTGGTATACCTTGATTTACTGATTTTTAGTATGTGCCGTGCCTCTGATTTACCCATACCATATCCTGTGTTTATTTCTTCATTATCCTCTTCACAAAACGTTTTATTGTCCATATCAATTTCTCCTTTACTGTTAAGCGTAAACAGTTATTACAATGATAGAAATAATCCTGTTCAGTTTCATAATACAAATAAACAGGACTTTTACAGCGTTTGCATTTCATAAAAATCACTCTTTATCTTGAGAATATTTTTCAAAATTATAACGGTGTTCTGTAAAATGCATATTAGAATCAGATAGATGTAAAACTGGAAATCCCGCGGTTTCTGGGGGATATAATTTCTTTTTAGCGTAGCCTCCATATCTCATGAAGCTACCGCTTAAAGCCAATAATCTTGTTTTTTGAATTCCTCGATGGTAATAATCTGCTGCTTTTGTTTGGAGCGTATGCATGTGTGCATGTGCTAAAATATCATCATTCCAAGTCTTAGCCATATCATAAACTACTCTAAGCTTCGTATGGGGTAATGTTGAAGCCGAAACTCCATGGGTAGTAGTTAAAGAATATTCCTTATTTGGTAATTGTAAATTGAAAGTACAAACTTCATCAAGCCAAGGTACTTTTAAATCGTCTGCCAGATGTAATGTTTCGGTGATTCCAACTGGTTTTTTGCTTCTGTCATCATGGTTTCCATGATGCAATCCCAAACATTTACTTTTAACTTTTCTAAACAGATATTTTGTAGTTATTTTTTGTTCATCAGGAGTTAATATCTGTTCTACCCACCCAGAACCTACTGAGTGTGGAGTTGCAAATTCCATATAGTCCCCCATTCCAATCCAGTACATATTTTTACTATTTTTTATCATTTCAAAAGTATCATATGTAAACTGTTTTAGCCAGTTTGGGCTTCCTATATGTATATCCCCAATTAAAGCGATTTTAATTGGTTTTTTAAATTTTTTATCAATTTTTTCAGTAGGTTCCATGTCTGGAATATCTAATTCAAATAGATCATCTGTCAAAAAGAATCACCTCAATAGTTTAAAAAAAAGGTAAAGTTGTGTATTTAAGTAAAGTAAAAAAAATAGTGTACTCAAGTAAAGTAGTATACTAAAAACATGCTAAACAGTAAAAAAAATAATGTTGATTATGTTTTACCGTCGTCGCTTAAAAGCCAAGGATCGTTATAACTTAAAACTTTGTATCCTAAACTGCACATTGTACGTCCAATAGGCAAACCTCCACTCGCAGCTTCGGCAACATCAAAAACAGTCCAATCTTTAAACTCTTCACCTTTAACACGTAAAACAATATGTCCTATGTTATATTGTCCTGAACTGGATTTACAGGCTACATGAACATAATCAACTTGATATTTAGTTCTATAAACTTTATTTAATTCAAATATAGAGGCATGTCCTATTTGTGCAAAATCTGCACAGTTAAGCCCTTGATTATTAATTAAACGTGTTAATGCCTTTCCTTGCGGATATATGTCATTGCTGTAATGGTCATATTTTTCATTAGCTTTTACAAGGTTGTAGAATTGTGTTGCTGTTTTGAATGTGCCATTTACTGCTTTTTCTATTGTTTTTAGTAATTCTGTTTTAATTGGATTTGTTGATACTGGAGTTGAGTCTTGTAAAACCATATTAACATTACCGGCACATTTGCCATTCTTTTTAAAATAATTATTGCTTCTTGTGAGTGCGTCTTGTATGTCTTTTTTAAGTATCTTTTTTCCATTAATTGATGCGTAGCTTGGTAGTTTTCCATTTTTAAAAACATATAGTAACGTTCTTTCAATTACATCTTGATAATTATCACGTTTTATTTTTTCAGTCATGCATTTCACCCCTAAAAATTTAAATAAAAAAAAGTTAAAAATTAAATGAATAAAAAAACAAAAGTCTACATAATATTCCAATTGTTCCACAAAGTAATATTAAATAAATAAAGATTCTATGAGTTTTATGACTCAATTTAATCGCCTCGAATAGAGCTGTCGCTAATCTATAAAAAAATTAAATAAAAAAAGACATTAATTAGATATTATTAACCTTATTATCCCATTCAGATTGTGTAATTACTTCTTTTTGTATCAATAATTCAATTAACAAATCCAATTTACCTGTATTTGGCACATTAAAATAAGAATAAATAGGTGATTTATCATATGTTATTTTGTAAACATCGACTAATCCGTCAGTTTCAACCTTTTCTATGCTTACAATACTACGTCCATTTTCGCCACCAGTTGGCGATGTGGGGTTTATCATACCCACTACAACTGGATTATTCGCATCATTATCCAAATAAGATACAATAACCTTATCGTCTTTCGTTAAATCTAAATTTGTGACAACTTTAATGTTAGTTAAGTCACCTAAATCCTCATTAACTGAATCTAAATGCAAATTAACTGTTTTATTAGCATTAACTTTTGTTACAGTGGCATATTCATTCCCTATTGTTTTATTTACGTCTTGAGTAGTTGTACATATTAAATCAGATAAACCTGTCATGTGATCACCTAATTAATTATGCTGTCCTTTTCCACTTAGAAACCACCAAATAAGGAGGCATATTATTATGTGCTACTCCAGACCCTTTATTTGACTCATTTACACTGTGTGAATGGTTAGGTACTGTATGTGTATGTGCGGGTGTGCTGTGTGTATGTGCGCCTCCAGAGTTGATAACATCTGAATTAGAAGCATCCCCGACATCAGTACACCTTACAGCCGAACCATTTGTTGGAGATTGTAATTTGTAGTTAATTGAATGCGTATGCGCTCCAGATGAACCTGTCGCACTGTTACCTCCTGCCGGTGTAGTAGTTTGTCCTGATGAAGGGATAGATACATCATGTTTATGTACTGGCATTTGTGCCTCTGTTAATGTGTGCGTTGCACTTCCCCCGGTTTGCCCTGCTGTGTATATGTCCCCTGCTGCTAGGGTGAATTTGTCTTTTATCTGTGTCCATGTTCCTTTCCATCCAGATAGGCTGTTTGGGTTGATATTTGTTGCAAATTCTACTATTGAACCTACAGGGTAGAGTAAATCGAATACTTTGCTTGCAATATTTGCAGCTGTGTATTCTGTTGCTAGTACAAAATCAGAAGCATGTTTATTATCAACTGTATCTGAATCCATTCCAGAGCCAGATCCATCATTTTCTGAATCCCATTGTTTATTCCATGAGTTCCAGGTTCCACCGGAACCTCCATTATAATACCCCCTCACGTAAACTGTGGTTTTATAAGCTTCAAATAATGTATATCTCTGCCATACCATTGATGTACTATATGTAAATACTTCTAAAACTCCAGCGTAAGGAACAGGGTAATTTGAACCATTTGCAGCATTTGCATTTGAAGGTTGAAGATAGATACCTGTACTCATATAAGTATTTAAATCGGCACTAGAAGGAATAACGGTTGGATTTACATACATGAATTTATTTAGATCGATCCCTCTGAAAAAATCAGTATCAACTCCAGATCCCGCACCATCGACAGTTAAAAGTTTTGATTTTATATCCGAAGCAGTATATACACTACTATTTAATTTAGTTGCAAGTGCGTTGTTTATTGAAGTTATATCCGATAAAGATGCTTTACCTGCTAAAGCATTGTTTATTGCAGTTATATCTGATTGATTAGCTTTAGCAGCTAATTCAGAAACTAAACCAGTTATATTGTCTTTGGGTATGCTAAATTCAGATCCGCTTATTTTAGCTTGGTTCTGATATTCAAAAGTTATATCAGTTACTCTAGCTCCATTTTGAAGTGTGAATATAATATCAACTGGCTTATGTTCAATATTATACGTATTTAAGTTAGCTCCACTTGTAATACTTGCTATTAATTCTGTTCCTGTTTCACTATCTTTCATTGAACAGGTTACAGTTCCAGTTTTAGCAAAAGTTATACTATTCCACCACTTAAAACTGCTGAAATTAGGATACACACGTAAAGTAAAGCTCTGATCATTAGCTGATGCTGTAAAACCATCACCTGTGTTGGTACATGTGTTATTCATAACCTGTACAATACTAAATAGTGCTTTGGTTTTATTTTCAGTAGTTGGGTATTCCCCTGTTTTAAATGCTTCTGGAAGGGTTATTTTTGGTTTGATTGTGATTATATCTGTTAAAATGTTTGGATTATTCAGTCTTTCTGCATAATTGGGGTCGTCTGCTGTGAAATATTCATTAACATCTTCTACCATTTTTTACATCTCCTATAATTAAACTGTGACACGTATATCGTCACCTTTCCCATCTATTAATTCGTAAGTGTCTATATCGAAAATAAAAACAAAATTTGAGCCAGTTATTTGTATTGCCGTTTCATCGTTTACTATTTGACAATTATTAACTAGCTTTGAAAAATTAATTTTATCCCAGAAAACTTCATCCATACAACCCTTAATAGCTAATTCTAATCGTTCAGTATCTATATCAACCATATACATATCCCCTAAATAACATACTCTTTATAAGTAATATTAACAAGACCGATATATGGTTTAATCAAATCTACAAGCGTTGTATCTTCATCAACCTGAGTATTTAATCCATGAGGATATTTCACGGTTAAACTACCGACGCTTTTTTGTAGCCTATCAGTTACTGTTTTTTCAATGGTTTCGGGATCGGTTGAATAATCTGCTACTGTATCATACTCTTCAACAGTAATATTGTCTGTTGCAGTTATAACATTGCTTACATCATCTGATATAATTATATCGCCATAGTTACATCCAAAAATAGTAGATAACGTGTTTTTGATTCCATATATAGTTATTGATTCATAGCTAACTGCGATTAAGACTTTACGATAAATATCATCAGTTAAACCATTCCTTTTAATTTTATATTTTTTACCCCAATTAATATCAAGATATAAGCCTGTTGCGCTTAAAAGAACACGATTATTGATGCTTTCCCCTATATGGTCATCGACTAAATCAAAACCTTTATATAAATTATAGAAAAAAAAGCCAGTAGGTGAATGGGGATTCATGAAATTGTTTTGTTCATCCATATTAAGGCATACCTCATCACCTCTCAAGCTAGAATCGTCATATGGCAATTAGGTCACCTCTGTAATTCGAGTATCCAATGTGGATGTGTCTGTTGTAAATACTTCGTACACAGAACAATCAGCGGTAGCAGATGGACTTATAACTACATTAGTTACCCCTTCGATACTGGCTATTAAAAATTTAATGTCGTCAGTACTCCAACTTTGCCCTAAATTACGGCTTGTAAAATATGATTCAACAACAGTAATTATCTTGTTTTTAATAGCACTCCAAGTATAATTACTGCCAATCTGTACTTGAATAGTATTTGATGTGAATACTGATACTTCTGTAGCAGGGGTTAATATAAGGTCGATTCCCCCTACATTATATTTATCTGTATTAAATAAGCTTGTTAATGCTGCTAATGTAGTTGAAACTATTGATTTATCTTTACAGTTAAAAACAAGTCCAACGGTAGCAGTTTGATCTGCTGGACGGTTAATGAAGTAACTGTCATGGATATTATCTACACTGTTTGCTGTTGCTTCATACCATCCTTTGCTACCGGGGGGGAAGTTGTCAGGTGCGCCTAATAATCTTTCATGATATGACTCATTGTCTTCTTCATCTTCACCATTGGTAAATGCGTTTGGATTTGTAATAGTTAAATCGTAAGGATAATCTGTTATCATTGTGTCGATAGCTCCAGCAAGGACATTACCTACAGTCCCTGAAATAGTACATACAACTTTTACCTGTACGGTTGAACTGTCTTTTACAATAGTTGCATCTTCGTCTAATACGAAAGTTACTGAGTCTTGAGTTGATGCGATCGAACCTTCAGTAAAAGTAATATCTTCTGTTGCGGGACTGGTAAGTGCAATCACAATAACTCCACTACTTGAAACTTCACCATTACGCGGTACCCCTATTGAATTTCCCCAATAGTCGAGATAATCCCCTGTCATGCTAAATGGGAGGGTGTTAATTTCTGATTCATTAATTCTTTCAAGTTGTTGGAAAATAATTAATGCCTGTTGGTATAGTGCGTGATAAGCCTGTGAACCAGGGGTGTAGTCTGTTACTTTGTTTAATCCTTCGAGTTGTGCTTGTTGTTGTATTTCAAGAAGGTCATTTACTATGTCGGATAAATTAACTATTTCCCCTGTTGGTTTTGTGAAATATAAATCTTCATACATTTATTAGTCCTCCCTCATTTGTGACTGTTAAATCAATTACGCTCTTATCAACAAGTAACAAACTCATTTCAGCAATAATAGCCTTGCCCTCAAAGGAACATTCAAGTTCTAAAACTTCCCGTACTCTTGGTTCAAGGTTTAATGAATCTTTGATAATTAAATCAAGCAATTGTAAACTGTTATGGTTAGTAGGTTCCCCCGCCAATTCATCAAGGTTACAGCCATAGTCTTCAAGATAATCATAAATAATAATATCTGTAAGTAACCTATTGTGTATGGCTTGTTTGGCATTATCTAAACCTGATACTAGCATTAAGTCACCTGTTGAAGTTAGTTCTCCGTTTGAACTGTAATCTATCCCAAAAATGTCTTCATTCATTTATATCACCGTTCTATCAGCATTATAATTACTTGCACCGTCACTTGAACAATCATAAATTTTACCATTATAAGTATTCCATAAATGACCGTATGTGCTTAATCCAAATCGTGCTTTTCCATGCATAATGCGAACTTTAACCCCTATACCTAAACACATTGTGTAAAATATCCATGCGAAATCAGTACAATTAGCTTTCTTCTGATTCCAGCATGTTTGCATTGCAGATGTATCTTTATTGTAACAACTGCCTTTCCCTTTCCAATGATCGTAATAAAATGAATAAATGAATCCTCCACTGCCATGCACTTTGAGCCATTTATAAATAGCATCAATACTGCCTAATTCTTTTCCTTTTAACATTAATGTTCTTTCAATCGCTGTCCCGGCTTTAATTGCAATATTACTACTTGTACTTGTTGTTTTTGAGTCGCTTTTATACTCTTGATCGGGCATAGGCATAGATTCTAATAACTCGGCGGTCATAGTTTGATTGCTAATATCAACTTTAACGCTGTCAATCCAATACCTAGACTGTCTATTATCTTTGAATTTTTCCAATTGTAAAAGACAGTATTGTTCTGCTTTCAATTTAGGGAGCATTTGGAGTGTTAATGTACCTTTATATTTTGACTTACTGTTTGCTTTATAATAGTTATTTGCTTTGCTTATTGCTTCTGCTTTCGTTAATTCGCATTTAGCAGCAACAACACTTGAAGCTGAAGAAGTTGCACTGTTGATAGTTCCCGCAGGTGTTAATTTACGTGTGGATCCGGGATATGTATCTCGTCCTGTTACTCCGCAGAAATCAGCATCACATTTTAAACAGGCGATACCTCCTTCGACTCCAAATTTGCCTCGTCCATTTGAGAGTGTTCCTTGTCCGAATCCAGTTAATGTACCGCTTCTTTTGCATGTGGGGCAATAGTTTTTCCATGATTTAGTAGTTAATTTATATGGAACGCTTGACTTTTTAGGATAACAAGTAATAGTTATGGATGATTGTGTTACAACCCATTTAACCCCTGCTAAAACTTTAAATCCCTTGTATATTACGGACATGGTTTTAACAACCTTCTTCCCTATCAAAAATCTGTCCCCACACTGCTACGAGGTTGTCATTTTGAACATTTGAAATTGTATCCCCTTCTTTTGTAAGAACAGTAGCGCCGGTGATTATATTACTTGCGTCATATTCTTGACTGTAATCATATGCGGATTTGAAAATATAACCTTCCTGTGTTTGAGGTAACGGCCTATAAATCAGTATTCCATCTGCATTTACATAGCATTCTATTAATTGCCCTGCTTTGTAATCTAACCAACGTAGTTGTTGTATTATATCCCATCTAACTACATTTTTCCAAATTAATTGTCCATGTACAGCTTTTGTTTTTTCAATTCCGGCTGTTGAATAATTTAAACTGTTAAGTATTGCTTTAATAATTCCATCACTTGTTCCTCCGGACCATGTTGTATATGATTTCCCGAAGAAAAGACGAGTATAATCAACGCATTCATAAGAATAAGCCCCATCTTTAAGTTTAGATCCGGGTTTAATTATCTGCCCTCCAAATGGACGGTGATTATTTCCAATAATACGAATTCTGTCACCTTCATTCAGTTTTTGGATTGAGTTAAAATTGGCTGTGCTGGCTTTTGCGCTGTTGAATTCAATGCTCGCATTATTAAAAGGGATGGTTTTAAAGTTAGCTGTGCCTTTTGTTGTGGAATGTGAATGGTAAATAACAGAAGTCATAATAAAACACGCCCTTTTCTTATTTTATGTCGTATAATTTTTTGTAGAATGCTATTGTTTTTGTATCCCATACTCCGGTTTGTGGTAATTTACGTTTTTGTTGTGCTTTTTTAAGCTCTTGTTCTGTGTATTTACTGAACCAACCATCAAGCTTATACTTTAGATAGTATCCTCCAGCTTGGAGGAATATTTGTAATCGTTTGACACATGCTACACCTTTTTTAGATTCATATTGCTTACGGCTCATTGTAGGGCATTTAGTTAGTAAGTATTGAGTGTTAGCGGAGCATGTGGCTTTAGATGGAGTAGTAGTACTTGGCTGGTTAGATGGAGCTTTGCCCCAAACCCTAAAAGTTTTAGCAGTAACAGGAGCGGGGATAACTTCTTGTAACTCCCAGTCAATTTCAAAGTTACCTCCACTATCTTCTTCTTTGTCAAACTTGGTTATGATGTATTTTCCATTGTATTTTGCATAGGAATTACTAACTAAAAATTTGGGAGTCTTTTTAACTATATCTGCCATAGCTTGATAGTCTTGTATTCGGTGTTCTTTTCCATGACTGCTTGTTTCAAGTGCATGTACTATTGATTTAAAGGTTAATTTACGCCCTGCTTCAGATATGAATGTGGTATCACTAGCTGTTACTCCTATATGAACATTTGTAGAGTGCTGCATATCCTTAACTTCTTTAATACTTTCATCAATAGCGTTAATATCCATTCCATTTAGAAGTAGAATAGTATATTTTCGTCCATCTCTCCTTTGAATCAAATCTGTATCTATAGTCATGTTTATCCACTTTTACCTGCAATTAAATTCTCTTTCCATAATTGTTCTTTAACTGCTTTAACAATACGATCCGCTGCTTCTGCTTCGCTCATAATCCCTTCCTGATTTATGTATTGTACAATAGGACGTTGGTTATTCCCATTTGAAGTAGCTGTAAGACTATTGTTTATTTCTGTAGCGTCAAAACCAAGACTAGCAGACCCATATCCTGTAGGGGTCGCTACTGATAAACTAGGGCTTCCAAAACCTGAAAGGATAGATGCACCTAACCCTTTTGCAGCAGCATTAGCATTACTTTGAGCGCTTACTATTCCATCAACAACATAACCCATTTCACCACCAATAGCACGAGCGATATGTCCCGGGCTGGCTATACCTAATGCTTGCATAGCCCATTTAACAATATTACCAAACACGGCTTGGACTTGTGAAAATATGTAACCTGCGGCACCTGCAATTTTATTTCCAATGTTTATCATTTCATTCCAAACAATTCCAGGTAATCTACTTACATAACTCCTAGCCGTATTTACTACATTGCTGAATGTGGAAATAATAGTGTTGATTATACTAGCTCTGAAAGCAAGGAATTTAGTTACTAATCCTACTAAATATCCCCAAATTACCCCTCCGATATTGCCGAAAAAGCCAGCTATGGCTGTCCATGCTCCGATAAGGGCATTTCTAAATCCTTCATTTGTAGTCCATAGATAAATTAATACAGCTATCAAGGCGATAATTGCAATTACAACGATTGTGATCGGATTTAAACTCATAACAAAATTTAAAGCCGCCTGTGCTGCTGTCTGCGCCCATGTTGCCAATGTCAATATTCCCGTTTTTATAGCACTTGCAGCAGCCATAACTCCACTTTTTACATAGTTTGCACCTGCTGTCAAAGCACTTTTACCTGAATTGATAAAGGCAGTTCCAACATCTTTTATTTTACTACCTGCATTTGAGGCAAAACTAGTTATTGTCGATCCTGCACTGGTTAAAGATTTCTTAGTCGTACTCCCTGCATTTGATATAGATTGGCTTAAACCTTGGAATGATCTTTTAACCGATTCCACTCTTGTAGCGGGGCCTACTCCATTTATACGCGTTTTTAAAGTTTGCAATGTTTGTGATGGGTGTAATGCTGCGTTTCCCAAACTTTTTAAGTCCCCCACAGTTTTGCCTATCTGTAAAAAGTTCCATGCACTACGAATAGAACTAATAGCTAAAACCAAGGCTATGAAACTTCCACCTAATAATCCCAAAACTCCAAATATTTGTTGTACTGGAGCAGGAGCACTTTTAAATGCAGTAGTAACTGAGTTAAGCCCGTCAGTTGCTAATTTTAATGCAGGGATCAATGTAGGTAATATTAAATCTCCTACAAATTTAAATAATCCTGCTTGGGCTTTGTCCATCTGCTGTTTCATACCGTCCCATGACTTTTTATATTCATCATTAGCTGTAGATCCACTCTTAATAGAAGAGGCAGTACCTAATACTCTTGCACGGGTTGTTTCATCCATATTTTTAAAAGCTTCTTTTATATCTTCTTCATTATCACTTACATCAAAGCCTAATTGTCGCATTGCATTTCCTACTTCTGGCAATGACATCGCGAATTGACTGGCTAAACGTCTAGCATCTATATTACCAGATTTTACAAATCTGGAGAACATTTCGCCAACATTGTTCACATCTCTACCAGTTACAAATGCTGCTCCAGCTATTCCTTCGAATGAGCTTTTAAGTACTTCCGAATTGGTAACTCCACTGTTGGCCATTTGTATGAAGAATTCTCTTATTTGCCCTCCAGAACGCCCCGTGTCTTTTGCTATTTGAGTTACAAGTGGGCTGTATGTTTGTTGTACTTGTGCAGCGGTTAATCCTGTGCTTTTCATTGCAAGGGCCATTCTTGACCATTGGCTACTTACATTACCACTTGTATCTGCCCATGAAAGCATTGTAGATACTATACCTGCACTTGCGAGTCCTGTTGCAACAGCACTTAATCCTTCCCCCGCAGTACTTGCGTTATCCATTTCATCAGACGCATTACTTGCGCTATCAGATACTTCTTCAACACCTGCTCCATCTACCTTTTCAAGATCTCCAGACAAGTTATTTGCTGCTTCATCTGCATTTTCTAAACTTTCAGCAGCGTTATCTGCTGATGTACTCGCTTCATCAAGTCCTGAATTATCCATGCTTGAAATCGCTTCACCGGCACTTTGTGCATTTGTTTCTACTTCTTGTAGTTTTGCAGCGAGTTCTTCTACACTTGCAGTATCGGCATTAGTGGATACATCAATCACATATTGGTTGTCTGACATGGTTCACGCTCATTAAGATTTGTTTAGTGTAATAAAATAGTAAGAATTAAATAGTAATTAATTAAAAAGATAAAATTAAATAAAAGTAGATTAAAGGAGGGAGTAACATGAAAAAAATAATATTAATAACTGCATTGCTCTTGTTAGCAGTTGTAAGTGTCTCAGGATGTACGTCTAATCAAAAAGAATATAATTTAACTGTGACAAATGCAACAGATTTTAATGAGGATCATGCATTATATGCAATTTCACCACAAAAAGACGATGCATCATTTGGTTATATCAATTTAAAGTACGGTACAAAAACAATAAATGGAATAAAAGTATATTATGATGTGTATAATGATACTGAAGAGAATCATGTGAATGGTGAAACATATTTTGAAAAGAATGGTAAATGGTATATGATAACTTGGCAAGATATAGAAGGAAATCCTAATAAATCATTGATTGACAGTGAGATTAGTGATAAAATAAAAAATATATAAAAAATTAAGCTGTTCTCTCAATGACCAGTTCAACAATAAAATTAGTAGGTAACGCCTGACCATCCCCTGTATGGGTTTTAACTAAAGTTAAAGCATCTCCAACAGCAACATTCAAATTAGCAGGGGTAGCGGATAACGTTAAAGCTTTTGGAACCCATTGAGATACAGTATTTGTACTGTTAAATGACATTGAGGCTATACTAGCATTACTTTGGGTTTTGTTTTGTATATCTAAACTACTGTAATTTGTAGCTTGTCCAAATGCCGCATCTGCTAATATTTTAACTGATTTGACCGTCCCTGCAAAGTCGATACCTTCGATTGGTAATTCAAAATCAGTCCCAGCTGTATCCAATGTTGATCGATTGAATTTTATTTTATATTTTCGCCCTGTTACATCTAATTTTTTGTAATCTACAGCATTATCTGCTAGTTCAGTATTACTTACAGAACCTGCTGCGAGAATTCCTGCTGCTGCATTAGTTATTCTTTCATCTAATTCAGTTAAAACTTCTCCTAATTTTGAGGGGATAACTCGTCCTGCGTGTCTAAATAATTGTGCTACTGGATATTTTAATGCCATAATATTTCATCTCCCATTAAATTGTTAATATTCCTTTTTTCTTACTTCTCCACCGTATTATCTCTTGACTAATCACATCAAAAGCAATAATCTGGTATCGACTTAAATTTTTATAATCGTTTAAATCTAATTTCAGTATGCCTGAATCAACCATACGAGTTATGTGTCCGAGTTCTCCGTTTTCATAGTTGAGAACTCTTTTTAAAAATTTCGCCTTGCTTTCTGTTCAAGTTCATCCATATCAAAATCAGATTCTTCCATGATTTTATTTGCAATTCGTGTTACCATTCCTGCTGTGAATATTTTAAATATCTGTTCTGGTGGGAATGGTTTGTTTGTTTTTTTGTTTATTAGGTATTCTTCGAGTATTTTACGGTTTGCTGATGCATCTGCTTTTTTAATTAATTTGCTTGTTTTTTCAAATGCAGCCTGTGATATTACTTTCATTCTGAATTCTAGTTTTGCACCGTGATAATCAATATAAGTGTCTTTTTCGTATTTGTCGTTTGTTATTTTTTGCTCTGTTTCGGCGATTAACTCTTCTATTGAGATTGACCTTGCTTCTGCTTCCATTTCTACTTCATTACTCATGTAAACAACCCCTATTAAAAAAAAAAGAATAATTAAATTGCTTTATTTTCTTTCTTGATTATATCCACATTAAAACTGAGTTTAGGCACAATACCATCGTCTGGGTTCCATTCTTCGTCGTCTGTTGAAACAGTAGCTCTTAAACCAGTAATTGTTCTTTTATATGGGGTTCCATCTCTTAGATATGCAGTTCCTGTAACGACAACCTGATCTAAATGTCCCTTATCTAATATTTCTTCGAAATGAGTAACTTCTTGTAGAGTATCGGGTAATAATACTGTTTCTACGTCTATAGTTCCGCCTGTGGTGTATGTTCCAGTGTTGACTGTTCCGCCGAGGGTGTTTCGTGTGTTGACTTTTTTCTCTTTTTTGATTGTGGCTTTATCTGCATATTTAAGCGCAAGGTCGCCTATAAATATGACTCCTTCTTTTAAGCTTATCATTGTCTTAAGCCTCCTGTGAACTTACTTCAACACTTGTAGGTGTAACTTTAACAAATAAACGTATTTCAGTGATTACATCTGGTATGAACAGTTCTAATTCTGCTTTAACGCATTTGGTATCGCATGCTGTGATTTCATATTTCATATCCGATATAAGTCTTAAGTCAGTGTATTTTTGTTTTCTAACTTCAAACATGCTCCTAATGAAGTCATATGTTGCGTTGATGTTTGGATCTCCAAATATATCCCTTAAAGCAAGATCCCCGACAATATAATCTTTAACTCTTTCGATTGCCATATCTCGACCAGTAGGGGTCATGATGTTGTTTGTGATTACTTGTCCAAGTCGTCTGTTGATTATTTTCTGTGAATGTAAACCATTTTCTAAGATTGTATCATATATATCTGGCAGTGATTCTTTAGTGCCCTGACCAATGACTCCAGGTATGATTTTACCTGTTTCAGATGCATTAACCAACTGTCCAGCAGTATAGGCGACATCCCATGCAGCAGTATTAACTCTGTTAAGTGGTTCTGCATCTCCTTCTAACTGTTTTGGTGTGGTTATAAGTTTGTATGCCCCTCCTGTTTTGAAGAGTGTGTTTATTGCAGTTACGTCGCTTTCTGTTTCTACAGTAACCGCTGAGATTAATCCCCAAGGTAATTGGGCGGCGTACATGTCATCTCGTAATTCTTTGATGTTTGCGAGTAGAGCTGCGTCAAGTACATCTGCAACAAATAGTATGTCGAATTGTTCATCTTTAATTAAGTCAAGTGCATCTGCTAATTTATCAGCAGTTAATGTGTAATTTAATACTTCTTCTACTTCTGATGTTATGTTCACGACTAATAATTCTTCTATTCCAAGGCTGTTGCCGTCACGTCTGAATAGATATTCAAGTGCATGATAACCTAATGCACCTTCAGGAATTGTTGTTACGCCACCTTTGAGTTCTTCTAATGCTTTTCTTGAACTAGTATAACTTTTAATTGTACTGTCTACATATGGAAAGGCTCCGATTATTACAACTACTCCAGCCATTCCCCCCCCTAGGGTTACGGTGCTTTCTACATCTTGTACTGTGATTGTTGGTTCATATATAACCATGAATATTAAGCCCCCTTGTATTTGTTCATATATATTGTGAATTTTCTTTTAGTGTCAACATCATAGCCATTTTTAGCTATGTATAATAGAAATCCTGCTCTTAAATATTTCTTTTCTTTCTGTAATTCCGTTTTTAGGTTAAAAGGGTTTTCAATAACCTCTTCTTCTTCTGGTGGGGTGGGTTCGGTTGTTTCTTCCACTTTTTCTTCATCTGCCATTTT
This sequence comes from Methanobacterium bryantii, assembly GCF_002287175.1. NCBI lineage: Archaea > Methanobacteriati > Methanobacteriota > Methanobacteria > Methanobacteriales > Methanobacteriaceae > Methanobacterium > Methanobacterium bryantii. The sequence goes on along the minus strand of NZ_LMVM01000002.1, from coordinate 96,240 downwards.
ATTCATCTTCCCCGTTAATTTTTACAATCATTTCACAGACATTATCAACTTCAATATCAGTATTAGTTTTTATACGCTGTTCTTTTGTTTGTACAATAACACTACGGCCTTTTAATGCAAATTTACTCCCATAATCACTACTATGTTTCATGAATATGGGTTGGAATCTTCCGAGACTTTCATCATTTTCAAGTACTTCTTCTATCACTTCTAATGCTGTTCTGGTTATCTGTGAAACCGTCTTATAATCAGCATTCTTTGTTTTAACGAATATCTGAGTAAGTGCCGTATAATGCGAACTATTCATTGTTTTCTTTTTAAGATCGTTAGTTACATCTGCTACAAAAATAGAATTAGAATTAGATGCCAATGCGCCTTCAAAAGGATATTCAATTTTAAACTGTTGCAATAACTTATTTGTGTCTTGTGCTTTGATTAAAGCGTTGTAAATCATTACATCGCTTGTTAATGATGTATTTTCGCCAAGTTCTATCATTTGTATCATGTTCCTAATTTTGTCATTATTTCGGAGTTAAACAGTTCATCCGTATCCTGTTTTATATAGTCCAATGAAGGCGCTACGAATGGTTTAGGACTTGTCCCTGGATGTTGTACTGAATGGGTGATAACAAATGCCCCATTCCAGTTAAAAGCAAGTAATGGATTTCCTTCAATGATATGGGGTCTTGATCCTTGTTCTATTACGATTGGATATGGGAATCCTTCATCTGATGTTGCTGTAGCTCCAACTTCAGCTGTTCCGTCTCCTGTGGGGTCTACTTCGATAGTGTCATGCATGTTACTTGTAACGATAGATTGGTTCATTGAGATGAATTGTTCTTGATATGCTTTGATTCGTTCTGCTACTGCATTTGCTAGTGTTGTTGTTGATTCTTTTAATGTTTCTTTATCTTTGTTTAACTGTTCAACTGCTGGAGCTAAGACTTGTGATAGTATGTTATCTCCTTGTATAACATTGATTATGTCATCTAATCCTTGTGAATCGGCTGTTACTGTTACTTGTGTGCCTGTTTCGGGTATTATATCTGTCATGAGTCACACCTAAAAAAAAGATAATTAAGGATTCATGAGTGAATGTAACCCTATAAAATTAGTTCTAACGAATTTATCAAGGATATTACACGCCTTTTTATATAATCGCCCACCCTGTGAGACGACATATGTGCCTTCCATTGCATCGTTGTTAATTTGGATATTGTATTTATTCCAAAGGTTAGAAGCTGTTAGTTTGTACACTGCATTCATGAATATTTCAAGGGTTATTTCGTCTAAGTCGGATATATCTAATCGGTTAGTGTAAGATAATGCTTCGTCGAATGCTGAATCATAGAAATGTTCAACTTCCTCTATAGTAACAGTGTGATTTGAGTTAAGGTTTTGTAAAACAGTGTCGTCAGTTGTATCTAAAAATGGTTCTAATTCAGTTGGTTCAGTGGTTGGAGGCGTGATTATTTGCCAGCCGTCTAATTCAATAAGAATTTTATCAGATATGGAAGAAGAAAATGGAGGTTTACTTGTGTTTGATGGTTCTGACAATTAAAACTACCTCCAAAAAACTATTTTAAAATAATATTAGCTGCCTTTACCAATACCCTGGACTACTCCTAATTTCCAAGGGGCAGGAATACCAAATGCTGTGAAAGTAGCGAGTAATGAATCATTTGAAAGTTTAGTCATTCCTAATTGGAACTCGGAAACAGGCAATAAGTTCTTGTTAATAACAGCACTACTATCTACTACTGCAAGTATATCTTCACTGGTAGCATCTACTTCGCCATCTTCATCTAATGTAACAAGATTTTTGTTAGTTATAACGGGTATTAATCCGGTAGGGGCTTTGTAAGATTCCATCCATCCCCCCGGAACAAATTCAAGATTTCCAACAGTAATATCATTTAACTGTTGCTCTCTTGTTAATTGTCTTGCAACTCTTGCAGTTGTAACAATACAATCAGGAGTCCCGCCTTTTGCAATGACCCTATCAAGCATATCATCAACATAATCTGTAGAAATTGGTTCCCCATCAATATCTTCTTTGTTTTCGGCGAGTTTATTTATTCCATCATAACTATTAGCATCTACTGTGTGATCCCCAAGTAAAAATGCTTTGTCTCTTCGTGCGGATATGTCTAAATATCCATCTTGTCTGTCGTCATCTACAAGATCTACATTTGAATTACCCATTTGAGCCAGTAAAGACACTTCAATTGGATATGTAATTACTTTCATGTTTGCAAATTTTTTCTCCCATGTTTTACCCCCATATTCTGGGAGAGATCCAGAGATAAGTCCCCTTTCATCTGTGAATTTAGAGCTGTTCCCATTCCCTTTTTCTCTCCAACCTATGATTGCACTTGTACTACTTTGCACTCGTCCTTTGTTTGCTAGAAAACTTAAAAATGGAGCTTCTGCTATTTCCCTATTTTGAATTACAGTATCGTAATCTATTTCGATTATGTCTGCTGTGGTTGTTGTATCTTGAGGGTATGCGGTTTTTTGCATTTCCTTCTGTAATAATCCTAATAATTCGTTAATATCTTCTGAGCTTCCAAATTTACTTGCTAAATCTGCCATATTTTCATCTCCTTATTATATTTTTTAGAAATTGAATGAGTTTTTTGCTAACTCTTTTGTACTTTTAATCGGGAATCCAAGGTGATTAACACGTTCTTCTTTTCCTTTTTCTAATTCTGTATCGTCTAATTTGGTTTCGTTTATTTTTATCTTAGGCATTTTTATTTTGGGCTGTTTACTTTTCTGTGATTCAGCTGCTGTTTCGGTTGTAGTTTCAGTTGTAGATTCTGTCTGTGTAGTGTCATCTTCTGAACCTTTAACCACATATTTTAGTTCAACTTCCTGTAATTCACCTAATGTTACAGTGTCTCCATCAATGCTATAATCTACTTTGTAATATTTGTCCTCATCCCACTCTTGGATGACTACAGCATCACTAAAAGTTAATGCAAGTCCAATATATGTTTTATTTCCATTTTCGTCTTCAGGGAAGTATTTATCCTGTACTGCTGCCTTCACTTTGTTTTCTATTTCTTCAAATGAGTTTTCTTCGGAGAGTACATTCTCATTTGCAACTGATTCTGTAGTTGTTTCAGTTGCAGTATTTTCTGTTGTAGATTCAGTTTCTGTGGTTTCATCTGCTTTTTCCATTTCAACAGTTTCAGAGTCATCCATTCCATCAGCATAATTGACAACAGATTCACCGAAACTTTTTAACATTTCCTTAAATTTATTAACCATGGGTTTACCTCCATTTTTGGATTTTCTACTTTTTTCAAGATATTTATCATAAGAATACACATTTAAGCCATATTCATTAGCCGGTTCATCAACCAACGATAAAAAGACAGGTTTCATGCATTCTTTGTTCTCAATGTCTTTGTTGTAAAATAAATTACCTTTAACATCCTGTACTTCTTTTAAGCAGGTTGCATTTACATGTAATCTAAAATTAGGGGACACACCATTCAATTGATTAGATTTAATCATTTCAATAATGTCATCATCAGTAATCATCAATTCTTTAATCCAAGACCCAGCAGGTACAGTTCTTCCAGCGATTGTTTTATCTTCTGTTGAGATGTAATTACTAATCGTGGTCACGCCCTCAACTTTCTGTTTTTCATGAAATAGGTCGTGGCTGCTTTGGTTTGCTTCTGTTGTGAATACTTGTTTTATTGTTTTATGGTCCCATGTGTCGCCTTGGCTGTCTTTGTATAGTTCGGGGTCTGTTTCGCCGTTTGCTAGGACTACGCATTCGATGTATAGTGCGTCTTTTTTGGTGTCGTAAGTTACAATAATATCACCTCCCTTTTCTGTGGAGTTTAAAAAATTAGAAATAAAAAATTAGTATATTAGTAATCTCAAAAAAATTAAGAAGTTTAAATTACTTCTCCTTCATCAGGAACTGGATCAACATCACCTAAAACAAACCTAGGACATTCACTTAAATCAGCAGTTGGATCAACATCGCCACACAGTATTTGACGTATAGCGTCTATTTTCATCCCTACTATCTGAAGTGTTCTTGCATCTATCAATTCCACATTTACAGTTCCATCCTCACCAACAGAATCAAATAAATTTCTTATTTTTTCTAAAGCTGTTTGAAATAATGAATTTTGTTCTTCTTCTTCTGTAAAAGTTAGTTCTATATTTGAGGGAGTTGTTTCTGATATTCTCATGGTGCAACACCCCGTATATTGGATTCAAGTGAAATAAATGCAAACACATTTCTATCCAGAGGATATGCTTTTAAGTTAGCTCTTGCATTCCGTTCCTGAATAGTCCTATATTTGTTTGATAAACATATTGTTTTTATTATTGTGTCTGCTTGTTGCGCAGCCGATGCATCAGAACCTATGTATATTTTATCTGATTTTAAACTTGGTAATGAAGGATTTGTTTTTGGTGTTCCTGCACTGTTACCATCTATAGTTAAGTCTAAAACTGTTGATTTCCATCCCATTGTAGCTTTGTGTATCACATTTGCTAAAGTTGATGAAGCTACTGTTACGGTTGCTGCTACTCCACTGTGATTACTTATTGCAGCTCCAAAATTACCGGCAGTGTTTCGTAATGAAAATATATCTTGGCTAGAACCTATTCCTGTGTAAAAAATACGGTGTGATGGTGCTGTAGCATCTTTAAAACTATCATTTATTATAAATTCAAGTTCTACTGTTCCTTCTGATAAATTTAAACCATTTGTAGATACTGTAAGTGTTTCTGCCGCTCTTGTAGTTCCTCCAAGAGTCCAACTCGTAGGGTATTTTTTATTTTCTAATTGAGAATAAGTGGGATTATTTGAAGGTGTGAATGTAACTGTACTATTTGTTACTGTGAAAACAAGACTATTTCCTGCTGTAACTGTACCTGTTGCCCCGCCAGATAAAGTTAAATTTCCTGAACTTCCTTTTATAGAAATTACATAAGTTCCGTTTAAATTTCCAGATGTCCATGCCTGATTAAATGTTTGACTTAATCCGGCGGGTAATATGTTAGTTGTAGAGGATTCTATCATTAAACCCATATTGCCGTTAATCGTCCAGAAACGAGGCGTATTTGCTTGAACTAGGTTAAAGTTTTGGTCATATGCTATACTATTTCGTAAAAAAGTGATTGGGATACTTTTTAATATGGTACTTGACAGTATGACTTTCTTACCATCAGTCAATACCAAGTTAATCCCTCAATTCATCTAATTTAATATGTAATGCTTTAGTTGAAGGGAATGTTACGTCTGCTTTAGCAACAATCACCGCATATAAATTTTGACTAGTTGAGATAGATTCAACACCCTGGTAAGAATCTGAACTTTTTGCCCTATAAGTTCCCCCAGTTAAAACATAATCCGATGGATTAAGATTAAAAGTAGCTACACATTTATCTATATCCTCAGAATTTAAAATATAAGTTTGACCATCCGCAACAGTAGATGATGATGGATTATCTGAAAAGAATGTTATTTCAAGTGCCGGTGTAATAACATTTGATGCAACCCTACCAACAAGGTTAGATATTAATCCTGTTCCTGCATTTTTTCGCATGGCTTCAGTAAGTGTTATTAAGCCACCTATAACCGTTCCAGACGTATATAATGTGGTTTGTATGGTTGGATTCATTCTTAAAATTTTAGTATTCCCTCCAACTTCACCTATATGATTTTCACCTGCTTGTAGGGTTGGTTTTGATGGGTCTGCTATTTGCCCCTCACCATCCCTAACAACCGTATCCAACGCTTTACGTTTAATAACCCCACTTACAAATTCGGTGACTGTAACCCATTTTGTTTTTTCATTTCCGTTGTTATCTTTGTCTGTTGGGTCGTATCCTCCAATAACTGGCATAATTATTCACATCCCCATCTTTTTTATTAATAGAATAAACTTCGTTAAATTTCACTATAACGATCTACGTTTTTATTTGAACGTAAAATCCATTTTTAAATGTGCTAAAATTGTATAACTGTTCAATTAATCAATATAAAAATAGTATAAAAATAAACAATGTTCAAACCGTTACGATTTGTCACGGGTTCAAAATACTACAAAATGAAGTAAGTTCAATTGTGAGTTTGTTCAAATTATATCTCTGATCCAACATATATCGATCCCAAAATAAAATAAATCATAGTCGAACCAAAAACCATTTTATCAATCATGGTTAAAGGAGTATTCCCATATACAATAATTGCTGGAAGCCACATAAACCCTGCAATAATGCCCAATACTAAATTGATTTGGTTTAATTTCATATAATCCCCTAATTTAATCTAGTTTAACATACTCAACATCACAACCACAATTACAAACATTACTACAACCATTACTATCGTTTTCAACGTCACGAGGGAATCTTAACTGGTCTGTATCGCCTGTAACATCATTTACAACATCGAACATTTCATCAATACCCACAGTCACGCCTTCCATGCCTGAATGTCTTGTCTTCTCTAACTGTGACCATACCCATACTTTATGTGTCATTACTGGGTCTAATCCGTTTTCTATTGCGTTTTTGTTTGCATCTTGCCAGAGTTGATCTTCGATATGTGTTTGTTTGTATTTTTCTAAGTCTTTTGAAAGGTTGTTAAGTTCTTTGTAGGATAGTTCACGTCCTGAATACATTTTGCCATTGCTTAAACTTCTTTCTAGAATAGATTGTCTTGATACTGTACTACTTAATTTACTGGCTTGAGAATTGAATTTTGTTATATCGACTTGTGCTTGGTTTAAAGTCTTCTCAACATATTCTAAATTCTTTAATACTCGTTCGGTTTCCTTTTCACTGATAACTTTTGTTACTTTATCTGCGGACATTCGTGTTAAATTTTTATAGAGTGCATCGTTATTGGTTAATGGACTTTTAATTAATCTTTGGAAGTCTTTTACTGTGTTGGGGTGGTTTAGGTTGTATATTGTTGTGTATACTGTTTGTTTGCTGAAACTATCATAGTTGGCGTTGTCAATTGCGTCGTGGTTGTCATATGCTAGGTTTACTTTTTTATCTATGAGATTATTGTTATAGATCTGTAATCTGTTATAAAGGGGTTGTTTAGCTTTGATTAGTTGTAATCGTTTTAATCGATTGATTGAGGACTTAATACTGGATTCCCCCCGTCCGTAGATTCAGTAACTGGCATTAATCCTGTTGCACTATCATACTCTTCTTGTTGTTCAGGTGTTAATTCTCCAGTTAAACCATAGTCATCGAGTGGTTTGCCTTGGAAGAAACGCATATCGTATATTGGGTTGCTGAAATCGTAATCCTCAACATTTAAATCCGATACATACTTAGATAATAATATAATAGTCTGTTTAAGTGTTATTAAGCCTTTCATGAACAAATCAGTGAAAACACTAATCTTAGCATTAACTAATTCGCTGAACATTGGAACTTCAATATCAATATCCAACTCATGTTCTAAAGTAGGATAACATTCACTGATAACTTCAAGTAAGCCATCTTCATAAATTAACTGTTTAGCATTCAAAGACTTAGTGTAAATCTCCCAAAACGCAGCGGTCTTCTGACTATTCATAGATTCTTTAATATCATTAATCATATACCGTTCACGAGGTATTCCAAAGCTAGATATTATCTTTTGGTCTGCTCCTTTAGCTTTATCTTGTAAATAACTGTAATTGTCATCACTTATTTTAACATAATTCATAGACATGGCGTCACGTGTTTCTTCATAGAGTACGGCTGTGCCTATACCTGCTGATTTTAACTCAGATGCGATTGTTTGCGCTCCACTCATTTCAGCTATTGCTTTTAGTTGAGCATAGGTTGGATCTGTATCTTCTGTTTCCCCTTCAGTAGTTTGAGGGAAGGTGGATATTGGTAATGCTCCCTGTTTATTAAAGAACAGTACCCCATTAACGTTATTTCCACTGTTAATCTTTTCTGTATCAAGAGATTCTAAAGCAATTTGACTATTCATTGATTCAATGGACTGTAGCCATACTGGTTTTTTGAAGAATTTGTAAAAGTTATCTCCACCAATCCACCAAGCTAAGCCTAGTTCTTTTCCATCATAACTAATATATTCTTCAGGGTAGGTTTCACCCACTATTTTGTAGTAAGTTTTATCAGTTATTCCCATACTCTGTTCGATTAAATAGATAGGTGTTGATTGTAGTTTCTCATCAACAACTTTAATTACTTGTAAACTTTCCATTGGTAACTGTATTAACCTGAATTCATCTTGTTCTTCAAATTTAAGTATCTTACAACAACCGGCTCCAGTTAGTTCATAGTCTCCACACATGTAGCTGATTTCTAGTTGGGATTTTTCAATACTATTAATAATATTTGAAATGTCAATATCAGTTGATTCTTCGTTTTCATCTGATTCATCTTTAATATTAATATTGATTACATTACCTAATATTAAATCTTCAGCGAGTATATTGCAACTCCGAGCTAGCATTAAATTTTTATCAAAGTAGTATGAAGCGAGTAATGGTTTAATTGGAGGGGTTAAGTATTTCTGTTTGGTACTGGTATCTTTTTTATCAGAGCCTGTTGCTATTTGCAATTTAGCGTTAGCTGTGTTGTCGAGGGTGGATTTTATCATCTCTACTTCTTTATTGACTGTTTGTCCTTGTATCATAAACATGTTTTACACTCTCGCTGTTTTCATACCACTAGTACCATTCTGAACCTGTAACTCATCCCTAAGGAAATTCCGCCCCTGACTTAAACTATCAATAATGTTAGGGGATACTTTCATAAGTGGAGATAAACTACTGATTTCTTCTTTTAACAAATTATAATAAGTCTTTTTATAACTTGATTCAGTATATTCCTTCTCATCTAATAATTGATTAATTAATATGTGGCCTTGACTCATCTCTCTAATTAATGGCCTTGCCCTATTAAACTTAGAACCTACTGGTTTTTTAGGATGCACTGCAATATTTAATTGATTAAAAAATTCAGTCCAATATTTTTCAGTATCAACCCAACTACCGGGTTCCATCTCAATAATACATAATGATGGGTGGATGCCTCTTTGCTTATCTTCCAGTACATGCCCTTCTATAAGGTATTCTGTTGAGGTTCCTACTGTTTGGCTTATATTATCTATCATTATTCGATTTGTATTTATATCCAATGTAAGGGTTGAGACTACAAATTTATCTTTACCCCTACCTGCTAAATCTATACTTAATATTGAAAAAGAGTTACCGGTAAATGTTGGTTTAAGGAAGTCGTTTAAAGTGTTTATATCTATTAATTGGCCTTTACTGTAAATATAATGCCAGTTACCTTCCATCTGACTTTGTTTATCAATTTCATCCAAATCCTTCATACTGGCTTTGAATTCTTCCTGATTAATGTAAGGGTTTGTTTTCCAGCCCATAGGCACATAAACATATGGTCCTTCTACAAATTCATTAAGGAATCGTTGACTGCTTTCATTTAAACGATATGTTTTAGGGTCGTATTGAGGGTTTCCAAAACTTATAATGGATTTAGGGAATCTTGAATCTGCTTGTTGTCGTAGACTTCTACCTTGAAATGTTAATATTCGTTTATCTATTTCTGGGGCTTCATCATTGCAGATTTGTTGATAGCTTTTACTTCTTGTTTTTTCTTTTTTCTTTATATTGTCAAAAGCTCTAAAAGCTAATAATCCGCCTTCTTTGCTTTTTATTCGTGGGGGGTTTAATTTTATTTTAAGTCTATCTTTTTTTTCTAATTCTTCATTCCAGAGTCCAATGTATCCCCAAATACTATCAACGCTTTCTTCTGTTAAGTCATCATAATTTTTACGAGTGTTTAATCCTTTAAATCCTTTTAAATGAATAAATCTTAAAGATAAGACTGCTCCAAATAAGGTTTTTCCACCGTAAGCTTCTCCACCTATAAGTATACTATGATAATCATTCACTATAGGCCGGTTAAGATAGATTAAACTCTTTAATTGTTGAGGATAACCTAAAACTCCTTTTTTGATTTCTTCAGGGATGTAAGGATTGTCTATTAATGTAAGCTGGAGCATATCTTTATCATATTGAGTAATGGGCCCTAGGTTTAATTCTGCCAAGATAGGCCCCTCCTTTATTCGCCATGTTGTACCGGCTCATCTAATTTTTCCAATGCTTTATCCATGATGTTGTTAAATTTATCAATAGGTTCTTGTTTAATGGTGCCATTTATTTCTTCTTTAGTATGTTCTGTAGGTTCTCCTGCTGCTAGTTTGGAAACTTTTTGAGCAGATTCCAATGCCCTACCTAAATTCATCAATTGATAAGGAGTATTAGATGGCCTTCCTTTTATCAAAGTTCCATCTTCAAGAACTTTAATAATAACCTCTCCTTTATCTAATAAGTCTAATTGTTTATCAGCTTCACGTCTTAACTTATTAGCAGTTCGATTAAACTTAATATCTTCAACTACAATAGCTTCAGCTTCAGATTCACTTAACTTGTCTATTTCCTTTTTCTCAGCTACTTTTCGTTTCACTTTGTTTTGGTATTCTTCTCGTTTTTGTCTCCAGTTCCATTTTCGAGCTTTTTGTTTTAAACTGTCATAGCTTACTTTATACCATGTTGCTGCTTCTGTGAGTTTTGGATATGCTTTTTGGCCTTCTTCGTCACGGTATCCTTGTATCATATCCTTCTTTATTGTGTCTTGAAGTTCTTGAGTTAATGGTGTAATGTCCGTCATTGGTGATCACTTTTTAAAATTTTAGTGAAAAGATAGTGAAAGTTGTAATTGTTATAAAAAAATGAAAATGTTTATATATTGTGAAAATTAATTGTATGTTTGGCCTCTGAGTATCTGGATTTTGCCGTCCAGCTTGGAGGCTATTATCTATAATGGTGTGAAATATTCTAATAATTTACTTAATATTATGAATATGAAAGTTAGAAATGCACCTATCAATATAAATTTGATTTGGTTTCGGAATGTCATTTTATTGTCCGATATTTTTGTTTCTGCTTCTTCTTTCCCTTCCTTTTTGGCATCGTCTATTTGAAGTTTTTTAACTTCATCTAGTATTGCATCTAATTTATTTTCTGTTCGTGTATGTAAGGGGCATATTGGGATTATATTTGGGTTATTCCCTGTGTATGGGATTGCCTCTGTTTTTATGGGTTGTTTGCCGTCCATTGAAATCAAATCCTAAAAAAAATAAAATAGGGTCTATGCTACATTGTCCTCATTTGATGGGGGGGTAGTTGTTAATAAATCACCTATATAATCAAGTGATGCGGTTGTACCATAAACGCCAGTAAATATTGTGAATAGTAATGCAATTTGTGCCTGTAATGTTATAGCTCCAATTAAGTTTACGGTATCCATTATAGGTATTGATGCAACGAACCCCATTATTATTATAGGAATTACGTTTATCTGGAATTTTCCATTTACATATGCTGGTGTTAGGTTCCATCCTGCGCTTCTGAATAGTCTTGCTATTACTGCTATTAATATTACAATATATGCTAATATTGTTAATATTTGTATATCCATTTTTAAAACCTCCAAAATAAATAATATTTTATTAGATTAAAATAATGGGATAAAAATCCCATTTAATTACAAAATAAGAATAAAAATCATTTGTTATTGGACAAATGATAAAACCAATCTCAGTTCGTGGGAGAGAGACAGCCCCTATTTGGTATATTTCGAGCAATAGCTCTTCCCATATTTTTAAAGTACTAAGACAAGCCTTAAAGGCAGGTTATGGTCAGACCCAGTTATGCTAAAATAACAATGAATATTTTAAAATGGGATTTGATAGCCGTCAAAATCCCCGTACATATCATTATACCATGATCTGTTAATCAAATCTTTACTTTTTGAACGTGATGAAATATGCTCTGATAAGTAATCATTTAATGTCTCTTTACAGTTGGGGCATTGATAATGTAATTGTCTTAAATGTTCTTTTTGGTCTAAATGCTTTGTAGATGTGTGTCCACATTGATTGCATTTAATCTTTGATTGATTCATAATTGTTCCCCTTTGATTGTTTTTTTATTTGTACTCATTAATACTAAGGGACGTTGCTCAAAGTTTAATTCCTTTAATCCATCTAGTTTTGGTTCTATCTGGTTATATAATGTATCAATATCTAAATTTATACGTAAAATTCTGTCCTTTAACCATCTTCTCTGAATTAACACTGTTTTGTCAGAAGTATCGTGCATATCTTTTAACATTCTCCACCATAAGATACAAGTGATAACATGTTCATGAGTTGCCTTTTTTGTACCTGTATAAAAATATTTTAAACCATAGTTACGTACTATCCATTTAGTATCTGCAACTTGAATCTTAGTGGCTTCTAATAAATCAGTTAAGTTATAATCTATAAAATCATAAAATTCATGTAAACGTTGTTTATCCTTTGGAACTCTTTTACTTCCATTAACATTATTTATGCGCCCTTTACTTGCCTTCAATAAATTAGCATAATTTGAATTAACATTTGTTGATTTAATGCCAAAATCCCTATGTTCATTACGAGTATCATTCCGTCTAACCCCATAGCAATGTACATCATATTCCAATTTATAATCAATCCCAGATTCTAAAATTTGGTTAGAACTATTATAATTCTTAAGTAAATTTGTTAAATATTTCATTCCATTACTGAATGCTCCAGCTTCATTTATGGTTCGTGGAATTCCTGACTGTAAATCTTTACAATTACGTTCAATCCAATCGTTATGTGAGGAATAAGGAAAAGTGTGATACATTTTTTCTTTTTTGCCTAAAACTTGCATTGCTGTATTAATCACATGTCCACATGTATCACATACTTGTTCGGTACTGGTTTCAAAGCCTTTAACGTCTGTGCATATCATTACTGCGATTATTGTTCCCTTACAATCTTTTTGAGGGCATGGCTGTTTTTTGTGGCCGATAGGTTTTCCTAAATCTATCCCTGATTTTCCGTTATATGGTTTTGTATTGCTGTTTGCATATCCTTTTCCTGCTTTTATTGACGTTGAATTCTGTTGATAAAAATCATATTTGTATGTGCCCAGATTTTGGAAGTTGGAACTATTCATCAGAATGCCCCCAGATATTTTCATCAAAAACGCCTAACTGTAACTTTATTTCAAGTATTTCGGTCATCAAAACACAATTCTTTTCTAATTTGGCATTCATGTAGATATCGTCAAGTAAGGGGGTTATTTTTTCAATTTGTCCTTTTGCTTCTTGCCAATTTTCATAATATTTTTCTTGCAGTTCCGTGGCTTTTTTTAATGCACATTTTGTTTGAGTATATACTAATCCTTCCATGCTTATTTTAAAGTTTAGAGTATCCTTATCCCTTTTTAAGCTATAATTTTCTTTTTTTAAGGTTTCTATTTCTGAAAATGTTTTAAAATAATTTGTAATAAACTCAAACATTATATCGCCTCCGTTGGGAACGCTTTTTTAATTTTACCTGCAAACTTATCTCCAATGCCAGGTATACTTATTAAGTCCTTTTTAGATACGTCCCATAATTCACGTAAACTGTATTCATTTAAAATAGCTTCTGCCTTTTTCTCCCCAATCCCTCGAACACCTGCCATTAGCATATTCATATCATTAGACAGTCGCTTTATTCTTTTAAAGCTGTTATCAGTAATTTCAATGTGTTTCCCTGCAACACATTCATCATAATATATTATTATTGTTTTGACAGTCTGCCACATATCCTCTAAATCGTTGCACTGAATCCATTTAACATCGTGTCCGACCATTACGCTAGCCATTTCGCCACGATAATGTTTTTTTGTGAACCATCGCTGTTTATAACTGTTTTTGAATTGTTCTAATGTTCCAACGAATATTACGAAGGGAAATTGAAAATTTTCTTTCATGTGCTTTGGTTGTGTACTCAGTCGCTTATCCCTTATTGACTGTGGTAGGTCGTCACCTATCTTTATTTCAAAAACACAAGCATTAACTCCGTCTTTTATGTATTGAATATCTCCATACAGTAAGTGTTCTACTGTGAGGTTTGGGAGGTACTTTCTACCTACTTCGATGGTTTGGGGATCTTCGTGGTAATCAACGAGAATTGGCATAATTAAACCCCCCAAACTAATCTACCAAAAATAACGCATAATGCAAATGTAATTAAAAATGCATTAGCATAAATCCCTAAAAGTAATAAAATAAAACGATAATTTATTTTGGGGAACGGATCATATTTTGATAAATCTTTTCTAAATGTAGTGAGTAAATCAGTTCTAAATTCTCCGTTAAGTTCATCGATACTCATACGTGAATGATCTTCTGAAATAAAGAAATAGTTGTATTTTGTATGAAATCCCAAATAGTCGTACCATCCTCTCCAAAATCCTTGTTTTTCTTCTCTTTGCTGTAACATCCAAAGGAAATCCGGATTAGATAAGAGGGTTACACGTTCTTTTTGAAGTTTTTTCATATATGGATAAGTTAAGATTTGAAAAATTATATGGGATTTAATTTTGCTTAATTTGTGTTCATTTGTGCTTAATGAGTTTAAAATATCAGTACGAATGATATATGATTCTTTATCATATTTTGGATTAATCCAGTGGCTTTGTTTGGCTTCATTCATATTATCCACTCCTTTCTAAAGCCACAATACATGGATTACGATGAATAAAAGTAGCATAGAGGCGTAAATCATCCAGACTGAATGTTATGTTATATTCTTCAAAAATAGTATGACCAATATGACTCAAACTCATATGACCATCTAACAGTTCATCTACTCGGGTTTTTATGTCAGGGGATTCTTTAAAGACAAGTGTTAAACTTTTGAATGTGGATTTGGAGTTCATTAATACTCCCCCACTTCATCTTTAAAACACCAACAGCCACCAGCGTTATGTATTTCTCCTATTAAATCACAACACCATGTTTTACCCAAACATCCCTGAACCTCGGAAGAATGAATACAAAAACGACAAGGTTTAGTTCGATAGGTTTTATCTGCAATGTAGATTTTAATTTTATTAAAAATAGATTTTTTTTTATTTTTGGTTTTACTCATTTGATGCCTCCAAACTTAGATAAAGTTATCTCGTTTGCCGACACCTACTCACGTAAATGAGTATTCAGTTTTATATATCTTAATAGTGGTTTATAATATTTAAATGTTACGGATTTGGTTTAAAACTATGAATCAATACAAAATAAGAATAGAAAAATGGAATAAAATTAGCGTTGTGTATAATTGATTAAATATAATTGTTTCAATGATTCGTTGGTGTTTTTAACTATTTCTTCCAGTACTGGCTGTACTATTTTCGCTATAACTTTAGCATTATGTTCCATGATTTCATTGTTTCTTTTAATATTTTCATCATTATATACTACAAATTTCATGCTTTTAATCCCCCTTCACTTCTTTTAATAATCAATTACTTCAATAATTGTAATGCTTCTTGGCTGCATTCCTCTACCTTCATAATTATATTCTATTGCATATTTGCCTTCAAGATAAGTTAATAAATTTTCAATATATCCTCCTTGTACTGCCAGTGTATCGTCTAAATGAATTTTTTTATAATCCTCAAAAGAATTTATTTCATGTTTTTTATTAATCTGGTTGTAAATATCAAATGCTTTAAATTTATTTAGAAATTCCCATAAAGACCTAATTTTAGTATAATCTAAATTTACTTTCATATTTTCACCTGAAATCATTTAAATACTATTTAAATCTTTTAATGTCCAATTCCACCCGTTATTGTAAAATGTTTAGTTCTTCTTATTTGCATTGTCATGTAATCCTCGATTGCCCTTTTCATTTCTTTGTGACCTCTCCAAATACCATTCATTGTATAACTCCAGTTAGTTAATTCTTTTCTAATATCTTTATGAAAATGTTCCATTTTGTTTCCTAAATATATTCCTTTGAAGTAATAATCTAGTAATGGCATTTAAATTACTCCATTTTTATCATAATTATATCTCTGAACTTTATAAATTAATTTATCTAGTGGATTATATTTATATTCGCAATGGTCACATATCATAGTTCCATCATTATAAATACGTACGTGAAATGGTTTTTTACAGTTAAGGCATTTCATTTAATCACTTAAATCCCAAATTCCATTATAACAAGGTTTTCATTTTCTTCAAACACTACCAAATCACATTCTGTTATTCTTGCACAAATTTGTCTTACAGAATCAATATTTAAATTAAATCTACCATCCACAATAGGTTCTTTTCGGACTTTAAATTTTTGTGCAAACCTTTCCAGGTCTTCCTTATCTTCTATTGTCCATCTGTCATATTCTTGATAACAAGTCATTTTAACACCTTTTTATTGATTAATAATAGTTCTACTTCTCCATTCGGTTATATAACGAAATAAAATGAACTTCCGTATATACAGCTATAACGATCTAAATAATCTTCTCTAAGCAATCTACTAAAAATCCCCCAGTTATACCTTCAATTAAGACAACTTCCTTGCCATGTCCCACAAACCAAGGCTCAGACCTAACTTTAAATTGTTTGTCTTTGTATTTTGGTAACTCTGATTCAGTGCAATCAATCATTTTTACTATATCGCCGGGTTTCAAATTAGATTTAATTAGTTCAAAATCAATCACATCAACAACTAATTCAGGATTCCATCCTCCATGCTTTTTATTTATTCTATCAAAAACATTAATATATTCTTTAACAGTGTATCCTCCTTCTTTCATTGCATCTTCTTCAGATATATCCCCTAATCTCTCTTTTCTTAGACCTGTACATCTTATTTTTCCAAAGTCATCTTTGCTTAACATCTGTCTTTTTATTTTGTAAATTCCTCCAACTTTTGCCATCGGTTTTTTCCATGCCCTTCTAGTTTGAGTTTTTTCTTCCCTTAAAATCGCTTTTATGTGTTCTTCTTTGAATAACATGTTTATTCCTCCAAATCATCCAAAACAACCCATTCCCTATCAACAAAATTCCAAGTCATATTAAACAGTTTATAAAATACAAAATCTAACCAGCAATCAACCAAAGTAGAACCCTCACCTTCAAGCCACCAATAATAAGCCCAACCTAAATCTCCAACTCCCAAATGTAACTTATCATCCAAAATTTCTTGTAACTGCTCATCATAAGGAAGCCATACATCTGTGACTCTACGTAATGCCATACTTCCTGCTTTACTTGCAAAGTCTTTAGAATAATAATCAATTTCTAATTTATTCTCATCATTGTTCATTCGTGTTAAGACTCGATCTCCTGCTTTTTGTTTCCAAACTCTTCTGAGTTGGCTTTGTCCTTTTACACATTTTTTAATAAAATCTTCATCCAATCTTTTCATAATTTAAGCCTCCTCGTGTTCCCCTTCACTGTCAAGCCAGTTAGGCCGTTTACACTCTAAACATTTATATTGGCCTTTACGAGTTCCCATTTTTTGGAGATTGCCTCCACAATATTTACAACTAATGGGAATCCCGTCCAAATCAATTGCAGTAAAACCTAAAGTTCTTACACTTTTAAGGAGATATGTTTTACCATCTGCTTCAACTACTCTCCCCGGTTCTAATTTCATGTTATCGACCATTCTAAACCCCCACATTCCCTTTCAAATTATCTTGCCTAATACGAATCAACCTAAACACATTCGGTCCAGTCAGATTATTATTGTCATATCCTAACACTTTACGACGTGAATAAACAGAATTTCTAGACCTTACGGGTGAATCCGCATCAGTTTCTTCATTTATTTTCACAGATATTTCATTGTCTAAATAGCCTTGTTTTGCATATTTAATTAGTATTGCATCCTCTTCAGGAGTCCAAGCTTTTTGTTTAACCATATTCATACGCTCCTGTTCCTCTTACGAATCCACATTTCATGCACTTTTTGCTGAAATTTAAATCGACTGTAATTATTTTTAATATCAGTAAAATCAGGTTGTGGTGGACGGTTCCGTACACTGCCATCAGGATTAGCCCCATATAGTATTGCTTTGATGAAACTATCCAACCTCTGAGGAGTAACTGGATTCCCTGCCTCCTTCATAACACCTGTAATTTCAGTTATCATCTCACGCAGTCCCTCTGTCATGAAAACACTACGATAATAATCGATTGTGCCAGTTGGGTGTTTATTCATTTAAACATCCTCCATTTTCTGCAAGTTTCAAGAGAATCCCACATATAATCATCAATCCATTTAACATTGAAACCGTTAAGCTCCAATAATGATTTAACGATTTTTTCACGTTCAGAATCAGTCCCATTGATATAAGTATGATGAATAATTCGATGACAATTAGCACAAAGAGTAATACAATTAATTGGGTCTCTAATTAACTCAGTTTGAAAAAAAGGATTTATTTTTGGAATGATATGGTGTACTTGTAAAGCTCGTTCATCATTGAAACCACATATTTTACATTGATTATTATCTCGCTCTCTAATTTTTGCAGTGTTATTGTCTGATTTTATTTCGGCATTTTTTAGTAAATTGATAAACTGTTCTTTAGGAATTCCATTTATATCTGATTTGAATTTTTCATTTTCAAATTCAATTAAATATTCATATCGATTTGCACATAATTTACGTTGTTCATATAGTGGAACATCTCTAAAAACAATATGAATATCATCTAATCCCTGTAAATTAAAATGAAGATGGTAAATCCTATCTTCTTCACCAAGATATACAAGCAGACTAGATGTTCCTTTAATTTCAGCATCACATTCAGAACAGTACCATAATGATTGTTCTAATTCTTCTCTAAATTCAGGGGAAATGTTAGATGTTGTGCGGTCACTTTTAAGAATGATCATCTGCAAACCCCCAGTTTTTAAGTGCATCATCCACCAATGCTTTATTTTCATCTATTTTTGTTTCCGCCACAGTCGCCACACTTTTAGTATTAGGTTTTTCACCACTTTTCGCCACACTTGCCACGCTGCTATTTTTTCCTGCCACACTTTTGGCCTGTTTCGCCACACTTTTACCCCTTTCTGCCACACTCTGCCACACTTTGTGAATCATCGAACTCCACGGAGGAAGCTTAACTTTATCAATAAGCACTTCTACGCCCGTATCGTCATGTTGAATGATCGGATCCAAAATCTCAGGTGACACCCCACATACTCCCTCATCACCATACACATTATCCTTAACATATTTTGTGATAAGTTTATCATCAAAAGTAAGACTACTTAATTTTATAACTTTGGGTTTACCTGGAGCAAGACTATATAAATTATATTTACTACGATACTCATCATACTTAACAAGCTTATTTTTATCCTCCAAAGCCTGACAATAACTTGAAATCAATTCACGCTGAAATCCAGCAGGTTTACTACTAAACTTACGTTTAATACTAGAAACTGTAAAAAGGGATTTACATTCATCAAGCCTAACTTTATGATCTAACAATTCAGTAAGCTCATCTTCATTCAACTGCTCCAATTTATTAGGCATAATCAGTTGATTATAAAAATTAATAGCCCCTGGAGACAAACCAATATACAAATTAAACATTTCACTGACAATTTGATTATCAAACTTAGTACTGATAACAAAAGTTTCCTCATCAGTACGTATCTGCCGTCTTTCATCAGCATGCAGCAATGTAACCACTTTCACCAAGTTTGGGATTTGCCCGGCAACACGCCTTAAATTTTCACTACCTTTAAACCAGTCTACGAGACATAAGTAATATGGATTAATCACTTCTAACGAACCATCAAAGTTATATGCAAATAGCTCAAGATATGCACGTAACAAAGGCAATTCATTATCTTTAATGTTCGACCTTTTTTTGGTAGGTTTGTTCTTAACAGTGAGTTTTTCCATGAACTTCAAGAACATATCGTCAGTACTTCGAGGGTTAAGCATAAGGCTTCTACTTATCATCTGCTCATCTCTCATCTCTTTCACACTAGTAAGAGATAAAGCAGACTTTCCACGTATTGACATTGTTCTTGGAGTCATTTCTCCAGTAACTGGGTCTTTAACATTCTTTGTACGTTGTGCGGGTTTTTCATCAGTACCTAATTCTTTGAAAACATTGATAACTTCTTCATTACGTTCAAAATCCTTTTGCCCTCCAAGATCGCCGAGTACTGCTACTTTTCTATCGAAATAATCTTCACCAAATTGTGCTGTTAAATCAAACATAACAGGATAAGTCATTATACCTGGAACTTTATTTGAATCTGGAATCAAACTTAATGCTGCCTCTTCGATTGTGGTTTTTCCACTTCCAGGACTTCCGAAAATAGTTACCCATATTGGATCTAAACCTAAAACTGTTGCCATGAATGCGGTGAATGCAGCTGCAATATTTGTTGATTCATCAGCGACGAGCCATTCTCCAGCGTAAAATATGTATTCCATTAAGCTCATTTTAAGTGTATCAATTAAGGTTTTGAATTCGCTTGATTTTTCTTCTAATTCTTCCATACGTTCTTCTATTTCTTGCTGTCTTTCCTGCTCTTTGTATTCTGAAAGTCCGTCTATGAATTGGTAATATTGGTCTTGAACGCTTTCAATTGCTTCAATAAATTTGGGTTTGGTTGTTTTTTTATCGTATATTTGAAGTGCATATTCGCTGGAATGTGCTTTGTTGTATAGGAATCGTATGTCTTCTGAGTTGAATGTGAGTGAGTCTATTCTTTTTGTTATCTTCTTTTTGGCTACAAATGCCCCTAATTTACCCTCTTTACTTATATGTACGTATCCTGTATTTTTTCCGTGATCGTGTTCTATTCTTAGGTAGGTTCCTGCCATGATTTCTGCGATGAATTCTTTCAAGTTGTCACCTCCTTTATTATGCCTTAAAAAGTTATGATAAAAATATTAAATAATATGTAATATTGCTGTGTTGCCTAACAGTTTACTCCTTCTACCCACAGTTCCCACAAGTTGATAGTAGCCACAGTAACAGTTACTGCAAAGCTTATCTGATTCGCTGAGTTCAGAGGGTTTTGATTCATCTTCTGTGGTGTCTCTACAATTATTACAACGATACATATAACTCATTGTGTTGTCTCCAGTAAGTCGGGATTTTCATAAATATTACCTATAATTTCTAATTTTTCTACAAATGTCCAAGCTTCTCCCAAATATTTATTAGAATAACATCCACTTACCCTAAATCCTGCATGGCCTTCTGAATATTCTATTTTAAAAATACAACTTGTTTGAGAATGTTTAACAATATCTCCTTCGTAGATTTCAACGCCATTCTTATCTTTTAAACCTGTGAACTGCATTAATTCAACTTGATCCGGATAAGTCCAACAATTTAAACCATTATCCTTTCTTTCACATACATCTACAATTATTTCTTTATGGTCAAATTCTATGATGTGAACTGGATACGTCTTGTTTTCATGTTTATTCCATGCTCTGAATTTTATTTCACGCATTTAAGATTCTCCTTCTAAACATTCCCGATGTACCCATTCGTGGCTTTTATCAAGCCATTTGAGGTTGTCTTCGGCTGGTTCGATTTTTTGTTTGCATATTGAACATGGCATTTTTAATCACCAAACATTAACCTAATAACAACATATCCGGTATTAGCCTGTCCTGAAAACACACCCTGGTATCCTCCACCATTCAATATAATTTTATTTGGATTTAATTCACTTTGCAACTCATTTAACACTTTAAAATCAACATCGCAACACAATTTAAAATTGATAGATTTCTTGAATATTTGAGGTTCAATTGTTCCACTGTTAAAAATTTCATCATTTTCAATCAGTATTGATTTAGCTTTTTCAGCTAATTCTTTCAGTTGTTCTTCGATTTCGTCTTCTAAAATGTTTTTCATTTCAATTTTCTTTTTTAATTTATCTACTTCCATTCTAAAGCCCCCAAATCAGATACCCTAAACACACCCCAATCACAATAAATAATAAGGCATTCCCAAAGATGTATGACCAAAAGTAAGTTCCAATATTTGTTTCATATTCCATGTTATCGGTCTCCACAAAATAAAATTAAGATTTAAACCCCAAATCTTTTTTAGCAGTAGTAAACAGTTCTAAATTTTCTTTACTTTCAGTACTGAATTCATTAGCGTCACGCATTTCAACAAGTTCTTTAAGAACATTAGTTTTAGTAATAGCCTTATCTCCAGATGACAATGTGCTTATTGCTTCATCTAAATATTTATTTTTACTTTTAAGTTTCTGAATTACTGAATCATTTAAAATTTGGCCATTATTTAAAGTAGATGATTTAGGGGTTCCTGATGTTTTAGGAGTAGATTTAGGTTTTTTTGGAGCTTGTTTTTGTTGAGATTCTCCAGATTCTGCTGCATTTCCATCGTCATCGTCTTGGTCACATATTCCCAATACTGCTGCTAATTGGTAACGGCGACCATAAGTTATAGTAGAACCTATCCCTTGTGGTGTTTTCTTATCTGGTTTCAAATACAAACGAGAAGACTGTAAATATTCCCCGCTAGTATGTATCAACTTAGTTTCAATATATACGTAATTTTCATCATTTCCCGCATTCTGATATAGGTATAAACCATTTTTTGAAAGTAATGGTCTTACGAGGTTTAATATGCTTGAAAGAGTTGCATATTTGCTTTTAAAAAAAGGATTGGTAGCTTCTGCAATGGGGTTTGTAATTTCTTCTTGTACTTTGCATAATGCTTTTACAAGATTTATCCCTACAATGTCTTGAGTTACAGCGACATTCTCTATTGAAGTACTTCCATCTTCCATGTTTATTCCCCAATTTGAGTTATTCGTAATGTGTTGTATGTGAAATTACCTTCATGTTCAATAATATCAACAGTAATCGAATCTAAGTCATTAATGTAATCTTGAAGCTCTTTAAAGCTCATTGAGTAAACATTTTTATCTTCTTCTTTTTCAGGATCGTTAAGTTCTTCTATACTGTCAATGATGTCATAAGCTACGCTGTTTTTAAAGACTTTAATTGAATCATTATCACTTTTGAAGTTTACTTTAGCTTTTAAAACCTCTTCATTTTCGTTATTTGTAATATATAGGTTTGCACTATATTTTTTAACTTTGTTACCTGTTAATTCGCCTTGTTTGTTGTATTCATCAAATTCATTTTCATATATTTTAGTCAGAAATGGATTTCCTACAAATGAACTTCCATCGTCTAAATCATTTAGTTTAAATTCTTCATATTCGCTTGTATCCGGTCTGTTTCCTTCTATTTCTTGTGTTTCTTTTACTAATGTACTAAATAATGCCATTTTATCACCTTTGCATAACTTCTAAGTTAATTCCATACATTTTCAATTCTTTAATTAATCGTGTGTCATCAAATTTATTTTTAAGACATATCCTACTGACTTCTTTCATTACAGACCTTCCGAGTGTGCTTAAACTGTTTATGTTGTTCAGGTCGTCTGCCATGCTTCCGTAGAAGTTACTTTGTTTTGCTTTCATAGTTTGATACCCCCATATCTACTAAAAAATAAATTAACTTTGAATCAAAGCTGTTTTACGATTAACAATCGCTTCCTGTGATCTAAGTTCTCTAAATTTGGTATTGGATTCAAATTCTAATTTTAATATTTCACGTTCGAGTTTTGCTTTTTTGATGTGTATAAAAGTAGAATCTTGAGAGACCAACCGGTTAATTTCATCAGTAGTAATCCCTGTTATGCTTCTGTTTAAATATTCTTCCCATTTTTCAGTTCCAAATTCCATTAATTCAATGTCCAGTTCTTTTGAGTTTTGTTTTAAGTTTAACCATTCTGTATTTATTTCAGTTAATTCTTCGTTCAATTCTAAGAGTTTTTTAATGTCTTTATCCATTTTATACACCATTTTTAAAGTTTTATATGGCAGTTATCGGACTGCCCGCCGAATTCAAACAAAAGTCTGGAATGGGATTTAAACCCAGTTCTAGACATGTGATAATTTATTTTGAAGCCAGTAACTCAAATTCAATTGTTTTAATAATAGGCATGAGTGGATCCATCGCTAATTCATATCTG
Source organism: Methanobacterium bryantii (assembly GCF_002287175.1). Lineage (NCBI taxonomy): Archaea > Methanobacteriati > Methanobacteriota > Methanobacteria > Methanobacteriales > Methanobacteriaceae > Methanobacterium > Methanobacterium bryantii. The sequence goes on along the minus strand of NZ_LMVM01000002.1, from coordinate 72,256 downwards.
GAATAAAATTTATGCAATGGTTTTTCGATGTCCATTGTTAAAGGTAGCATGTTTTCAATGTCTAAATATCCATAAGGATGAATTGATTTTGGAATTAGGTGGTGTACGATCATTTTATCGTGATTATCGTAACCATAACCTTTTTTAACTTGTTTGCAGTTGGATTTGTATTGTTTAATTACAACTGGTTTAGGTTGTCCTAATGTTTCACATATCCTGTCTATCGTTTTAGACATTGAAATCATTCCTATTTTAACATTCTGCGGTTACTATTCTGTTCGTTACGTAATAGTCCGTCGTGTAAATCTTCAACTAGATTATGCAAAGATTCTAACAGGTTTAATACTAAAAATGTTATTGGATTCATTGTTTTGCCTCCCCTACAAATCCACAATCACTACAATATTTAAAAGCGTTAGTCTGGTTGTTTTTGTGAAATCCATATGCTGTAGCGTTATGTTTACCGCATCTAGGACATTTCATTCAGATTCCTCCTTGTATTCTTCATAATCAGGACATGCTCTTGGATCTTCAAATATACAATTCCCTTTTAAATCATATCTTTCCATTATTTTTTGACAAGGAAATCCATAAAAACCATGTTTGCATCTCATTCTTCCATCCCCATTAAAGCCTGTAAACAGCCAGTCCCTACTATTTCATCATGCATCTTTGTCCAGTATTCAATAATTTCCCCATCAATATCGTACAAACATACGTCCTGCATTTTAACATCCGCCTGTCCCATTTTGTTTATTGCTTCCATATTTTCTCACCTTTTTATACAATCAGCGTAATAATTGCTGTTTGCTTCTCCAATAATGTCTTCTGCCATCTGGTCTTCGGTTAATTCAAAAAGCCAGTAGTTTATTTCTTCTTTAGTTAGTCCAGTTTCATTTACCATATTTTCTCACCTGAAAAAATTTAATTAAATTCGTCCTCCATTTTGAAGGTAATCATCACAAGCCCCACAATTAGTGCATGTTTCAGCTTCGCATAACGCACTTGCATGTACTGGTTCTTCTGGAGTTTCTAATTCTTCAACACGGTTAGTTAATGTTTTAACAAGTTTTTCAAGTTCTGTTATTCTTGTTTCCATATTATCCGGATCTAATCTGGTTTGTTCTTCTGCCATTGCTTTTAAATATTTTCCATAGTGTGGAGAATCCACAAAATCTCTTTCAAAATCATTTTCAATTTCGCTCATTTTTTATCCCCCTATACTTTCGTTGTATCTTGCTTTGTTGCTTCTAATATATAAACTTTGCTTTATTGCTTTACTGCTTGACAATATCATACAAACACAACAAACTTTAAATAATAAAAGAAATATATTTAAATCTGAAGTTATAAAACAAGGAGTGATAATAATGAAAGCAAAATCAGAAATTATGGAAACGATACACATGGCAAAAGAAAGGAACATCCAAACATCCATCCGAGTACCTGAAAGCAAATATGAAGTCCTTGAAGAAATTAAAAAATTAGAAGATACATCAATCAGTGCATTAGTCCTTGAAGGTATAGACCGTGTTATTGCAGATAGAAAACCTGAATTAACTGAAAAGATGAGAGAACGTAATGATTTAATTAAAAAAGTACTTGATGAATTATAATTACTTTTTATACTCATTTCACAATGATAGCATACGCTAACACTATTATATTGATTAAAAACAATACTCATTTTACCACGCTCACGTGGATCTAATTAACTGCTTAGCCTTACCAATCCAAACACCTGCTTTTAAATAATATTTATCAGCTTTATCAGGATCAATATTAACTAGTTCTTTAAATTTAGATAAGCAGGACTCAGCTTCATCATTATACCGTTTCAGCAGGTCGGCGTTCATACGAGTGACCCCCTGGAAAATAACGTGTTAAATTGAATCCGGCTAAGTGTATTTAAAACAAAAAATAGTTCGTGTCCAATAGATTTGGGCATAATTTTATATACTTGGTCTTGACATATTCTCATTAGTATCACATTGGTACACAGTAGATACGGGGTTGTCGGCAAAACAAGTGAACCGTATCTACTGGTTATTCTCACATGACCCTGAGGTCATTTTTTCCAGTTATTCCAGACAAGAACAATTGTATCTTGTCATATTAGCGTATTGATTTTTGATACATATAAATGTTTCGTATACTCCTCTATTTTTAAATTTAACCTCATTTTGAGTCTGTTTGGAATACCTCACTCTTCTATTAAACCTACATCGTAGTTATGTTCAATCTAATTAAATACTCATTGCGAGAGAGCGCATGGTAAGTATTCCCCTTTCAAATAATAATGTATTAATCTAATATATAAAGAGTGACACGGAACCCAATTTCACAATTGCACAGCGTAAATTTATATACTCGTGATTTATAATAGATGCACAAGTTATTTCAACCAATCCAAGTAATACAACCAGTTTAGCATTTGTGATCCATAATGGCAAAAGAAAAAACAGTCCGATTTAACGTATCAATACCTGTATCGCTTTACATTGATTTCAAAAAAGCTGCAATAGACCAAATGTTTTGGCGATCTGTTGAGGAACAAATAGAATTTAGCAATAAGTACGTGCAATTATCAGCAATGGAAGCATTAGAAATGTGGGTAGCTGTGAAACATATGGATCCTAAACGCATTGCAAAACTGAATAAAATAGAAATTGAAGAATTTGGGCATATTAAAGATCCGAAAGAGCGTCATAAAACTATGTGGTTACAAGCCCTCGACGAATTTATAACTAATCATAGTGATTAAAATTATTTTTTACGTAATTTATCATATTCTTCTTCTATCTTAGATTCACGTAATATTTGGTCTATAAGTTTTTGCTGTGAGTCTATCTGATCTTGCAACTGTTTAACTTCGGGACTGTTAAGTGTTATAGTTTCAACATTCTCTAAAGTCAAATAATCTAAATGCTTAATATAACTCTTTTGTAATTCATCTGGATTCGCAAGGTAATATGTAGCTTTTAGGGGGTCTTTATGCTTCCAGCCCATAAGGTGAACTAAATGATCGTTAATTATCCCTGCATTAGTTAATTGTGTTTCAAAGAATTTACGGAACATATGAGTTGTTAATTTACCATATCTGTAATTACCTTTATACCATCCTAATTTTTTATTGAGTCGATATATCATTATTGCATATGTTCTGTAGCTATATCTTGTATCAACATTGTCTCTAGAGGTGAAAAGAGGCCCTTTACTATGCCCCAAACGTTCCAATTTTATATACTTTTTAATTAATGCAACAGCTTCAAATGATATGAATGTGTAATGTTCACGACTGCTTTTAGTTCTTTTATGATGAATTTTACATATTTGGTATCCTTCTTTTAAATCAATTAATCCATCATAGAATTGTTCAATATTAAGTTGTAATACATCTTGTATTGCTATTCCTGATGTTGCTTGTGTTAGGATTAATGCTTTTATTTTGAATGAATTTGCACCGTGTAATGCGTCTTTTATGTCTTGTTTGGTTAATCCTTCACGTTCATTTTTAATTATTAGATTGTCTTTTTTACGTTTTAAATATGTTTTAGGGGTCATTATACGGTAGAAATGGAAGAATGCTGATATGTTTGCTTTTCTTACGTTTGATGTGGTTTTACTGGCGTTGGTTTTTTGGTCATATTCTTTTAGTAGTGTGTACCATTTTTCTATTGATTGTTGCCATGGGGGTGTTCTTTCTTCTTGTTCTTTCCAGGTTATCTCTAATAATTCTGTGGGAGATTTGCCCGTTAATTGTGTGAATAGGGCTAGGGCTTTGAGGTAGTTGTCTATGGTTGCTGGGCGTAGTCCGTCGAGCCAGTCTTGTATTACTTTTTCTTTTTGTATTTTGTCTTTGGTGGGTTTGAGGTTTGCTCTTTGCATGGTTTGATCATTGGGTTTTATGGGTATATAACTGTTACATTTTAGTTAGGGCTTGGTTATGTAACTGCAACGCCCTATCTTCCTGGCCCGCTCTAACACTTCCCGATTGGTGCTGGCTGTGAGGTATATAATAGGTATCTTTAGATTTCCAACGATTTTTTTAGCTGCATCTATTCCATTTATTTTTCCCTTAAGCAGAATATCCATTAAAACCAGATCTGGTTTGTATTCATATGCTTTTTCAACTGCTTCCTCTCCAGAAGAAATTACAGGAAGTACAGTAAATCCTAAACCTTTTAATCTATTTTCGATATCTAAAGCAACTATATTTTCGTCCTCTACAACTAAAATTTTTATATTTTCCATTTAAATCCCTTTTAGCGCCATATTAATTATTAATATACGTTTAAACTTACTTTTAATAAATTAAACGCCTATTATATTAACACATTTATTTATTAATGATATAAAGGTTATATTATAGATATTAATCATTCCAACGTAAAGTCAGGTTGATGAACCCATGAATTTCACAATAAATAAGAATAAGTTCACTCTTTTTCGAGGGATGTCAATCTTCTTTGCTGCTAGCTTGATAATTACAGCCATAATCTTAATTAACGAAAATATTGATCCCACTAATAATACATTTGGAAATTTAGCCTTTTTTATACTAAATCTGATTGTTATAACCACCCTATTCTGTGTAGCAAAAAAATCATTTAAATATGGTAGAAGAGCATTTGTAAGCTGGACTTTAATAGCATTATCACAGTTAGTTACCATTTTAGGCAATGTGTTATGGACCCTTATGTATGCAGAACTTAATAAGTCCCCTTTTCCATCAATAGCCGATATACTTTATCTATCCTATTACCCTTTACTTATACTGGGTATTTTGTTTTTACCAGTTGCTAGAATTCAGGAAACAAAAAAGTATCAAATTCTTTTAGATACTGGAATTATGATTTTATCGGCAGGCCTGGTGTTCTGGGCAGTTTTAATACCAATAATTGAAGTTCATAATTCAAACGTATTTAGCATGTTCATATATTTATCCTACCTGCTTATGGACATTTTTATACTGTTTATACTACTCTACCTGTTATTTGACTGGTTTGGACAGGTAAAAAAGATGCCTTTATTGTTACTCGCCTTAAGTGTGACAGTTCTGGTTGTTACCAATGCTATTTACATCGGTCAATTTTTATACGGCGTATACATACCCGGTAACTTTTTAGATCTAGGATGGTTAAGCTCATATTTTCTAACAGCACTGGCCGGTATTTCCTATATAACTGATAAATCCCAATCATCATTTAAAAGTTTAAAATATAAAACTCCATTCCTGAAAGTCAGCAGGAGTTCTTATTTACCTGTACTATGGCTTGCTTTTATATACATGCTGTTATACTGGATTTATACGCAGTTAACAGATGCTAATTTGAATATTCTTGTTTGGGGAGCAGTGATTATTCTAACGATGGTGTTTGCCCGTCAGATTTTGGACTTAAAAGAAAGTAACGAGGCACGGAAATTACTGCAAACAAACCAGGAAATATTAGAAAAACGGGAAAAGCACTTAAGTTTAATAACTGACAATATGATGGATTTAATAACAAGAATCGATGCCAATGGAAAATATCGATATGTTAGCCCATCTGCACCTAAAGTTTTAGGTTATACACCCGAAAATATGCTGGAAAACAATATTTTAGATTTAGTGCATCCCGATGATCTAGAGAAGCTAAAATCATCAGCTCAAAAAGCAGTATATACTCATGCCCCTAATGAAGTTGAATATCGCCATAAAACACCTTCTGGAGATTATATCTGGATTGAAACAGCAGGCACCCCCATATTTGACGGAAATAACTTTAAAGGGTTTGTATGCGGAAGTAGAAATATAAATTATCGGAAAATCGCTGAGGAGCAAATTAAAACCTCACTTGAAGAAAAAGAAGTACTGTTGAAAGAGATCCACCACAGGGTAAAAAACAATATGCAGATAATTTCCAGTTTATTAAGCCTCCAGTCCAGATACATCAAAGATGAAAATTACCTGGCAGTTTTCAAGGAAGGTCAAAATAGAGTTAAATCTATGGCCATGATCCATGAAGGCCTCTACAAAAGCGATAATTTGGCCAGAATTAACTTTGAAGAATATGTACACAATTTGATATCAGGGCTTTTCAGTTCCTACGGAATAGATAAAGATATAATTAAAACAAAAATTAATCTGGATAATATCCTGTTGGATATAGATACTGCCATCCCATTGGGCTTAATTCTCAATGAATTGATTTCTAACAGCTTGAAACATGCATTTCCACATAATATTCCAAATTCTAAAAATTTCACATTTACAGATCATGCAGTTGAAATCAATAATTTATCAAACATACAATTTGCCCCTTCTGGAGGAATTACATCCGAAATAAATATTTTACTTTCGCAAAAGGAAGACATGCTGAAACTGATCGTTGGAGATAACGGAATAGGATTTCCAGAAAATGTCAATTTTAAAAACACGGAATCATTAGGCCTACAACTGGTAAATACACTTGTAAACCAGCTCAACGGAGAAATAAAACTCGAAAAAGAAAATGGAACAAAATTTACGCTTAATTTAAAAAAATGAATTTGCTAAAATAATATAAAAAAACTAAAAATAGTAAAAAGATTTATAGATAAATTATTCCGCATTTAAATTTAATACATGAGTAACAAGAGACACAACTATAAATCCTGCTATGATGACTGAAAGAACTAAAATTGCCTGATCCATATTTAACACCTTACCAATTTTTTATCTTTTTAAACATTAAATTTTAACCAATATAACCTTTGTGTATAACTATTTAATAATTAATAATTAGTTATAAACACTATTGATTTTAAATTATAGTTACATATTACATGTTATTTTTAATTATATAAAGTTATATGACTAATACAACCTAAAATATATAAATTTAATCATATCCATAATAATTTGAAACCATTTTATGCAATTACCACATAGTAATTCGAGCTTATTTTAATTATATATAAGTTATATGGCTACTACAACCAATTAGTTATATCCCTAAAATAATTTAAAACCATCTTATGCAACCTATCACATAGTAATTCAAGCTTATTTAATTATATATAAGTTATATGGCTACTACAACCAATTAGTTATACCATAAAATAATTTAAAACCATCTTATGCAACCTATCACATAGTAATTCAAGCTTATTTTTACATAAAGTTTGTTGTTAATAAATAGAAACCCTTTTTACGCCTTCAATTTTTAAAAAATCATTGATTAAATTTCCCTCAATTGGTTTTTCTGTTATAATTGTAAGCAGAGGGTACTCTTCAATTTCAGGGTCTCCAGCATGCACCTGCCTTATACTTATACCTTTAAGTGATATCAGTTCTGTAGCTCTGGCAATTATCCCTGGATTTTGAGCTTCAGCCTCTATTTCTACAACCCCAAATCCCAATTCTTTTGCTACGCCCTTAACCAGCGTACCTGCAGGAGTAATATTCTGGAATATCTTTGCAAGCTGTTCATCGGAAAGTATAACATCTACCGTGGTTTTGATACTCCTCCTGTCCACATTTACCGCCCTTGCAAGTGCCACATCACTTATTTCAATATTGCCGCAGTATATTCTACCATTTTCTCCAACACGCAAACCGTGCTCAACTATTTTCCTTGCAACGCTCATACGTGCCGGGAATTTTTCGAATTTATGCTTTATTTTCTCCCACATAAAGATCCGCCAGACTTTACTTTTCCTTTTTTACTGAAAAACATTATTTGGATAATATACCGTTATTAGCCACGAAATGGGATAAATAACATTGCCTTTGTTTAGTGCATTTTTGTATAAAATCAATCTTTAGTGTATAAAATTAAGCATATAAATTTTTCCGACTTTCAAAATAATAACAATTTTGGCAGAATTTATGTTCAAATTCATTTTTTACAGGTTTATCGAAGCTAAAAAGTTATATCAAATACTACAACTATTATGATAAATGCACCTAAAAAGACAATGCAACCGAGCATTATATAGCTAGAAATTCTCATAAACTTGTAAAAGGATGCTTTTTTATACATTTCACGATGTTTCTCCAATTTCTCCAGATATTCCTCTCGATTTTTCTTTATTTCAGGGTGTTTATTTGAAGTATATTTGAAGTAACTATAACCTATAATATAAACTATAAAAGCTATTAATAACAAAAAGCTAATGAAACCATAGATAACACCCATAATACCAATAATCCCTAAAATAAATGGAAATATAATAGATATAAAAGACACTTTTTTCCAAGATTCCTTATATAATCATTTACAGCTGAACAACCTACAATTATAAAAAAATGCCCATTATTAAAGAAATTATTAAATAAAATATAACAGGGATTACCATAATAACTCATTTCTAAATAAAATATAAAAATTTTTCGACAATTCAAAAAAAAAAACAAATAATAGATAAACCTACTGTGACCAAAAAAATCCAGATATACCTAACTCATGGTAATGTCTAAGCTCATATACTAAACATCAATTTTAAACTCAAACACATAAGTTATACCGTTTAATTTGCCCAATAATCAATTATACAGTCCTTAATCTTTTAAATTTCAATATACCTATAAAAATCCCCCATCTTACGTGTAATGTACATATCTGTACCTGAATCTACATACAAATCATTCTATTCTTAAAATTAGATGCATCCAAACACACGTTCACAATTTGAAAATTACATGTTTAAATATCTAAAACATTAATAATTGGATGTTGGAAAAAGGCTTTCTGTAATAAAAGAGCCATTTGAAGTATTAATTATGCAACTATTAATTAAATGAAAAAGTAATTGATCATTTAACAAAAATCAGTATTTGGAATGATTTTTTTTAATGGTTTTTTAGTATAATTAGATTCAATCAATTTATCCTGCTACACACACCATAACGGCTATACCATGAGTTCAAAAAAATCAAAAATAGCAAGCGGAAGTATTGTAATCCTCATAGGGTCATTCGTATTTCGTATAGGCGGATTCATCTATAGATTTATAATGAGCCGGTTACTGGATACTGCAGGATACGGTATCTTAGGCCTTACATTACCTTTCCAGAATCTTCTTACCATAACTGCCAACGGGGGGCTCCCTCCAGCTATTGCAAAGTATGTGGCACAGTATTCAGCCGTGGAACAGGATGATATGGTGCGGCAGATTATAATTACTGCCTTAAAGATCGTGGCCGTGACCGGGACCATCGGCGCTATTTTAATGTACATTCTTGCAGGAATTATTGCAATAGACTGGTGGCATAAACCTGAAGCACTCCTTCCTCTCCAGATCGTGGCCGTTATGGCACCGTTCAGCGTTATTGTAGGGGTTTTTAGAGGTGTTTTCCAGGGATACTATAAGATGACCAATATCCTGATCACCCGTGCATTTGAACAGGTATTTACAATCGTATTTGCCATAGCCCTGGTTATAATTGGTTGGTACGTTGCAGGGGCTGTTGTAGGTACTGCCATAGGTTTCATGGCCTCTGCAGTAGTTTCAGTATATCTCTTTAGAAAACAGATATGGGGCAGGTTAAACCGCAGACATGACCCCCACAGCCTTAAACCAAATAGAGATAAAGTATTCACGCTTCGAGAAGAACTGGGAATAGCCAAAATGCTCATTAAATTTTCAGTACCCGTAGTTATAACCGGGCTCGCTGAAATGTGTCTTTACGACATCGGTACTATATTTATAGGAGTATACCTGGCAAGCCAGTATGCAGGGTACTACACCAATGCCAGCGCAATTGCAAGGCTTCCACTTATAATATCAACAGCAGTAGCTACATCAGCACTTCCCGCCACTTCTGAAGCCCTTAGTCTCAGAGACGGCCCATTACTTCAGACCTATATTTCCCAATCCTACAGATATGTTGGATTCTTTGTAGTGCCCATGTGTACAGTTACAATTATTTTTGCAGCCCCCATACTTGCCTTACTCTTTGGTGATGCGTATACCCCTGGAGCAGGGGCACTTCAAATATTTGTAACAGGGATGGTATTCTTTACAATTTATAATATCTCATCAAGTATATGTCAGGGCCTTGGAAGGCCATTTATTCCAATGCTTGCACTTATTGTAGGAACAACTGTAGAATTGATTCTCAGTGTGCTGTTGATTCCAAGTATTGGAATAGAAGGTGCTGCAACAGGTACAACAGTAGCGGCATTTATTATAATGATAATAACTCTTTATGGAACCTTTAAACTCTCCAAAGTGAATATTCCTGTGGCAGATTTTACCAGAATAACAATGGCTTCCTTTTTAATGGGAGTTATCTTAATGCTGCTCCCTAAAACCATAGAAGGGTTCTTAATGTCAATTATATTGGCGCCTTTACTTTATGCATTATTCATTGCAGTGGTTGGTGGGCTAAGAAAAGATGATATTGCAGTTATGTACAGATTTGCAGGTAAATTCGGACCGGCTGCAGGAATACTCCGGAAATTAATTGGTTCTTTAGAGAGATTCGCCAGATAAAAGGATATATCTGTGAATTTATGTGAAAATAAGAGTTTATTTTTTTAATTATTTTTTAAAAGTAAGCATATTAAATATCAATGTACACATATGTACTATAAAGCTTTAAATAGGACTATATAGTATATAGGATACTGTAAGAAATACGTTAATAGGTGATTAAATATGAAAGGCAGTGAATGTTTTTGGCGATCTTAAATTAAATGAGCCAGTTAGTATCGAACTTGATTTCGATTCCCCATTTGACTTGTTTAAAAATATTTATAGAAACTACGACAGTGCATTTCTACTTGAATCCATGGAAAGTGACAGCGGACTTGCAAGGCTCTCAGTTTTAGGCTTCAAGCCGGCTGCAGTTCTACGAGCTTATGGAAATGTTTTACAGATAGAAAAAGATGGAGTTCAAGAAGAAATTGAGACTGAAAACCCATTTGAAGAACTTAAAAAATTAACATCTAAAAGTAATGGGAAAAAAGGATTTAGAGGGGGACTCGTAGGTTATATATCCTATGAATCAGTTCGACATTTTGAAAATATTGATGTTCAAGATTCAGAGTATCCTGATTTTGAGTTTGGTTTATTCTTAGATACTATTACGTTTGATCGGTTGCAGAACAAATGTGAATATGTGACCCTTGGTGAAAATAGAATCGAAGAAATAAACCAGATTGCAAAGGAGTCACATGATATCGGCAGTATTGATTTCAAGTTTAAGAAGCACTATTTTTCAAGGGAAAAATATGAAAGCATGGTTAGAGAAGCTAAGGAAAAAATAAAAGCGGGTGAAATCTTCCAGAGTGTTATATCAAATGCCCGTGAATATGAAATCACTGGCGATAAGCTTTCAATTTATAAGGCACTTCGTGAAATGAATCCCTCGCCATATATGTATCATTTAAAACTTGGAAACCGCGAGATAATTGGTTCAAGTCCTGAAATGCTCGCCAGAGTTGAGGGAAGCGATGTGGAAACATATCCAATTGCAGGGACCAGGGAACGCGGTAAAACAGGTGCTGAAGATGAAAAACTGGAAATAGAACTGATGAATGACGAAAAAGAACTTGCAGAACATTTAATGCTTGTGGACCTTGCAAGGAATGATGTGGGAAAAGTAAGCAAGTTCGATTCAGTACGAGTTCCAGAATACATGACTGTTAAGAAATTTTCACATGTACAGCATATCGTTTCCCATGTAACAGGAAAATTGAGAGAGGATATGACAGCAGTTGAAGCATTCAGCTCCATTTTCCCTGCAGGGACATTAAGCGGGGCTCCAAAAATCAGAGCCATGGAAATAATAAACGAACTGGAAGGACTTCCAAGGGGGCCTTACGGCGGTGCTTTAGGCTACTTCTCATTAAATGGAAATGCAGACTTTGCGATTGTTATAAGGACGCTGGTCTGCAATGGAAATAAAGCTAAAATACAGGCAGGTGCCGGAATTGTACATGATTCCGTCCCAGAAAATGAATATTTTGAATGCGAAAACAAAGCACAGGCAGTTATAAAGGCTCTTGAAGTTGCAAGCGGAAGGGGGAACTGAAATGATACTGATACTGGATAATTATGATTCATTTACATATAATCTCTATCAGTTAGTTGGACAGCTTGAAAAAAACATAGTGGTTAAAAGAAATGATAAAATAACCATTGATGAAATAAGAGAGCTTCAGCCAGACAGCATAATAATTTCTCCAGGACCTGGAAACCCAACCAATAAAAAAGATTTTGGGGTTTGTAGCGATGTCATTAAAGAGTTTAAAGGTGAAATTCCAATTTTAGGAGTATGTTTAGGTCATCAGGGTATTTTCGCAACATTTGGTGGAAAAATTAAAAGAGCAGAGCCTATACACGGTAAATTAAGTGAAATTTCCCATAGTAACGAAGGGATCTTTAAGGACGTTGAAAACACCCTCGTTGCAACAAGATACCATTCACTTATCTGTGATGAAGACAGCACCCCAGATTGTATAGAAATCATTGCAAAAACAGAAGACGGAACTATAATGGCCATAAAACATTTAGATTGTCCTGTTTTTGGCCTCCAGTTCCATCCAGAATCTATAGGAACAGCCAGCGGAGTAAAGATAATTAAAAACTTCCTGGAGGTTGAAGGAACCTGCAGTTCCAGAACCCCAAAAACAAGGTTTCTGGAGGACTGTACATGATCAATTTCTCACAGATAATAACTGAAAGGGAAAAAGTACTTAAAAGAGACATGAAATATCGGCCTTTAAGCGAATTAAAGGAAAATATCCGCGGGACAAAAATAAGAGCCGATTTTAAAAAGGCACTACTTAATAAAGATGATGTTTCTGTAATCTGCGAATACAAACCAGCGTCTCCATCTAAAGGTGACATTTCCAACAGTCTGGTGGAAGATGTTGTTCCTTTCTATGATAAAGGAGGGGCAAGTGCCATCTCAGTACTTACAGAACAGACATTCTTTAAAAGCAGCATTAAAAATCTGCGTATTGCATCTAAAGTAAGCAAGCTGCCGCTTCTTAGAAAGGACTTTGTAATGGATGAATACCAGATCTATGAAGCCAGGTCCTGCGGGGCCAGTGCCGTGCTTTTAATAGCAGGCGTTTATAAAGATCTTAGATTTGGAATTGACCTCTGCCATTACCTTGAAATGGACGCCCTTGTAGAATGTAAAAACAGGGAAGAAATAGAAATGGCCGTAAAGGCAGGTGCAGAAATAATCGGGATTAACAACCGGGATTTCAGTGACTTCAGTATTGATTTTAAACGGACTGAAAAGCTTTCAAAATACATACCTGAAAATAAGGTTCTTGTATCAGAAAGCGGGGTTAAAAATTCTAAAGATGTTAAACTTCTTGGAAGCTACGGCGCAGATGCAGTCTTAATAGGTTCAACCATCATGGAATCAAACAACATACTTGAAACAGTACAGGAACTGGTTAAAACAGGTAAAAACGCAAAGGTGAGTTAAATGGAATTCAAAATTTGCGGGATTACAAGACTTGAAGACATTAGAGTGTGTGAAAATGAAGGCCCTGCTTTTATCGGGTTTATAAACATAAAGCGGTCCAAAAGATTTCAGGATATAGAAAAAATAAGAGAACTTGTGGACTCCATGAAAAATAAAGAAAAAGCAGTGCTTGTACTTGAGCCTGAAACTGTTGAAGAAGCCATGGATTCTATAGAAAAAAGCGGCGTTAAAAATATACAGCTGCATTCATTACAGGCAGAGGATATAGATAAACTAAAAGAAATTAATGTAATTAAAGCCATTGGAATTCCTGAGAAAATCGATGAATCTAAAAAAGAAGAGATAAAATCATTTGCAAAAGTTTGCAAATATCTAATATTTGATTCTATGATTCAAGGTAAAAGTGGCGGTACTGGAAAGCAAATTCCACTGGAAATTGCAGCTGAAGCAGCAAAAATTGCAAAAGAAAGTAATAAAGATATAAAACTGTTTCTTGCAGGTGGAATTAGTGCACAAAAGATGAAAAATAAAGGAAATTTAATTAAAGATATTTTTGATTATGTAGATGTTAATTCAGGCGTTGAAGATAGTCCTGGAATTAAAAATAGAGATAAAATAGCAGAATTTGTTGAAAATTGTAAGGTGATTTAATGATCTCAGATGGTAAATTCGGTAAATACGGCGGGATATTTGTTCCAGAACTTCTAATTCCTGCCCTTGAAGAGCTTGAGAAGGCATTTTTAAAGTACAAAGATGATAAAGAATTCAACGCCGAACTTGAATATTATTTAAGGGAATTTGCAGGCAGGCCCACCCCCCTTTACTACGCAGAAAATCTTTCGGGAAAACTTGGGTGTAAAATTTACCTTAAGCGGGAAGATCTGCTCCATACAGGTGCCCACAAAATAAATAACACCCTTGGACAAGGACTTCTTGCAAAATATATGGGTAAAGAAAGGTTAATAGCAGAAACTGGAGCTGGACAACATGGTATTGCAACTGCAACTGTAGGTGCCCTGTTTGGGATGCCTGCAGATATCTATATGGGCAGCGTAGATGTGGCACGTCAGAAGTTAAATGTATTTAGAATGGAAATATCAGGGGCTAAAGTTATCCCTGTAGAAAGTGGAGCTAAAACTTTAAAGGATGCTATGAACGAAGCTATGAGGGACTGGATAACAAATGTTGAAAATACCCATTACCTGCTGGGTTCCACTGCAGGGCCTCACCCATACCCAACAATGGTAAAACACTTCCAGACAGTTATTGGAAAGGAAACAAAAAGAGATATCCTTGAAAAAGAAGGTGAACTCCCAGACGCTGTAATAGCATGTGTTGGTGGTGGAAGTAACTCCCTGGGAATATTTTCAGAATTTATAGACCATAAAGAGGTAGAACTTGTAGGCGCTGAAGGTGGGGGAGACGGTTTAGAAGGAAAACACGGTGCAACGCTCAGTGCAGGTACTGAAGGAGTTCTACATGGGTCTTTATCCTTTGTCCTTCAGGACGACTATGGACAGATCTCTGAAGCCCACTCCATATCTGCAGGGCTGGATTATCCTGGTGTTGGGCCAGAACATTCATATTTGAAAGTCACTGGACGTGCGCAGTACGGCCCTATTACTGATGAAGAAGCATTTAGAGCATTTAAGCTGCTGTCAAAATATGAAGGTATCATTCCTGCCCTTGAAAGTTCACATGCTGTTGCAATGGCTGAAAAGTACGCTAAAGAGAATCAAGGAAAAACAATAGTTATAAACCTCTCAGGAAGGGGAGATAAAGATGTTAATATAATCGCAGACTACATGGGGGTAAAATTATGAAAATAAAAAGTTACGACGAGGCATTCCAGCAGGCCAAGGCCAAAAAAGAAGGCGCATTTATTCCATTTGTAGTTGCAGGCGACCCTGATTTTGAAACATCCCTTGAAATTGTAAAAGTTTTTGTAGAAAACGGCGCTGATGCGCTTGAAATCGGTTTCCCATTCAGCGACCCTGTTGCTGACGGGCCTACAGTTCAACTAGCAGATATAAGAGCGCTTAAAGCAGGTATGACTGTTGAAAGGGGTTTTGAATTCATAAAGCGGATCCGTGAATTTACAGATATTCCAGTTGGAGTTCTCACATACTATAACCTCATTTACAAAATGGGCATTGATAAATTTTATGAAATGGCCAGAGATAACGGTGCAAATGCAATACTTGCAGCAGATTTACCCCCTGAAGAAGCGGGTGATGCCCTGGAAGCCGCTCGAAAGAACGGTGTTCAGCAGATTTTCATGGCAGCACAAACTACAGGTAATGAGAGGTTGCAGGAGATAACAAAAATGTGCTCTGGTTTCCTTTATGTGGTTGCAGTTATGGGAACCACCGGTGCAAGAGCTGAACTCAAAACAACCACTGTTGACCTTATTAAAAGAATAAAAAGCCACAGCGACATTCCAATAAGTGTAGGGTTTGGTATCTCAAAGCCAAAGCACGTTAAGGAAGTTATAAATGCAGGTGCTGACGGAGCAATTGTTGCAAGTGCCATATTAAACATAATAACTGAAAATCTCGAGGATAAAGAAGAAATGCTGCAAAAAGTTGGTAAATTCTGCGCCGAACTTAAAGAAGCCACTATAAGTTAAAAAGTGATTTTTATGATAGCTGAATGCATAAAAAAGGTCGCTTCATTTGAAGATCTAAATGAAAAAGAAGCTTATGGATGTATGACCCAGATAATGAATGGGAATACAAGTGACATTCAAATAGCTTCTTTTTTAACTTCCCTTTCCATGAAGGGTGAAACTGTTCCAGAAATAACCGGTTTTGTAAAGGCCATGCGGGAAGTCTGCGTACCAGTATCCCCAAATATAAACGCGCCCCTTGTAGATACATGTGGTACTGGCGGCGATAAACTAAAAACATTTAATATAAGTACCATTTCAGCGATAATAGCAGCATCCTGCGGTGTGGTAATAGCAAAACATGGTAACAGAAGTATAACAAGTAAATGTGGTGGTGCAGATATACTGGAAGCCCTTGGTGTAACCATTGACAGTGGGGCAGAAGAAGTGGAAAAAAGTATGGAAAAAACAGGCATAGGATTTATGTTCGCGCCCAACTTTCACCCTGCAATGAAGTACGTAATGCCTGTGAGACGGGAGCTTAATATAAGGACAGTCTTCAACATATTGGGCCCACTTACATCACCGGCAAATGCAGATATTCAACTCCTTGGAGTTTTCGATCCGGACTATGTTGAACTGGTGGCAGATGTACTTAAAAATTTAGGTGTAAAAAAAGCCATGGTAGTTCACGGGTTTGACAGCAATGGAAATCCAGCGATGGATGAAATATCTACACTGGGAAAAACCAAAGTGGCAATTGTTGATAATGGGGAAATCAGTATTAAAGAAATTTACCCTGAAGACTTCGGTATCCAGAGGACCCGTGAAAAACTGATAAAAGCTTCCTCAGATATCAATGAAAATATGCAGATCGCAGTTGATGTCCTTAAATGTATGGAAAGAAATGAGACTGAAAAGGCAAGGCTTGATCTATGTCTCACAAATGCAGCAGCTATCCTTTTTATAAGTGGAATCGTGGATAATTTTCCAGAAGGCGTGGAAGTCGCTCGAAATGCAGTTGAATCAGGATCAGCCCTTAAAAAGCTTTATGAATTTGTAGAAAATAGTTAATAGAGTAAAATACAAATAATAACTCCTTAAAATAGTGTTGTGTGAAAACAGAAGGTATTTAAAAAGGTTTATAAAAAAAATATAATAAAATGAGGTAATTGATTACCATCATTGCTCCAATCTATAATATGGAACATCTTGAAATATAAATTTTTTTATAACCAAAATCCCCCTTTTTTATTAAAATTATAAAAATTCAAAAATTGACTTATTTATTAAATAAATTTTCAATAACCATTTTATCCAGTTAATTCCCAAGCATACATATTTTTAGAACAAATAATAAATTTTAATGTGATTAAACTGTTTTAAAGAAGTTTATGTTTAATATTAAAAATTTGCTATTATTTAATTAAAAAATAGAGTTAATTTAAGCTCTCTAAAATTGCCATATATCTATGAAATTATTCTTAAATTTTGTTTAACTACTTTTAAACATCTTCTTACAATATTATAAAATTTTTTCAATGTTTTCAAAGATTTTACCCCCAAAATCATTGATTTTCGAAGCTTTTCTACAATGCATTGATTTTCAAAGTACCATCATATATTAAACAAATTATTAGTGAAAATAAAAGAATCTGTTTAAAAAATAGACTCAAATCATACCAGTTCATACTAGAAATATCTTAAACTGCAGCCATGTAAAAACAAAGCCGCTTATAGCACCTACAACAACCTGTGCCAGTGTATGTTTGTTAAGGTAAAGCCGGCTCCACATGACCATGAACAATGGAAATAAAAATAAAAGTCCTGAAGATCCAAAGACATATATCATTGCTGCTGTAGGTCCAGCAATGCCCATAGAATGCAGGCTGATTTTCCAGAAAAACGTTATAAATATGGTCAGTAATGCATTTGAAAAGTAACAGAACATTAACACGGTGACAGCGGCAGGTGCTCCCGCAGTAAAAAGTATAACTGTACCAATAAGGTATGATAAAACCCCAAAAAGTAATGGAAATGTGCGTTCATCCTTATCCGTTATATCCAAATCTAGATCTCTATTTTTAATCCACATCCAAACTGCTGTAAATGGTAAAAAAGTTGCAAACAGCAGGCAAATTAATGTAAATATTAAAAAACCAGTTCCACCCGTTACAAAATAATTTAAAATGACAAAAATAGGCATAGTAATTATTATAGGTTGTACCAGGCGGGAAATAGATCGGGCAAAGTCATATTTTGGTTCAAAATTGGAGTTAATAAATCTCATGGTAATACCTATTACAACTGATATCCCACTTTTTAATTTTCTCTTTATTAAATTTATCTATTTTAATTATTAAATTATGTTTAATAGCATATAATAAATAAATTTTACAGTAAAGTTATCCTATTATCAATCTATTTATATTTTAAGGCCCATTATATCCATTTAATCATATACTAACATTTTAAATATTAATTTAAATGAATAAATAAGCTATAAATAGATATTAACTTCAAATAGCTATAAATTCAGTAATTCCATCAAATATAAACTAAAGCATATTTACCAAGTTATATCTTTCAAAATAAGTTCAAATTAA
Source organism: Methanobacterium bryantii (assembly GCF_002287175.1). NCBI lineage: Archaea > Methanobacteriati > Methanobacteriota > Methanobacteria > Methanobacteriales > Methanobacteriaceae > Methanobacterium > Methanobacterium bryantii. The sequence continues at coordinate 53,625 of NZ_LMVM01000002.1, read as the reverse complement.
TTAAAATTTGATTTTTTTTAATTTAATATCAATATAACTTTAACTAAAAATAAGAGAGTAATTTTTGAAAATATGAAAATATTAGATATATATTATTAAAATAGAGAATGTTTAACATTCTTTATTAAAAGTAAATGGGCCCGCTGGGATTCGAACCCAGGGCCTCACGGTTATCAGCCGTGCGCTCTAACCATGCTGAGCCACGGGCCCCATTTGATTTATAGAAACAAATTATTTCACTTATACAGTTTTACAATTTGAAATCTGTAAAGGGGTAGATTCAAGATTTAGTCTTCATCTTATATAAGCTTTACGCTTAAATTTGGATTTTTTTTATAATACACTGCCAGTACCTAAAAGATTTTTTAGTTTTAAAAAACAACCTTCCAAATCATCGTTTTCAAGTACTATCAAATTACACCCCAAAATAGCAGAACATACAGCCATTGAAGTCCTTAACATATTTATATGCTCATTTAAACTATTTATAGTGTCAATTATCCTTTCTTTAGTATCTTTATGCCTTCGCTGGAGTATATTATCATTAGAAGACTCTATTACCACAATTATATCTGGAGATATAATTTCTATGGGCAGCGAAAGAATATAACCAATTGGGGACTGATCAACACCGTGTAAATCTACAAGAACACAGTTCATATCTTTTACTTTTAAAGCTGCGCCCTTCCAAATTTTTTGCTGGGTATCTATGTCCAAACTAAACATTTCAGAATCTGTAGAAGCGAGATCTTCGCTTTTAGCTATTTCAAGCATCAGATCTCCATAATTTACATAATTGTAACCTAAATCTTCAGAAACTCTTCTACAGAGAGTTGTTTTACCAACTCCAGGAACACCAGTAACAACTACAACGTTCCAAGGTAATTCCATTTCATTACACCATTTGCATGTTATGAAGTTCAAACGATGAGTTATTATGGTACTTCCAGTTGAATCTTAAAAATTATTTGTTGACCATTTCAGAAATTGCATCAGCCATCATGTGGCCTTCGATAAGTACTTCTACTTTATCTACGCCTTCTACTTTTTCGGCTGCGAGTTTTGCATTCATTGCTATGTTTGCTGCACTCATACAGCCAGGGTTTGTTGGTCTAATTGTAAGTTTTGCAAGGGTAGATCCATTTTTTTCTATTTGAACATCTTCAAGAATTCCCATTTCAACTATGCTGATACCCATGTGAGGGTCAGCTACTGTTGAAACTGCTTCTTTTATCTTTTCAACTAATTCATCTGCCATGATATCTCCTCAAATACATAAATTTAATTCATATCTATTTTAAACAGTTAAACTTGTTTTTGTTTATATTTATTCCTATTTCAACAAATTTTAAATAATATCTAAAAATAGGGTGTTTTTATATGTTTTTATTTATTGCATTTATAGTTATTTATAATTTTTTGCCATCACTCGAAAATTCTATGAATTTTCGGCGCTTTCGAAAATAAAGGATTTTCGATGCCCCGAAATCATAGATTTCAAGGGCCCCAAAAACAAAAACAAGCAAAAACCTTTCAAAAACCTTTGGTTTTTGAATGCACAAACACTCCATGTTTGTAAGCTTTGGTTTTTGCTGTGTCAAAATCAAAGATTTTGACAGTGTTTGCAAAACTTTCAGTTTTGCAACCGTAAAAAATCGAAGATTTTTTACATGTTTGAGGGCTATTTTTTTCTATGCCTTATTTTCACTGCAACACCTTTAACGGCCCTTTCCATTTCTTCCCCACTTAAAATAGCCTTTCCAACTGCTACAGCTTCATCATCTTTTAAAATCACCACTTCATCACCAGGGATAATATCTTGATCCGCTTCAGTTACCCCTGGAGAGAATAAAGTGTTTGTTTTAAGCTCAAAGTTAATTTTAACCCATTTTTTATTGATATTCTGCAGAATTTTTCCGGCTTCCAGATTCAATGAATATAATCCATTATTAAAATGCAAGGTAGCGATTTGTTTTCCATCCTTAAATATTCGTTTGTCAAATCTTCCACGGGTTTTAACATCATCAGGTATTAAACAATCAGCTTTTTTGCTGTTAAATTGATATCTTGCAATTGATCTGAGTTGATGCAGTGTTTTAGCTCTTCCTTTAAGTTTAAGGTGCTTTTTAACTTCCATTTTAAGGTTGTTCATAGATTCTGACGATGTGGTTTGACCAGTTGATGTGTAGACAGCATTATCCAAGTATTCTTCGCAGACCTGCTTATAACCGCCTTCAACATGAGCTATTACTTCCTTTTCACCGACATAATCCCTTAAACATTCCCCAACAACTTTAATTTCTTCATGCGACCATTCACCTGTTGTTGAAGTGTCGTATGATTGTAGGGGATATATTTTTTCCACTTCACGAGGGCAAACTCCAAATGGAGAGGTCAGTATAACCTCCTGTATGCCCTTTGTCGCTTTCATAAATATTGAGTGAGATCGTGATGATGAATAGGGTTTTTTCATACTGCACGGCAAAATAACCAGCGCATCGCCCAATGGTTCAAGAAGGCCCATTCTCTCCCGCCATCTTACTGCTTCTGGACGGAAGAGTGATTCTTCAGTTATACAGAGAACTTTCATAGTTTTTTCCTCTAATTAAATAAATAACAAAATTTACAGATTATTTTTTTTCATTTATACAGTTTTTATATTCCGTACTATTTATCCTTTATAGAATTAAAAATACAAGTTCAAAATGGATGAACCTCATTTTATTGAATTAACCACTAAAGGAACATCTAAAACGTGAAATATACCTTAAAATTAACCACTGAAAATGATTTTTGATTATTTAAAATAAAAAAAAGGAAATTATTTTCTTCCAGACATAGTTAAACTGCTTAAAACCATCAGGACTGCTACCATAAATCCTGCAATTGGTATTCCCGTTGGCTGCATTCCAACTGTTTTACTGGCCGCTTTTACTGAAAGTTCTGGATTTTGGTTTGTGTCTGCAGGATCAGAAGTGTCATTTTCCTCATCGAATTCTGTTATAGTCCAAATATTGTTACCATAACTTGCAGCGTTATCCTCGAAGACATTGCCTACCATATCTAAAGCACCGTAATCAGCGTCATTAAGAATAGCACCACCTGCGTATCCATTGTTGTCTATGAAAATACAGTTTTTTAAAGTTAAATCAGCTTCCTTACCAATAGCACCACCATAGGTGGCAGTATTCTTTGTGAAGACACTGTCAATAATAGTAGAAGTACCTAAAACATAAATAGCTCCACCAGAAACATCTGCAGTGTTACCTGTGAAAGTACTGCCAGTTACAGTCAAGAATCCCCAATTACATATGGCACCACCATCACTAGCAGTATTACCTATGAAATTACTATCTTCAACTGTTAAAATACCTTTATTGATAATAGCACCACCATCATTATCATATATCTCATCACTATTTTCATCATGTTCAGTTGCAGATCTATATCCATTTGTAAGGGTTAAATCCTTAATTACAACATTTCTACCTTTTTGAATCTTAAATATCCATGCATTGTTAGTCCCATTTATAATAGTACCGCTTTTACTTTGCCCCTTTATTATTATATCTTTATCAACAGTAATTTTAGTGTTGTTTATTCCAGCGTATAACCCATTTGCAATATTTACTGTTCCTCCATTTGTTACTGTTTTTGTAGCGTTTTTAATTGATTTTTTTGCAAGTAGCCACGTGGAACCATCATTATCATCATTTCCAGATGAACCATTTACATAAATAACTGAAGAACTGGCAGAAACATCATCTGTTACAGATAATACAGTTAAAAAAACGCTTAAAAGTAAGATTATTGTTATTAAACTGTTTATATTAATGTAATCTGTTTGTATTCTAATTTTTTCACCCCCTTAATTTTCATTACAAATAAAAAAGCAAATAACGCATCAAGGATTATTAATTAGTAATTATTTTAAGCTCCAAATAATCATTTCATAAATATAATCCATATGATCATATATTGTTAAATCCCCATATATAAATATGATCATATATGCAGAAAGATGAAATTAAACATAATTTATGTTATATATACACTATTAATGTTAATTTTAGTTTAAAAAGAAATAAAAATAAATTTTTTAAATAAATAATGATTTTATGTTGTATTTTACACAAATAGTTTAAAAATTCAGTTAATATACAGATAAACAGATTAAAGCTTTAACTTCTTAAGTCCCATCTAAAAAGAGATAAAAATAAAAAAAATGTACACATTCTGCATTTTAATTACTTTGAAATCAGACCTTTTAAATATTGACGTTAGCCGACCTGACAGTTATACTGCCCACACTGTTTGAGTTAGTCGAAATTATAACTGGATTAAATGTGTTAATATTTCTTATAACCTGATTGTTAGTTGAAGAGGAGTTACTAGCTGCACCGTTAGCGTTGATATTTGATAAACGGTTGTTATTTACGATTGTTGAAGTTTGGGACTGGGATTGAGCTTGAGATTGAACAGGGTCTTGATGTGGACTAAGTACTGATGCATTGCCACCAATGGTTAAATTTCCACTGCCGGGCAGTAATAGAAGTTCGGCCAAAATTGATGCAGTTGCTTCATTATTAGTCGGATCTGGATCGATTATTTGTGCTGTAGCTACACTGCACGCTGCAAGAACTATAAATGTCATTAAAAATGCTGCTGTTATTTTCCTTTTAATTATTCCACCTCCATATATTCAATAATCATCTTAGAAAATAGTTATTCCTTGAGATAAGCTCAGCTGGATCATGTAATGCAAAGGATAAAATCTCAAAAGATAGACGAGATTTAAAAACCCGCTTGAACTTTACAATCATTTCAACTGCACCTATTATGCAGACAGACAATACTATTTTCATGTTATGATAGTATGTTATTACTTACTATATTAATATTATTATTTATATCTGAAAGAACATTAAAAATAGTTTAATTCTCAACATAGGATCATTATGCACTTTTCTAAATAAAAATAGAACTAAAAATTAAAATTAATGTTTAAGACACCAAAAACATGTTTAGATAAAAAATAAGATATTTAAAACAAAATTAATCTAATTAATCATTCATTTAAATCTTACAGGATCTGTATTGATATCTACAATAACTGGTTTATTTTCCAAAAGAGCTTTTTCAACTGCATCTTCTAATTGTTCAGGTTTTTCAACATTGATTCCAATACCACCACAAATTCGGGCATATTCTGCAAAATCAAAGTTGTAAAGATCGGTTTGCCAGTTTTCATAGCCTTCCATCAACTGTTCCTGACGAATCATACCAAGCTCACTGTTATTTAAAATAAATATCTTTACTGGAAGTTCATATTTAATAGCAGTTACAAAATCCGCCATTAGCATTGAAAAACCACCATCTCCAGCAATGCATACCACCTGCCTATCTGGATAGATAAGCTGTGCTGCAATCGCTGCTGGAAGTCCAAATCCCATAGAAGCTAAATAACCCGAAAGTATCATCTTCTGTGTGTCTTTCATCCAGAAATTCCTTCCAAACCACCATGTATTTTCCCCAATGTCCAGAGTTATAACCGCATCATCTGCAAGTTTATCGTTGAGGACTTTAATTATATACGGCGGACGTACTGGTGTTGTTTTTGAATCTATTTCTCCCTCCAATAACTTTAACCAGTCACTTTTAAATTTTTTAATTTCATCAAGGTAACTTTCTTTCTTGTTTTCTTTAACCCGGTCATTAAGTTTAGGTAGTATCTCAGCGCTGCTTCCAAGCAGTCCAACTTCTACAGGGTACTGCTTGGCTATCATCATTGGATCTATATCGATTTGTATGGTTTTCTTTTCGGGTATCTGAGTCATATCTGAGAATGAAGACCCAACCACAATTAAAAGATCAGCACTTCGAACCAATCTGGTGGCTGCAGTTGACCCAATTCCCCCATGGCTGCCTACATAAAGATCATTAAACTCATCTACTACCCCCTTACCCCTAAAGGTACTGACAATTGGTGCCGAAATTTTTTCTGCAAGTTCTAACAGGTTAGCTCCCTGTCCCATTGCACCAAAACCTGCGATTATCACAGGTCTTTTTGACTGGTTAATGATCTGGGCAGCCTGCATTATCACAAACATTGGCGGCGATATAGCTTTATTTGGAAAACTGCCATCAAATGAAATTATTTTTTCAGTATGAGGTAATTTCTGGACATCATTTGGAATACCAATATGTGCCACGCCCCTATCTGTGATTGCATGTTTCATTGCAAAGGTTGTAAGGGTCACTGTCTGGTTTTCAGACATCAATATCTCATCAAATATAGCAATAGGCTTAAAAAAAGAGTGCTGGTCTATTTCCTGGAAAGATCCCGGGCCAATTAACTGTCTTTTAACCATTCCAGTAAGTGCTAAAACAGGTGAATGGTCCAGTTTAGCGTCGTATAGTCCAGTAGCTAAGTTTGTAGCCCCCGGCCCTGCTACTGTCAGGCATGCTGACACATGCCCCTTTAATTTACCATGGGCAGATGCCATAAATGCCGCAGATTCCTCATGACGTACCTGTATGTATTTAATTTTTTCATTTTTCCGTATTGCATCTATAATTCCAAGGGATGAAGTTCCAGGTATCCCAAAAACATATTCCACTCCCCACTCGGCCATCTGTTCCACTAAAACATCAGAAACTGTTGATTCATCCTCCTTAAGCTCCTTAACTTCTTCAGTAAGCAGTACAAATTCACTCTTTGGAGAATTACAAACTGGACACGTCCAGTTTTCAGGCAAGTCCTCAAATTTAGTGCCTTCTTTTTCCTCATCATACACATAGTTACATACCGTACATCTATATTTTGCCATGTGAGTCACCAAGCCATTTTAAATTTCAATACAACTTAAAATATTTTATTTCATTATATTAAAAACGTTCATATTCCACAATATGCCCTATAAACTGCAAAACATCGAAACTGCGCATAATAAGCTAATTTTTGCCATAAAGTTACTATCATACATTAATATGATCCTAAAAAGTAATAAAATATTCTATGCCACATTATAAAGTGTTTCCACATTTAAAGCTTTAAATTATTAAAAATAAGGATTTAAGATATGATTGGTTCATAACTGAATTTTATGATAATGTTTTCAATTAATGAACTTACAATAATCTAAATGCTTAACCAGTAACTCAAAATTTTGTTATAAAGGTTTCAATGTTGAAACAGCTATTTTACCGGTTATCTGCATTTATATACTTTTAAAATCAAAACATTACTCTATGGAAAAATATAAAGTAAGTTCTGCAGGTAATAATGAACTTTTCCTAATCACCGATTGCTACAAAAAGCTTTGCCAGATAATGAAAGGCTTGAAAAATGACAGAGATAAAATAGTCCATGTAATCGGGGCTCCAGGTACTGGTAAATCGGCGAATATTTACCGCGCCATAGGTGATCTTAATTTAAATATTTATGACATGAAATTACGTTTAAAATCAGCGGATGTAAGCTCAAAACAGGTTTTTAACACCATGTTTGAAGGAGTAAGTGAAGATCTGGAAGTAAAATCAAAAGAAGAAATTTATAGAAAACTTTCAGAATATGATGCAGTTTTAATTGCAGATAATTTTCATGATTCACATAATTTAGACCCTAACTACATAGGTTTTAGTAAATGGACTTATTATTCGGGTTTTAAAGCTCTTTATTTTTATTTACTGTGCATAACTGAATATTTAAGGCACAGAAAATACTTCAAAAATATAAACATTATTTTACAGACTGCATGGCGAATTCATATAATGGGGAAAAAATATGATTTATTTTCAGATCTGGGCTTATTTTCAAAAATTCTTGTAAATATACTCAACATATTTTTTGATGTTGTCTTGATATGTTACTCAGAAAAAGAAACTATAGAAATTGTAAAAATGCATGTTAAAGATGCAGATACAGATACAGTTAGAGAATACATCCAGAAATATGGCCATAAACCAAGATTTATATGTGATGCACTCGAAAAATAAGATTAAACTTTTTTCCCAGTTAACTGTCAAACTACAAATAGATACATGAATCAAGTTGAGTATGTAATGAGGATAAAAGATGATAAAGACCCTTATTAAATCTACAAGACTATCATGGGCATCTAAAAACTTCAATGCATACCTGCTTGCCCTTACATATGCTTATTTTTCAGGAACACTGATTACAAACCCTTTTGAAATACTGGAAGGTCTTTTACTTGTTTCAGTGTTCTGGGGCGCATTGTACAGTTTAAATGACCTGACTGATCTTGAAGTAGATAAAAAAGATCACACTAAAAGAAACAGAGCTTTTATTGAAAATAAGATTGATGAAAAGTGGATACTGATTTTCTCCAGTTTTCTGATAGTTGCAGTATTTATAATCTCACTGACTACTTTAGATCCTCCATTTACCATAATTTTAGGATTAATGCTCTTAAATCAGTTGATCTATACATTACCTCCTGTAAGGCTTAAAGACACTCCATTTGCACCTTTTACAAGTACTGCCACAAACAGTGTCTTAAGGATAGCTTCATGCTGCGTGCTACTGGGCAACGTGCTTTTAGTTCCAGTAAGCGTATATTTTTTCATGTACATGGCAGGAATGGCCACTTATGTTATGTATAAATCAAAGCAAATTTCTGCAAGTATTGTAGGGGTTATAGCTGGCGTAAGTTTAATTTATGTACTGTACACTGGAGAAATGAACATTATACAATTTGCAGTCGCGATTTTACCATCATTTTTAGCTGCAATACCATTATACCTTTCTGTTTATATAGATAAAGAAAAAATGACTCAGATTGCTGACATTTTATATCATCAAGTCGCGATGGTATTCTTTTTAATAGTTATTTTAATTATTCTGTTTTAAAAAATTAAAAAAATGGCACTTGAATATACTTTCAAGTAAAATAAAAAAGAGGTCAAAAATTTGATTAAAATTATTTAGAAAAGTTTTCCAAGCTTTAATAAAGCTTTAGGTGAGACTTTAACAAGCACCCTAAGGAGTTCGCTTGTACTTATCTTTTCAAATTTAGTTTCCCTGAATACTTCTGCTATTGAGTCTAGTTCTTCATTTGAAAGACTTTCAAGATAGTCTCTTGACTTCATGTACTTATTAAATGAATCCCCAATTTCTTCTTTGCAGCGTTTTCCATATTCTGCAAGCCTCTTTTCAGAGAAATCATTATCTTTAACTGCTGCAGCAGAGACTTGGCCGGCAATACGTCCGCCCTGCATACCGCTTATTATACCTCCACCAGTTAAAGGATTCACCATTCCACCTGCATCTCCTACAACCATAACATTGTCAGTTGCTATTTTTTTAATGATTCCACCTACAGGGTCTCCACCTATATTAAGCTCCACTGCTGTAGCATTTTTAGTTGTAGGGCAGTTTTTTACAAAGTCAACGAGGTGTTCGTAGGCACTTTTTTCTGTTAGTGTTGATATAACTGCAAGACCGACATTTGCAATGTCTTTTCCCTTTGGAAATACCCATGCATATCCTCCAGGGGCAACATCTCCAAAGTAAAATTCTAATGCAGTGTCACTTTCCAGTTCTACACCGACCATTTCAAACTGGGCACCAGATTCCATATCTTTAGGCTTAACTGCAGTTTTAAGACCACCCCACCTTCCAACTCTTGATTCTGGACCATCTGCACCTATAACTATCTTTGCCTTAATATCGAACTCTTCACCCATGCGTTCTGCTTTTACAATTACATGGCCATCTTTCCTTTCTAAACCTTTAGCAAGAGTCTTGATCATTATATCTGCGCCTGCTCTTGCAGCGTCCATGGCCATATGTTTATCAAATACCTTTCTTTCTACCACGTAACCCATTTCTGGAAGTTTTACTGTGTCTTCAGTAAGCCAGACGTCGGTTCCATTTGGAGATACAAGACGTACCCCATTGATTTCTGAAGTTATCCACCTGCTGCTTGGCTCTACGCCTAATTCAATTAAACCATCCTTGGATACACCTTCAGCACATCTTTTAGGAGCGCCTATTTCAGATTTTTTTTCAATCATTAACACATCTGCACCGTTTAAAGCAGCGTGTTTGGCGGCAGATGAACCTGCGGGACCTGCCCCAATTACTAGAACATCAGTTTCAATTAACATTAATTCACCTTATTCTTCTTTTATTAAAGCACGCACTGGGCATGCCTGTACGCATATTTCACAATCTTTACATGAACTTTCATCAAACGTTATGGTTGCCTCGCCTACTTCAATCAGGCATCTTGGGCATACGCCTGCGCATTCACCACAATACATACACCATTCTTTAACTATCTTCATTTTATCCCTTTTCTGATTTTTTTACTCTCGGATTTAACTTTTATTCAGTTTATTATAACTCCTTTATTAATCTTCACATAATAAAAAGTTACATCCACTTTAAAATTAATATAAAGTGAATTGGAAGATCAAGTATAAAAACTTGATTATAACAATTTTTTATGATTCAAATTTAGACATGCATTTCAAGTGTAAAATTTCATGTACTTTCTAGAAGATGTAGTAGAATCCTGCAAGCTAAGTGCAAGTATGTTAAATGTGTATATATGAAATTACACTCAGACAACTTAAGCACATGTTAATGTGTATGTATAACACATATACACATATCACACCCATCACAAATATTGTAAATAAATTAATAGGTATCTAAAAAATATTTAAAGATTAATATAAAAGCTAAAAATTTATTTTTAAGGTTTTTTAAACTACAATATGTATTAAATAATAATATAAATATATTTTGTGCATTTTAAGTTATTTAAAAAAATAGAATATTTAGTAAATATATGATTTACTTACTCTTCTTCCTCATCTTTCTTTGATTTAAATACATATCCGCATTTAGTACAAATCACTGCCCCTGTTGTTGCATGAGCATGATGTTCAGTTTCTATATTTCTTTTAACTGTTTTATCTACACCGCCACATTTAGGGCATTTTTTAGCCAAGTCACCTATTTTCATTTTAGCATACCTCTTATAAACATTACAATTACTATTTTAACATTTTTTTTATCAAATAACTATTTCTTCTTCTAATTTAATTAAACTTATGATAAATCTAAAAACAACATAATAAAATTGGTTTATATTTAAACTACCCATATACAAATAAGAATCTAAATAAATAAATAAATTAGTAAATAAAACCTCCTGACTAAACTTACTACTTTAAAATCGTATTATAATGTTTTTTTTTGACTTTTTAGCACTTGTTTTAAATTAGAGTTCAGCTTGCAGCAATATTTATATACTTTGATCTGCATATTATAATACATTCGGGGAAGACCGAACTAATATAGACATCTCTAAAATTTGAATAATTTTAGGAGGCCAAGACATGAAAACAGAAGAATTAAGCAAAAAATGTCCTAAATGCGGTTGTAAAGATAAACATATCATACAAAATGATTCAACAGGGATGCTTGTAGGTGTTGAATACAAACACTCCGGATCCAAAGTCCCAAAGGGATCTAAATTCCGCTGCACTGAGTGCGGATACGTATTTGAATAAATAACGAGATTTAGGGTTAATCTTAATGACTCCTTGCCCTAAAACTCACATATTTCTTCTTATTTTAAATTACAGAATTATAACCCACAATATAGTCTAATTAAACTAAAAAAACTATATCCCATAACTAGATCACTGGTTAAATACGCTTAAGCATTATTGACATTATCCCCGGCTTTTGCACTTTTTCCTCGGGTTTCCCTGCCCCAAATGCCATCATACCCTGTGATGACAAAAACTCTTTATTTACACGATCTGTAATTTCCTTAAATATTATTTTATACGCATCACAGTGAGGGTCCACACCATCAATTTCCGCCTTATTAGTTTCTTCATTAATTTTTAAAGCATTATAAGGACATCCGCCTCTACAAAACTTCATATATGAACATCTTTTGCATTCTTTATCTACATATTCCTTAAATTCATCAAGAAGCTTTGCAGGTGCAGATTTAGAGAGATCCTCAACTGTTGGGTGGTCACTGACATTACCCATCACGTACTCAGGCATTCCTACAAATCTATAGCAAGGATATATACTCCCATCAGGCCCTACAGCAAATGTATCTCCCATACAGTCCACATAAGTACAGACAGTTCCCCTACGAGTAAGTACACATTTGCAGAGATGGTCTATGTTCATAATTTCAATTTCGCCCATATTTTCTAAATATTTGTCTAAAAGATAGATCAAAAGCTCCCCATACTTTTGCGGATCAATAGCCCATTTAGTAGGGTCTTCACTGCGCAGTGAAGGTAAAGCAGGGTGTAATTTAAGTGTCAAACCTTTTTCAAGGAAAAAATTAAAGATATCCTCTTTATAATCTATAGAATAAGAAGTAAATGTAGAAATAAAACTGACTTTTAAACCATGTGCCTTTGCAATTTCATAGCCCCTCATGGTCCTTTCATAATAACCTTTCCCTCTCTGAAAGTCATTAAGTTCCTTAGGCCCGTCTAAACTTGAACCTATTGGAATATTATACTCGCTGAAAAGTTCAGCAAGTTCATCTGTCATATTCCATAGATTAGTCTGAAGGGCAAATGCAGGTTTCAGATCATTCAAACCATTTTTAAGCATTGGCAACGCTTTTTTATAAAAATCCAAACCCGCAAGTAGCGGTTCTCCCCCATGAAATGTAAATGTAACTGGTTCGTTGCGGAATGTCTTAAGCCAGTTAACGATTTCTTCAACAGTTTCAACGCTCATTACAGGAGATCCCTCCTGCGAACTCCAGCAGTAGTTGCACTCAGAAGGACAGCCCAAAGTAGGAATTATCATTACATGAAAAGCCATTTTAACACCATTTTTAGTTATTAAAAATTCATATGTTAATAACTTAATTTTTCTATTTATATATTATCCTATCTTTCAATTTTTAAATTGAAATAAATATAAATTATTAACTACATTATACCCTGTTTAAAATATAACAACATTAAACTGCTAAAAATATAAAATTAGATTTAAATAGATAGTTAATGAAATTAAAACTCGGTTAAAAATTACTTTTAATCCCCTTTACTTCTTAAAATATCCCGTGCGGCTGCCATATTTTTTAAGATTAATTTATAGTACCCACGATAATTTGAAAAAGCTTATATATCTAATCATAAGAAAATAGTTTGTAATTAATAAATTATATTATTTTAAAACGGTGGTTTGAGATGTGGAATGAAATAGGCTTCCTGATAGTCGTTTTAATTATTGGAGGATTAGCCGGAGCTGTTATAGTTATGTATAACAGTTTAATTAAGCTTAGAAACGGTGCAGATAATGCATGGTCACAAATTAATGTTCAATTAGAACGAAGAGCAGATTTAGTATCTAACCTGGTTGAAACAGTGAAAGGATATGCTAAACATGAAAAAACTACACTTAAAGGAGTTACTGAAGCACGAACAGGGCTATCAAATGCGGAAACTGTAAAAGAAAATGAAAAAGCAAATACTCATCTAACTAAAACTTTAAAAAGCTTATTTGCAGTTGCAGAAGCTTATCCGGATTTAAAAGCTGACGAAAGTTTCGAAGATCTAATGAAACAGCTGTCTGAAACCGAAAACCAAATTGCATATTACCGTCAATTGTACAATGATGTGGTATGGCAATATAACAATAAATGCCAGATGTTTCCAAGCAATATCGTTGCCAACTTCTTTGGATTTGAAGAAGAAAGATATTTTGAAATTAATGAAGCTGAAAAAACAGTTCCACATGTGGATTTCGCAAGCGATGATACTTTAGAAGCCGAAAACATTTAAAATAAGTTAAAGCCTAATTAAATCCTTAAATTAACTTTTTTGTAAATATAAGCATTTATTATCTAAATAATGATTTATTAAGGCGATTATTTTAATTATTTTCCATCAATTTAATTAAATTACAGCCAATATAACTATTAAATTACTTTTAATCTTTTATACTTTAATTGGAGTAATGCAGTAACCCCATAATTATTTAATAAAAAATAAAATATATGTATGATCACAATCAAAAATAGTAATGGTGGTCTTATGGTTGACACCCATGATATTAAAGGCAAAGGTAAAGAGTTAAAAGGAAAAATAAAGGGTAAAACTGCAGAAGAAAAAGGAAAACTTAAAGGCAAATCCGCTGAATTAAAGGGTAAGCTGAAAAAGTAAAAAAAAATAATTCTACTGCATATTCTCGGGTATAACCTGTATCCTACAAATGAACATTCCAACCCAAACTAAATCATCTTCTGAATTAATGTAGGGTCCATTTTTGATCAATATTTGTAATCTGATTGAATTAAGGATTAATTGGTGATATTATGATTAAAACATTAAATCAAGAAAAAATAGGACAGCCTCGAAAAGGTTTCGTTAGTTTTAAACTAGAATTTACAGATGATAAGCTGTCTAAAGAAAATATAGAAGATATAAGTAAAAAATTACTGGAATATGAATCACATATAACTCATTTTAAAGACGGCAGTGCTTATGAATATAAGATAGACCCTGAAGACAAAATCATTAATGTAATAATACATTATCCCCTTAAAAAATGGCCTGTTGAGGAACAAAGAGATATTAAACTAATTAACGATTTTGCAGACGATTTTCAGGAATTTTATGAAAGTAAAGTTGATCATTAACTTATTTTTAACAATTTTAGTGTATACTTTTAAAAATTAAATAAACTATATACGCTCATGTCTAAATGGTTGTGCCGATGTTACTTTGAATTTTTATGAGTTATATGGTTAAGTAAATTACACTCTTCCAAATATAATTTCATATAATTAATTGATATTATAATTTAACATGAAGCATGAAGTGTACACATGAACATGAAAAAATCGCAGCTAACAAACACGATGTGTTTGTCGCCTGCAAAACTACGTTTTGCGGTTCAGGAAAACCTTAAAAAATCGTAGATTTTTTACGTATAGAAAAATGCTACGCATTTTTCTCTAACTATGGTTTTCAGGGCGTCAAAATCAAAGATTTTGTGCATTCGAAAGTTTTGCTTTCGATGCACCAAACACTACGTGTTTGAGTGCCGTACGAAACGAAGCTTGCAAAAAACAAAGTTTTGCATGCCCCAAAATTCTTCGAATTTTAGGAAATGCAAGCATGCAAAAAATGAAGCATTCGAAAATTCTGTGAATTTTCGATGCATTGAAATCAGAGATTTCAATAGTTTTTTGCGGTTACAAAATCGGAGATTTTGTAAACATTTCCTAACCTTTCGGAAATCATAGATTTCCGATGCCGGAGGAAACTCTGTTTCCTCGGCCGCAAAATTAAAAATTTTACATGCTCAAACGCTTTGCGTTTGAATGTCCCAAAAAATTCTATGAATTTTTTGAGGTTGAAGAAAATCTCCTTGAGATTTTCTGAACACTCGAAAATTTTTATATAAATTTTCGGTGTTTGTGAAGCAAGCTTCACAACCGTAAAAACCGAATGTTTTTACATGCCCCGAAATTCTATGAATTTCGAGGGCCCAAAAATCTAGATTTTTGAGGATTTTGAGAGATTTTGTAAACATGAGCGAAAAACTAAATTAATAGAAACCCATTAATTAAATGCTGCAAATAAATAACTATAAAAACTAAATTTGTAGAATATAAACCATTTCATTAATTAATTTCAATATCCTCTGTTTTAAATCCATCAACTAAAAAAGTGGTATTATGAAGAATAAATATTCTAAAAATAAAGAAGAAAATCCATTAAAAGAGCTTGATAAAATTAAAGTACATTCATTTAAGGAATTGGAACATAAATATTTTAATGATATGAAATTTGAAGATTTTCAAAAGGAAAGGTTAAAAGAATTTGATAAAAAAGAATTAAAAGATTTCAAAGAATTTGTAGAAGATTCAAAGATGGATACATCTTTAGAAAATCTAAAATTAGAATTGAATTCTGATGACACAATAAAAAATATCCTGAAAGAATTAAAAGACAT
This sequence comes from Methanobacterium bryantii, assembly GCF_002287175.1. NCBI lineage: Archaea > Methanobacteriati > Methanobacteriota > Methanobacteria > Methanobacteriales > Methanobacteriaceae > Methanobacterium > Methanobacterium bryantii. The sequence goes on along the minus strand of NZ_LMVM01000002.1, from coordinate 37,634 downwards.
TGGAATAAATGGGAAACGTCAGCTAAAAATTATAACAATGCTCAAAAAAGAAATTAGGAAATAAAAAAAGATACTATTTTTATTATTCTTTATGCTTATTAATTGAAGATGTATTTCATTATCATTTCTAAACGTTTTTCGTGTTTTATCAATAATAAAAGTTATATACCTGTTATAACAATGTTACATTGAAGATATTTTAAAAGGTGTCTTCAAAACCCAGAAATTTGCTGCTTTTTAAAGCACTGGCCTGAACTGATTGCAATCCATTAAATTAGTTCATAGCGCTTTTTTTATAAGAGATTTCGTTAGCCTGTGTAGCTCAAAGGCCAGAGCAGTTGCCTCGTAAGTAACAGATAGGGGTTCGAGTCCCTTCACAGGCTTAAATACAGTTATTTTTAAAAATGTTATTCAAATATAGGCATAATTAATATTTTTAGGTTTCAAATCAGCCAGTTAATAAGCTAACCCCATAAAAACATGACGTGAGTTATAAACCCGTGCATTAACTTATAAAACTTTAACTTAAATTAAATTTTTTAAATTTAAATCCAATCAAACTCCGTGTTTGGATTCACCTTGGTTTTTAATACAGTCCAGGATTTAATAGTGGTTTCTTCCTTGATAAATTTGGATATATCCTCAACTTCATCGTAATTATATACTATAATATCGTATCTATCATAGCTGACAGTTATATCTGCAATACTTTTGAATCTTTCCTGCAGCAGCTTAATATTTTCTTTTACTTCTTCAGAACTCATAATTATGGTATATTCTTATGGACTAATAAATTTGTGTTTTCTATATTTTTAGCCCAAAATGAAATTAATCTGCCACTGTTAAATAACTAAATAATACTATTTTAGACTCATTTTTGTATCACCAACTATTCGTTCTTTAGATCCGGTGTAAATTGAATCAAATTTTACAGTTTTAAAATTATTAATTCAACATAAATCAAATTGACCTTCTTAAATTTTCATAATGTACCATTCCTCAAATTTACTTAATCTCACCCCAACAATAAAATCATGAACCGCTGCATATCCCCTTTATTTACTTATCTTCTTTTCACTTTTTATGTGGGATATAAATTCGCCGAATAATCGAGACCATATCATATTCTGTGAGAATATAGTTATATCCCTAAAAAAGATATGTAGCCCCTTTAAATACATTTATGAGTAAATGAGCTTACATTTTGATTTAAAATTTTTGTAATCACTAAAATATATTTTTATAAGCTAAACCAAAATTGAGTACCTGAAAATAAATATTAATTATATATATATAAAAAATTAATAAAAGTAAAATGAGTTTAAAAACACTCATGTATATGTGCATGAATTTGTACTTTAGTTAAATTATAATTGGATATAATAATTAAAAACATGTACTATCAACGATACACGTGAAATTACATTAATTCACCTCCCGGACATGAATGTTTAAAAATTTTTTAGTATGACTACAGAAATCAGAGTTGGAATTCTTAATTTTTAAATACAGAATAACACCGCGATTTCAAAATTTAAACTAGTTTAAATAATATTACAAGTTTGTACTTGCTATTTGAGGTAAATAACATGTTGGAGTTTAGAGAATTCAAAATATTAGATAGTGGTAGTAACTTAATTACTCCAATTAAATTCAGCTTTACAGATCACGAATTAAACGAAGAATCTCTGGAATGTATGTATGAAAAACTAAATGAATATGAAATGTATTTAGAATATGATTGTAAAGGTGAATTTAATATTGAAAATAAAAAAGAAATTATTATTGAAATGATTATAACATTTCCAAGTAGAAAAGTTCCTGAAGATAAAAAGGAATTAGAAGAATTTATCAACAGACATATAATGGATTTTAGTGAGTATTATTATAAAATAAATAAATTAGAGAACTTAATTAATGATAATTTAATAGCACCTACCTAATTTTTGTCAGATAATTATAAATAATGTGCTGTAAGTTAATTTGATAGTTATTTATTATTTGGATACTATTTTCAACTGTCCATTTACTGCATATCCCTATTTAGTTGTAAAAGCAATAGAAATGAGGGATATTAAATAAAATAACATTTTTAAAGCTTAATATTAACTTTTAGATTCCTCATTTTAATTTAAACTAATTGATCCCCCAAAATTTTTGATGTTATCCCCCGAACTTATAAATTATTTTAACAAAAATTTAATGCTTTTTTAATTCAGGTGACTTTGCATGTACTGGATTAACAGGAAAAAATATAAGACATTAAAACCAATATTAATAATCATATTCTATAACTTATTATAACTTCGATATATTCAGTTATTATTAACATGATAGTCTCCTCTAACGATGATCTTATTATTTTTATCAAAATTAATGGAGGTTGATGATGTGAGTAAAAAATCAGTTAATTGGTGGAATATTATAAACAAAATCAGCCACGATAAATCCACATGGGATTATCTAGAACCTGCAGAAATAGTAGAAATCCTGCAGAGAGTAACTGAAGCAAAAGAAAAGATAGTTGGGCTAGACAGATATATTCGTATCCATTTAGGCCCTGCATTGCAAAAATTACAATTTTTAACGGATCCATGGTACATCTATAATTTTCAAAGCTATAGGTACAATATATAAAAACATCTCTAATCCACCATTTTTTATTTTATGGCATTAAAATTAGTTAAACGTAATTAATTCCTTTAATTATCATCCAATTTATTATAATAATCAATATCATTAACCATAAATTAAAAAAACTTGATGATATTAGTTTTTAATAGAATAATGAAGGCCAATAAAAATAGTTACTGACCTTTATCAGTTTATCAAGTTATTTTTATTTTAACATTTCTTTGACCGCTTTCATTATCTCAAGTTTCTTTTTTATCATAGAACTCTTCATATCTAATTTAGCAGCCATAAGTTTCTTTTTATGTTCCATCATCTCACGTTTTTGCTCCATCATATCAATTTTAAGATCCAATTTCATGGCTAAAAGTTTCCTTTTGTCATCATCTGAGAGCATTTCCATTATTTCTTTAGTCATCATCTTTTTTTTCATCATTTTTTCCATCATCATCATTTCTTTCATTTTTCCAATCATCATTTCCTCTTTCACATTATCACCCCCATATTTTATGTGTAATAATTTTATGCTTATTTGTATTAAAAAGTATCCAATTACAGACATACTGCATTATAACACAGTTAAGTAAAGCAAAAATACAGCCAAATTAAAATCAAAATCAGAACAAATACCCCCTTTACTTTTTAGAACTTAAAATAACCCATAAAAATCGGATATAAAATGAAAATACATCTCAGCAATATTATTATATAGTTTTACAAGATCCTGAGATGCAAGAGTGTTATGGATGCTACTCACCACCATATCACTAAAAATATAGAGATGAAGCAGCTCTTAAAGATTTTCTACAGATTATGGGCAAAAGAGGAAAACTAATAACCTGTATGGAGTAGGACCGTACTTTTTTGATACCCCCATCACCTCCAGAACAGGCATAATTGCAGGACTAATCATATTCATTATAGGTACCAGTTTAATGTTTAATAAATATTATTTAATTTCAAACCGCCTGATGAATCATAAAATGTCAAAAAGAATTTAAGCACTGGATGCTGCTTTTCGCCTGTCAACCCACCTGGAAAAATATATAAAACCTCGCCTTTAATATGACCCGAAAATCAGATGCGCAAACGGTTTTATGGTTTTTTAGTGAAATGTTACTTATGACACCATTACTCATCACATTTACTGATTAACTTCACTTCATGTCTTTTAATGGCTGCTTGCACCTCAAATGTAATAGCTATCTTATTTTAGCAGTTATTGCAATCATCGTAACTACAATCTATTTTGATTCAGTTATTTTATTAGGTTATGTAGGGTAGGGATATCTTACTTAACTTGAATCTAGTTAACCCTAAAATCAGAAGGAATAGTAAAATAAAACGTCGAACCATCCTTAAATTCTGATTCAACCCATATTTGTCCCCCATGACGTTCAACTATTTTTTTACAAACTGCAAGTCCAATTCCAGTCCCAGAATATTCATCTCGAGTATGCAATCTCTGGAATACTTCAAATATACGATCTCTAAACTGCGGTTCTATACCTATTCCATTATCAGCAACTGAAAATATATAGTTAGTACTTACTTTTTTACAAGAAATATGAATTTTCACTTCTCCTTGTTTTTTACGAAATTTAATTGCGTTACTTATAAGGTTCTGGAAAAGCTGGATCATTTGTTTATCATCTACCATTACGGTAGGAAGTGGATCTATTGTAATTACTGCATTACTTTCATCAATAGCTATTTTCAAACTATTTAATGTTTGATTTAAAATTTCTTCGAAATCAGAGAGTTTAAATTCGTTATTTCTTGTATTAATCCTCGAATAATCCAATAGTGCTTTAATCATTATTTGCATCCGATTTGCACCATCTACGATATAATTTATAAATTCATCCGCATCTTCATCTAACTGATGATTATACCGTCGCTTTAAAAGTTGTGTAAAACTAGCTATTGTTCTAAGCGGCTCCTGAAGGTCATGGGAAGTGACATAGGCAAACTGTTTCAGTTCGTCATTGGAACGTTTCAGTTCATCTATAAGAATATTCAATTCAGCAGTTCTTTTCTGAACCTTTAGTTCCAGTTTATCATGTGCTTCCCTTAATGATTCTTCAGCCCTTTTACGCTCTGTAATATCGCTGTTAATTTCCATAAAACCAATTGGGACATTATTTTCGTCCTTCTGTAATGCCCACCTACTGGAAACTATAATCTTTTCACCACTGCGCTTTGTATGAATTAATTCTCCTTCCCAGTAACCTTTAGAAAGAAACTGTTCACAGGTTTCATTTAATGAATCTGGAAATTCAGTTTTAAGTAAGTCATGAGTAACTTCCCCCAAAACTTCTTCTTCATACCAGCCATACCTTTCTTCAGCACCTTTATTCCAAAAAGTAATTTTATCTTCCATATCATGGACAATTATGGCATCATGCGTGAGATTAAGCAAATCAGCCTGTTTTTTTAATTTTTTTTCTAATTTGTATTTATAAAAAGCATTTTCTATGTTACATTTTAGTTCATAAATACCTGCTGGTTTTACAATAAAACCATAGGGTTCAGTTAATTTAGCCCTTTCAAACGTTTTTTTATCAGAATAAGCAGTTAAATATACTACTGGAACATCAAAGCGCTTTTTAATTAATTTTGTAGTTTCTATACCATCCAGTTCTCCTTTAAGTACAATGTCCATTAAAATTAGATCTGGTTTTAACTTTTTTATCTTGTTGATAACATCTTTTCCAGTATCTTCAATTGAAAGTACTTCAAATCCTAACTTTTCTAGTGATATCTTAATGTCTAAAGCTGTGATTACTTCATCTTCAACGATTAAAACTTTTATACACATTTAAAGTCCTTCATTTAATTTAATATAATTCCAAAATTATTAAAATATGCAATTATTTGTATTATACTATGATTAGAGTTACATCTATATAAATTAAAGGTTTAATTAGAGCAGATAGTAAAATAGAATTTAAAAATCAAAAAATAATTATCGTACATTTAATATGCCACCCTTCCTTAAAATTAGATAATTAAAGCAGATTAATGTAAAATTTAGTCAATTAAATCAAAAACATTATTTAAATAGGTATTAACAAAATATATTCTCTTTAAGTACTTATCTTTCTTTTAAAATAAATTCAGAAATTAAAGAACCAAAAGTACAAAATTTTTAATATTATTATTTATAAAAATAGTATTATGTCAGATCAAAAAATGAATGATAAACAGATAGTTGAAAAATCAATTAAAAAACCAGAAAGCATAGAGGAAGGCTATCTAGACATAATAGAAAACACATTGAAAACATTTAAAGAACAAAAGAAAGCAGATATTCATTACTTAGATAATATTGAATATATATTAAAAAATTACAAAAAAGAACTGGAATATATGGACAAGAAGAATAAAGAAATGCACAATAAAATCGTAAAATTAATTGAACACAAAAAAGTTCTGGATGATGAAGTTAAAGAAGACTTAAAAAAAACTGACAAACATATTCAACTAATTAAAATCCAAAAAGAATTGTAACTAAATTCAAAGTTAAATAACTAATTTTATTTCATAAAATCATATTAATATCCGTTTATACTGGTTATTGTATAAAATTAAGCTCAATATCATCTTTATTTATTATAAAATTCTTTAAATGATTCTTATTTTGTCAACTTTATATATCAACTAATTCATCAAAGTTTTCATTCAAATCAACCATTAATATGTTATTAAGGTTTAAAAAATCAGTATTTAGCTGTAATCCATTACGAGATATAATTTTTGAACCCCATCTTTATCAAGATAAAACAAAAAACCAACTATTTTTCTTTAAATACATTGTAAATCTTTGTTAGAATTTTGAAATGTAATAAAATTAATTTGAAAGGTCAAATACTTTAATTAAAATAATAACAAATAGCCAGAGAATGTAATACTATTATAAATGTATAGAAAAGCTTATTAATGATTTAGATACAATATGTTAGTATATTACTGATTTATAACTATCTGTACTAATTACACCGCTTCAAATGTACCCCATTATATTAATAATTCTGTTTATTTTAATCAAAATTTCGAGGTGATAGATATGAAAAATACTGTAGTAAATTGGTGGAATATCATAGTTAAATTAAAAAATGACAGCTCTTTATGGGACTATCTAGAGCCTGCAGAGATAATGGAACTTGTACAAAGAATGAAAGAAGCAAAAGACATGATAGCAGGGTTAGAAAAATATATTAATATAGATTTAAGGCCTGCATTGCAGAAATTGAATTTTTAATATTCAATTAGCCTAATTTCTATATAATTTGCTTTTTGTATAACCCCCATTATTTTTCATTATAATTTAAAAGATTATTTTTAAAGTTTATTTATGATTTAGAAGTTGAATAATTATATTTTAAGATAAAAAGACTAATTAACTATTTTCAAGTAAATCTACAAATTAGAAGAACATAAAAACGTGAAAATATAAATTTAATTACTATTTCAAGATATATTCTCCCTACTAAAAAACATTTAAAAGATTTAGAATTAAAGATTAATCCTAACATTATGTATATCCTCATCGATTACTTTTTAACCTGTTATTAACCCCACAATATAAATCTTAAATGCATAAATGTATATAATATTAAATCCAAATAAGGTAATACTAGAAGTTTTTTTCTTGGAGGTTGAAGAAAATCTCTTGAGATTTTAGAAAATACATTGTATTTTCTAACCTTTGGAAATCTGTCAAATCTTTGATTTGACGCCACAAAAATCAAAGCATTCGAAAATCAAAGATTTTCGATGCCCTCGAACACAAAGCATTCGAAAACCGTAATTTTTGCATGCGTCAAACACATTGTGTTTGACAGTGTTCGACGGCCCCAAAAATATCTCCAATATTTTTAGAGGTTAAAAATATGTCAGAAGAAAATATTGTATACATTGGAAATAAACCTGTAATGAACTATGTTCTAGCTGTAGTAACTCAAATGAATGGTGGCGTTCCATCAGTTATGTTAAAGGCCAGAGGAAGAGCCATAAGTAGGGCAGTTGATGTTGCTGAAATTGTAAGAAATAGATTTATAACCGACGCGGAAGTAGGAGCTATAGATATCAGCACGGAAGAAGTATCAAACATGGAAGGATCAAACAGTAACGTTTCAGCCATTGAAATACAACTCAGCAAATAAAATCTAAAAATCATTATAAAAACTTCTCTTTAAAGAGAAATCTTTTTCTCTTTAAAACTTAATTAATTTTTTAAATTTTTCAGTAATGAAAAATTCTAACTCTTAAAGCTATTTTTTTAAAATATAAATTAAATTAATAAAAAAAGTTCATTTAACTATTTTAAAATTAAATCTAGAATATATAATTATTTAATAGTTAAACACTCATGTTCCAAGTTGTGCAGATAATATATTTCATGTGGAACTGAAGTATTCCACATATTTTTAAGATAATTCCACATACAAGTTATAATTTAACATAAAGTATATTCATATACATGATTACATATGTGAGCATAGCTAAAACAACATGATTATGTATTCTAAATACACATGAACTTATTAATTTTTGGAGTCGCAAAGTTTATATTTGATTAGAAACATCTTCATTATATCTTTATATTGCGATTATATCTATTTAGAATCAGATTTTACCATTTAAATCAGGATTCATATTTCTTTTTTAATAAAAGTTAACTAAAATGGAGGTTTTCATCCATTTAGGTTAATTAATCTCCATTTATACTGTTAAATTGTATCTAATATTAAAAATTGGAATGACCACAAATGAAATTCAGGAAAAACACAGAAAACAAAAAAGAATCAGAGGATTTATTAAAAAAAGCGAGCAGATGCAACCCTAAAGGGCTAAAAGAACTACTTAAACAAATTGAAGCGGAAATTGTTGTGTGTAAAGGGAAAAATCATGACCTTTTAATAGCAAAGACCATAATTACCAGCAGGTTAGCTTCAATGAGAGATAGCGGTAAAATACCATTATAATCTCTCATTATTTTATAAGTTTAAACTTAATAGATTATTTAATTAGTTATAAGACCAGTTGCCAAGTAATTTCAATGCAAACCTACTTATCTGATATTCTAATTAACAAAACTGATATTTAACAAGCTGATATTAATATTCAACAAAATTAATAATTATTGGACTTGAACATGTTACGCTCATTCATGACATGTGTAAACTGTACTGATTCGTTTAATAAATTAAACAACTATAAAAAAAGATATACAGAATAATATTCAAGTCATGAGCGTAAATAGGTCCTAGCCCGTAAAAAGTTAATTATTCAAGTTAACATTTATTTTGCTGCAGTCAGTGGAATTTTCCAGATATAACCAATTCTTTTTGCGGTTTCAGATCTCTTTCCTTTCTTTTTATTCTCGTTTATGTAGTCTTCACTACCTTCCCATTTTTCCACATTTTCATCAAGATATTTGGCTATTTCTTCACTGTATTTTCTTGTTCCAATGGTATAATAATCAGCTTCATTACGAATATAACTAATTCCGTCGCCTTTTTCTTCCATAAAATTTGATATTTCAATTAATTTTTCATAAAACTCTGCATCTACCATTTAATTTTTCTCTCCTTTTTATAATTTAATTATACAGTCTTACGCCTTGAACTTCATTTCTCCATTTTTATTTAAAATTTTCCAATGGAGATAAGGTAAAATAAGCAATGTTACTTATGTCTTATCTACATATATGTTTCTTTTTATTGCAATTAAATAGAAAAATTTAAATTGTAAATTTGAGATTTGAAGATTATTTATATTATTTTTTCTCCTATTTAAAAATAGGGGGTAAAAATTTTGAAATAATAAAAAATTGTTTACCTATATTTTGAGACTTTAAAGTCTGCCATAATTTGCAGTATTATAATTAAACAAACTGCACATCATATACAAATAATTATTTACCAAAATGTTAAATTACTATTAATTATGTCAAGAGAAAGCATTTATAATCGATACATTCCTACAGTTATTCCCGATCCCGAAAATGATAATTGCCCATACTGGTTCGTGTTTAACCAGAATAAAATGTTGATAACAGATAACGAGATTAAGATTCCCTGCACAAAAAATATAGAAGAAGTTGATATTTTTCCAATTAGAACTCAGTATCTTGGAACATTAAATGGACATCCCTGTTACTCTGCAGAAGTCAATTCTGATACAGATGAGCTGAAAAAAATGGATTTTAGAGAGCTGCGTTCATTATACTGCGTTTTAGAGGAAGATATATTCCTTCTGGCTGGAAAAGCTTTTCAGATTGTAAATTGGGATCAGACACACCAGTACTGTGGTAGGTGCGGCACTCAGACAGAAGAGGTAAATGGTGAAAATGCAAAGATCTGCCCAGAATGCGGATTTATAAGTTACACCCGTATTTCTCCAGCCATAATAACCGCAGTTTTAAAGGATGATAAAATTCTCCTGGCGCGTGGCAGTAATTTCCCCAAAAACTGGTACAGTATTATTGCAGGATTTGTAGAACCTGGGGAAACCCTTGAAGAATGTGTAAAAAGAGAAGTTATGGAAGAAGTAGGACTAAAGGTTAAAAATATAAGATATTTTGGAAGTCAACCATGGCCATTTCCCCATTCACTGATGATTGGTTTTATATCCGATTATGAAAGCGGTAAAATATGTGTTGATAATTATGAGATAACAGATGCAAAATGGTTCGATGTAAATACTCTTCCAGAGCTGCCTTCAAATATGAGCATATCCCGAGAAATTATAGACTGGTACATAGAATCAATGAAAGAAAAATAGCTTTAAATTAGTTATAATCAAGTTTGAAGTATACTAACAGCTCGAATTTGTAAAATACATATCTATATTATTTTTTTACAACCGCAATTTTTATCCTTATGACTGATCTATATTAGTTTAGTTAAAAACTACTAACTTTAGGATCTATTAATATGAATGAAATATCAACCAACCTAATCGAATCATTGAAAACCATGGGATTAGCCGAATACGAGGCCAAAGTGTACTCTACTTTGGTACTATTTGAACGTGCAGAGGTTAAACGAATATATGAATATTTAAACGTGCCCAAACCAAGTGTATACCAAAGTTTAAAAGGATTAATGGACAAAGGCCTGGTAATGATGGTTAGTTCCAAACCTGCAATTTACAGGGCCACCCCTCCCAAAATAGCCCTTAGACATTTGATAGAAGTACATAAAAATGCAGAAAAAAGCGCTTTAGAAGAATTAGAGCATCTTGAAAAAAGTAATTTAGAGGCGGAAGATTCTGAAATCATATGGACTCTATTTGGCGAAAATAATGTTGAGCACAGTATGGAAGAGTTAATAAGTAAAGCCAAAAAGTCAATAAAGGTTCTTCTCCCTACAGAATATATAGATTTTCTTTCTTTTGTAACTAACAAAGACTTAAAAATTGAATTATTAATATTTGGAAAGGATACTTCTCTTGCAAGCCGTTACAACTTAAAAAACTTAACTGTGCATGATGGACATGAAATAGATGTTTTAGACTTCGGGGATCTTTCTAAATATTTAGATAGTCTTCCCCTACCTCCAGAACAGTATGCTAAATCCATATTCATATTCATCGATGACAATGAATTTATGTTTGTACCCCCATATCCTGGAAAGACCAAGTCTGGCGTTACATCAAAAAACCCTTATCTTATCGGACTTGTGAATATAATAGCCGGTGCAGTATGGGAGCATACTCCCGAAGTGCCGCTGGAATAAGCCAAAAAAATTAATTCAATATAAAAATCAGTAATTACTCTTTTACAACTTTTTAAGATTTTTTTTCAGCATATACGATCTTTACAAATTTTTTAATACCTCCAATGAGTAGTTTTTAACACAACTACTATCAAAAAGTTTATATAGTTAATGGTCCTTTATATATTTCTTTACGTAGTTGTCATGCGCATAACTACCACACTTGATTATTCACATAATTATTCAATATAACTATTTAAAAATAAGGACGGAGATTAATGATAAAAGGGATAACAGAAATCTTTAAAAATGATATTAAAGCCATTATACGTAACCCAGTAGTCATGTTTGTATTACTCGTAATTATCTGTATACCTGCACTTTATGCATTACTTAATATGCAAGCAACATGGGATCCCTACAGCGAAACTCAGAATATTAAAGTCGCAGTAGTTAACATTGATTCCGGTTATAACACCAATGGTACGCACTATAATGTTGGAAACACGTTAGTTGATGAATTAAAAAATAATAAAAATTTTAGCTGGCAGTTTGTTGATAAAGATACCGCCCTAAACGGCGTTAAAAATGGAACATATTATGCCGCATTAATAATTCCAAGTAATTTCAGTGAAGATTTACTTTCCATTGAAACAACAACCCCCCAACAGGCTAAAATACAATACATAGTTAATGATAAATTAAATCCAGTCGCTCCAAGGCTTACAAATGCAGGGGCTGATGAAGTACAAACTAAAATTAACAATGAGATAGTTAAAACTGTGGACGGGATTATTTTTGGTAAGCTCAGTGATGTAGGGGACATAGCTAAGGAAAACAAAGCAGAATTCCTTAAACTAAGATCATTTGTAAATGAACTGAACGGAAAAATAAGTGCTATAAACTCAGATATATCAGAAGCAAATTCAGACATGAGTACTATACAGGAAATATGGCCCAAAGTTAGCGCAGCACTACCAGAGATACAGAACTATTCCAATGCTATAAGGGAAAATTATGATTCATTATATAATCAAATTGAATCCAATCCTCAAGCAGCTTTAAGTAAAGTTCAAAACATGGAAACGCAGTTAAACACAACTATAACTGGCCTTAAATACGTTGATGCTATTTTAACCAGTTTATACAATGCAACAGGGGACGCTCAGTTAAAACCAATCATCACACAAATTGAAACTGATATTGGCTATGGAAATCAGGCATTAGCTGTATTACAAAAAGTAGAAACTGCTATAAAAGAAGGTAAAAATCCAAAAGGAGAATTAACGCAATTAAAAACTTTAATCGACGAAATGGACGATGGAGTGAATACATTAGTAGCTAACAAAGCAAGCATAAATCAAAAAATTAACAGCGCAGCGGCCAAGTTAAGTTTAGTCAACTCAAAATGGCCTACAGTTAAAAGTGCCATACCCATAGCTGCAGCCAAACTAAACTCAATAAATGTAGCAGATATAGACAAATTAATAGCATTCTCAGATACCAACCAGGGTGATGTTAAAAATTACTTCGAAAGCCCAGTAGAATTAGATAAAGAAAGCATGTATCCAGTGGATAACTACGGATCTGCTCTAGCTCCATTTTATATACCAATATCACTGTGGATAGGATGTATCATAGCCGTGGCAATGATAAGCATGAGGGTAAAAACAGGCCGAATATATAATGCTGCCAGCGTTTATCTTGGAAGAATGGGAATCTTCTTAATAATAGCCATACTACAGGCATTATTAGTTGCAATAGGGTCATTATACCTGCATGTGCAGATTTCATCAGCGCTGCTGTTTGTTTTGACCACACTGTATATTGGTATATGCGCCATGATAATAGTTTATTCAATGACGTCTGCTTTTGGAAACGCTGGAAAAGCACTGGCCATCATAATACTTGTACTGCAAATTACAGCAACCGCGGGAATTTTCCCACTGGAGATACTGCCTCCATTTTTCCAGGCGATACATCCATATTTACCCCTTACATACGGAGTTGGAGCCCTAAGAGAAGTAGTTGCAGGAGTTATATGGAGCACATACTGGTATAATATCCTGTATCTGACAGTATTCCCAATTTTAGCCTTTGTTCTAACACTTTTGATTAAAGAGAAGGTAGACAAACGTGCTCAGTGGACAGAAGAAAAATTAAAGGAAAGTGGTTTATTTTAAGCTAAAATACAACCCATTCCATTTCTTTTTAATAAATAGCCATTAGGGCTAACATTTTATATTTTTTAATTTTTCTAATTTCATATTAAGACCTTTTTAATGGATAAATAAATTAAATAATCCAAACATGCTCCCCCGCAGTTTTAATAATTCAATTATAATTTTAAATCATCGGCCGCTTATTTTATAAATAATGAATCTCTAATATTAGCTCTTATTAATAACCACATAGGACATATCCCCCCTCATTTGCAATTCAACATAAATAGCCCTAAAAGTTGATTTCCAATAATATATTACATAAAGACAATATTTTATTACTTAGTTTCGTATTTTTATGAAAATATCATTTGAAATTGGATTATCTAATTAAATTAACAGAGGTTATATTACATGCCGCTTCCAGAAACTGAATATCAGAAGTTAATTAATATTTTAAATAAATATAAAACACAATACTCTTTAACTATCGAAGAAGATCTTAATGATATAATCAAAAGCATAGAACTAGATGCAAAAATAAGTCATAAGGATTTAAATAATGCTAAAATAAAAGTTTTAAATACATTCAAAGGGCCAGAAATTGGCGTTACATTCGAAGATTAAATTCAATGTTTCTTTTGTTTTAATATTGACATTTTAAATTATTCGTTAAATTTTAACGATATGAATTATTTTTCAAGGGTTTTAAAAATTATGTTTAAATCTATATTCCACGTAAATACAAATAGTTACAACAATATGCTTAAGCTGGTTTAAATACAGTAAAACATTTTAAAATCCATTACATTCCAAAGCTACTTCCAAAGAAATACACATTTAAACAGCTTCAAAATTAGAATCACCACAAAATGGGCATTTAGTTTTATCTTCTAATTCCAAATTTTCGCTGTTTAATACCCTTATTCTGCTTGCTTTAGGAATAGCATAATTATTTCCACAGTTTTTACATTTTACAGTCTCACTATTTATATAAATCATGATTTTACCCAAAATATTATTTTGAAACACGTATACAAATGTGTTGTTATATCTTATATTTTTATTATTACTTACATCTGGGCAATCTAAAACAGTTTGGTATTAATTAAGTATTTAATTTAAAAATTAAAGATTTCATGCAGTTATTTACTGTATAATCACTGATTAATGTTAATAATGTTAGTAAATTCCCTAAAAAACATATCTATGTTTAATTAGTTTATACCATTTGAATTAGTAACATAACTGGTGCATTTAAAGATTTTCATTAAATCCAAAATATCATAAACAATTAAAATAAAAATAAGATCACATTTGGAGGGTGCAAATTGCAGAATGCATCAGAGAGAGAAAAAATAGGTAAACAAGCATCTTATGTAGCTATATCTGGAAATATAGTCCTTACACTATTTAATATAATCGTTGGGATTTTTTCTGGAAGTACCGCACTTGTAGCTGAAGGCTTTCACACATTATCTGATGTTTTAACTTCAGTTATAGCATTTATAGGTTTTAAAATAGGTATGAAACCAGCGGATGAAGAACATCATTATGGTCATGGTAGAGCAGAGCCTATTGTAGGGCTTATTATTGTTGTGTTTTTATTAATCGTGGCTTATGAGATAATATATGGGGCTTATGCCAAAATTATTCTTGGAGAAATAGTTGCACCTCCAGGTTTGATAGCTGCCCTAATGGCTGCAATTGGAATAGGGATAAACTATACAATGAGTACCTATCTTACAAGATCTGGAGAAAGAATTAATAGCCCTGCGCTTGTAGCTGATGGGAAACATCAAAGAGTGGATATATTCTCATGCATAACTGTTCTAATTGGAGTTGTAATATCTCAATTTGGAATACCTATCATAGATACTATTGTATCAGTATTTATAGCTATAATAATACTTAATACAGCTTTTCATCTAGCACTGGACAATTTTAACACGTTAATGGGTAAAATACCCTCAAAAGAGCTTATTGAAGATATTAAAAGCGCAGCATTATTATCAGAGTGTGTTAAAGGTGTCCATGATGTAAAAGTGAATAATATGGGGCCTTATGCATCTGCGGAACTGCATATTGAATTAAATAAAGATTTAAAACTTGAAAAATCTCATAAAATAGCACATGAGGTTGAACAAAACATAATTAACAATGTTGAATCTATTAAAATGGTCAGCGTTCACACATGTCCTATTGAAGTAATATGCAAGCAAAATTTAGAAAAAAAATAATTAAGTTGTTTTATAAATACATTCTAGACTCTATTTTACAAGATCATCAAAAAAATTACATCATTTTTGATTTTTCTTCTTCAATCTTTTCAGCAATTTTTTTCTCTTCATTATCACTTAGAGTGTCTTTAGACTTAGGGAACAATTTATGCTCTTCCTCATCAACATGATGTTCTACAGAATCCTTTAATTCTTTTAGTTTAGGCATGAATTGCCCATCATTCTTTCCAAGCCGATCTAATTCTTTTATTAATCCTTTAGCTTCTTCATGCTCTTCAATACCGTGCTCAACTAAGTCTTCATCAGCTTTTTTTGCTTTGGGATAATAAAAATCTTCTTCCCCTTTCATGTGCACTTCTAATTCTTTTTTAATTTCTTTATACTTAGAAGGATCTTCATTTTCTATTGCTTCTTTAAACATTTCTTTAACTTCTTCATGGTCATGTTCCAACATTTCATAAAGCTTTTGATGTGTCATAATTTTTACCTCTTTAATCGTATTAATTATATTGTATTTATTATTATTTCAAGGTACTGTATATGGTCTAAATATTCAGGGGGTTGATTCTAAAATTTAAATCAAAAATAAAATTAAAGTTTGAATATGAAAATTAACCTCATTTTAAATTAAAGATAATGGAACTGACTCTTCATTGTTAATAGCAAATAAATAAAGCATGAATTCATCTATTGTAATCAATTAAAGTAAGTCTTTATCATTTATCCATGCCCTTACTGTTTTATTAAAAAGTTCTGGTGATTGTAAATTCCATAAATGATATAAACCTGGAGCTTTGAAGATTTGAGAATGGGCAAGACATTTATTTAAGTCTTCAGCGGATTCATGCACTATTTCCCATTCTGTTTCACCCATAGTTATTAAAACCGAGTTTTCTACTTTACATAATCCTTTAGGAATTCTAAATGCTGCATTTTCATTTAACATACGTTTAGTAAGGCCGTAAGTGTTAAACTCCATTATGTCTTTTCTATAATTTTCCGAATATTCAAGGGGTATTTTTCCATTTTCCAGAAATTTCTTTAATATAAAATCAGATTTCAAAAAAGGCCGAAATATGATGCTCAAAGGCATCATTGTTAAAGCAAACCTTCCATAATAAGGCCGTACTACTGTTCCACTTGCCATTGCATGATCTACAACTTCCGGCGCCGTACCTAAAATCTGTATCACTAACTGGCCGCCAAGAGATATTCCAACTATATGTGCTTTTTTATTATGGGCCCGCTCTTTAATAAGTTCTATAATTTGTTCTGCAGCTGTTTCAATTGTAAAAGGAGTTATATGCTTACTTTTTCCATGTTCAGGAAGATCAGGGACTAAACAATGATAATCTGCAAATTCTTCCAGTTGTTTATCCCACATCCAGCCCGATAGCCCGCCACCAGTTATAAAAACTATTGACTCTTCATTTTCTCTGCCTGTCTCTTTAACAAATAGATCCATGAAATCCTCTCCAAATATTTGGTGATTATATCTTTCAGTACACAATTCTCACTAGATATCCTATATATCATACTAGCCCAATATAATCTTTTCACAATAATAAATAGTATTTTATATCAAAATAAAAGCTAAAAAATATCTTTTTAATCCAAAAAATTGTATAATAAACGTATTAAACATATGAAAATACCAAATAAAATCTTTAATACAACCAAATACATTATTAAATATTAATTTGTATATAAATGGGCCTTTAGTGCCTATTTTTGTACAGAATTATATTTTTGATTAATATTACATCTGTAACTTGTAGAAATCTTTTTATATTTAAATACTCAAACTATGAGTAACTTAGTAAGGTATAACTTAATAACTTAACCAGGTTATACCTTAACAACCACATAAGTTAGCAACTTAATCAGTTATACCTTAATAACACATTATTAATAAAAAGGAGAAAATACATGGCAGAAATTATAGCAGTCCTTAATCAGAAAGGAGGAAGTGGAAAAACAACCACTGCCGTAAATTTAGCTACAGCACTGGCAAAAAAGGGTAAAAAAATAGCACTAGTAGACTTTGACCCCCAAGGTAATGCAACAACCTATCTGGGGTTGATGAAAAGAGAAATGAAAAATACCATGCGAGACGTACTTCACGAGAAGATCGATGCTAAAGATGCAGTACGGATTACTGAATATGATGGGCTGGAATTAATTCCATCAAACATAAAA
Source organism: Methanobacterium bryantii (assembly GCF_002287175.1). NCBI lineage: Archaea > Methanobacteriati > Methanobacteriota > Methanobacteria > Methanobacteriales > Methanobacteriaceae > Methanobacterium > Methanobacterium bryantii. The sequence continues at coordinate 19,676 of NZ_LMVM01000002.1, read as the reverse complement.
CTCTCAGGTATTGAAGGGTATCTCAATGCTCAAACTTCCCCCATTTCAGTATTAAAAAGTAAGCTGAAAAATATCAAGGAGGACTATGACTACATCTTCATAGACGCACCCCCCACATTAAACATTATAGCCACAAATGTGCTTACGGCAGCAGACAGCGTAATTATACCAATCCAGGCAGACCCATTTGCACTGGAGGGAATGGTAGACCTGCTTGAAGTTATTGATATTATAGCAGAAGACCTTAACAGCCCTACAGAAATCAAAGGAGTTCTTATAACTAAATTTAGAGCCAATACAAAGTTAGGTAAAGAGGTTAAAGCAGAAGTGCAGAAATATTTTAAAAACGAACTATTTAAAACCACCATTCCAGATAACATTAAGGTATCTGAAGCTCCAGGGTACAACAAGCCAGTGATCGTCTATGATCCAGATTGTGCAGGTAGCAAAGCCTACATTGAACTGGCAGATGAATTTTTAGCGAGGGAGAACAATGAATAAAGGAGGACTAGGTTCAGACATGGGATCCATGTTAGAGCGCAGGGAAAAGAAAAAATCTCAAAAATCAGAATTTGCATCTGAAAAAATTAATGCAATATTACTCGAGGAACTTCACGATAAAATTAAAAATCAACCACGAATCTCATTCTGGGACCCTGAATCTAAAATTGTCCTGAATTATCTTAAAGAAACCAAACCCAAGTTCAGTATCAGTAAAGAAATTTCCAGGGTTCTGCAGGAATACCTGGAAAAAGAGTATCCTGAAATCTGGACAGAAGTAAAACAATTAAGAAATGAATAAGTTATTCACTTATTCACTTTTTACTTTTAACTAAAGCCATACACCACAAATAATATGGAATTTTATGCCCCATTTTAATAAAAAGAACTGCTAAATAAACTATTTCCATAAAATCAATGAGTTATTTACTTATTAAGTTTATAAGTTATACAGTTATTAAGTTATGCAGATAGGTAAAACCCAATTTCAATATAAATTTATCAAATAAGCATATCTATCTAAATTAACTTTCTATTTATTCTATTTCAACCCATTATAGATTTAATAGTTTTTTATTGATTTGAGTGTATCCGAAATTTACACTCTAAACCCGTAGGGAACAATTTAAAATTAAATACACTGAACTTTTCCGCAGTACTTGTTCGGCACCTGCTGTTTAATTTCAAAATAATTTTACTTGAACTCATTCCAGATACTTGTTTGCACCTGAAAATAATCCTAAAATTCTGCAAGGGGCCATAGTACTACCATTTTTCAGACAATCCATCCAATTTACTGTACTGAAACGGACCCCACCACTTTAAAAAAAATATTTATCCAATCATTTCTAGAAATTTATTTAGTTCTGCTAGGCTACAGCTACGAAACCTATTAATATTTCTTTTTTAAACTCTAATTTCTTGGCCAGTACATTATCATCGCCATTCCTACAAGACATATTAACCCACCTATAATGTCAAATCGGTCAGGGGTTACTTTATCTACTTGCCATCCCCAGATTATGGCCATTGCTATAAAAATTCCCCCGTATGCAGCGTAAACTCTTCCAAAATTTGCAGGTTGAAGCGTTGCTACTACTCCATATAAAACCAAAATTATTCCTCCTAAAACTGCAAGCCATATAGCTCCTCCTTCACGTAACCAGAGCCATATTAAATAGCCTCCCCGATTTCACAAAATCCTGCAACTATAAAATAAATAATTGATTTAATAACTGCTTCCATTTTTTAATCATCCTATTTTTTTATTTAATGACTGATTTAGTTTTACCTAATTTTATGAGATTATAATATTTAAATTAACTGTTTAATTAGTAATACTAATATAAACCCGCGAAGCGGTAATTGCAGCCCTTAGACTCAGTTTTTTACTGGGAGGTAGTGGGCTATTTTGTTAAACGAGATATTACGAAGTTTTTAAAAAATTTTTTATTTTTTTTTCAAAGCTTGGGAGCCTGCGACCGGACGTAATATCTCAAGAATTTAACGACTAGGGCGGATTAGATATTAATCTTACTTTCTAGCCCCCGTTTATGGTTTCATTAAAGATTTCATTATTGGAATCGTTAAAAGAACCTCATTTGATATGATTTCGTAAAAAAGAAGCCATCAATAGAATTCATTAATTATAAATAATATTATGAGAATGTGATTATTATGGAAACATATCCTAAAAAACATTGGTTTAAATTTGAAGCGTTTTTACAGTTCCCTAAACCTATATGTTGGCAAGGGTGGGCCTGTTATGCTATTACTATACTAGCTATAATCATAATTGGCAGATTTTTGATAATGATCGGTAAAGGCTCTACTCCCCACATTGTGCTTATTATAGTAACATGTATGACCTGCTTTATGGCTGTAGCTATTACAAAAAGTAATTTCATAGAAAAAGCATTATCTTTAAAACAAATGTAACCATTCAAAGATTATTCAACTTTATTTCTCCACTAATCACCATCATCTCTCATAATTTCATAAAAAAAGAAGCCATTAATAGAATTCATTTATTGGTCTCTTTTATTGAATTCATTTGATAGGTACCTTTTAATGGATTCACTTGTGGTACATCCAATAGAACTACCGTCCTTTTTATCCAGGGTTGCAATACTGCAAAGCTTTCCCAAGGAACTAATCACTTCTAATTCTCAAAAGGCCTAATTTCCCGCTAGGGGCTACTATTCTAAGACTAAATTCTGGATCCATCTAAGGGATTCTATAAAAAAATGCTCATCTTTGATGCCCGTGTATATACACTTTTTAAATTGTTTTACTTAACATCTAAAACACCGTACAATAGAATAGTATGAGTAAGTTATTCACTGAATAAGTTATACAGTTATTAACTGAATAACCTCATATAAATATTAAAATACAAAAATAATCCATAAATAGAAATATAAAATGTTAACGCTTTCCTTTCCTGAATTCATACATCAATTCCATAGATTCAACAGCCAAAACCTGTAACATCTCTTTTAATTTGTTTTTTTCATCAAGTGATAAAGACTGAACTCTTTCTTCCCATTTCTTATCTATTTCTGAAATAGCATCTACCGCAGCCCTTCCTTTTTCTGTAACTGTAATTATCTTTCTTCTGCGGTTGTTTTCATCAACTTTACGTTGGACCATACCTGCATCTTCCAATTTTCTCAATGCCCTTGCTATTGTACTTTCGTTCAAGTGAAATCTACTTGCCAGTTCTTCCTGAATTATGCCGTCTTCACGGGCTAAACCCATTAAAAATTGAAACTGCCCCCCAATCCCTAACTTTTCTATTTCACTAAATAAAAAAGCCATGTGAGATCTGCTGATAGTGGTTATTAAAGACCCTAAGGGCATGTCCAAAATTTCTTCCTTTGATAAACGTCCTCTTTCTTTCATTTTTCTCCCGATTTTTATATTTAAGTAACCTTATTTTTAATTTTAATGTTTTTTGTATTTAAAAAAAAGGAGAAAAAAGCAGATTAGTTTATCCTTTCTCCTTTAAATTTTCTTATATTCACATCTCCCATCTCTTCCCTTTTTAAACTCCTTAAAAACAGCCTGAAGTATAGATAACTGATAGCAGACCCTAAAATAACACCAATCACTATTCCCCAGTAAATTCCTGTAGCTCCTAAATGGAGCACAATTCCCAGGATATAGGCAGCAATTAATGATAAGACCAAGTCTCTTATAACAACTAAAAGCAGTGAGGTAGTTCCTTTACCCGCTGCCTGGAAAACAGCAGTAGATGCAAGCCCAAATGGAATTGCCATAAAGAATACACAGAAAATTCTAAGGAATTCTGCGATCATCGGTATCATATCTCCACTGTTTGCAGAATAAGCAAATAACCAGGCAATATTTGGGGCGAAAATGTAGGTTGTTACAGCTAAAACCAGAGATATAATCCCCCCTAATTTTATGGCATAATGACAGCTTATCTCTAAATTTTTATAGTTCTTTGCACCATAGGCGACTCCCGCAACGGTTAGTACGGCCGTTTCTATTCCAAGAGCAGGAATTATTCCCATTGACACGATTCTCCATCCAGCAGTATAAACAGCCACAGCAGTTGTTCCAGCGGCAATAACTAACATTGTATTAATGCCCACTGTCAGCACAGACATTATAAACTGCTCTACACTTGCAGGTAATGTTACTCCAAGTATATCTTTAATGATCCTTGGATCAAAGTGGAAATCCTTAAATTTAAATGCCAAGTATGTATCCCTTTTTATAAGTATCCAGTAAAATATGGCAACTGCTGCTACAGATGAGGATAATACAGTAGCTACTGCTGCCCCGCTAATTCCCATGTTGAGTGTGTAAATAAATATGGGAGCTATAACCATGTTCAATATACTGCTTATTGCAATTGCATAGGTGGCCCTCTTCATGTCCCCTTCTGCACGTAGAATACTGGACCCAACTGAATTAAACAGCAATGCAAAAGACCCGGCAAATATAATTTGCCCATATTGTGTTGCAAGGGTTAACACACTTGCCGCACCGATTGCAAGTAGTATATCCTTTAAAAGAAGAATCAAAACAACAGGGAGCACCACAGAAAGTACGGCAGTTATTAAAATTGCATGCATAGCTGCATTATCTGCATTATCTTTATCTTTTGCCCCTATACACCGAGCTATAAGGGAAGTAGCACCTGCCCCTAAGCCCTGTGCAAGCCCTACAATTACCATAAATATTGGCGAAATAAATCCTAAAGCAGCCAGTGCATCAGCACCGAGTCCTGCTACCCATATACTGTCAACTATTTGATAACTAACTATAAGGATCATAATTAACATCATGGGAAAAGATAAATTTCTTATGGCTCGTTTAGGATCTCCGGTTATCAATTTAATCCTGCTATCTGCATTTTTAGTTTCATCTGTCATTTTTTACCTCCAAAATTTTCCATTTTGGGGTTCCAAAAATCATTTATGATTTTTGATAGCCTCCAAAAAAATTGAAAATTTTCTTGTTGAAAATTATAAGTTCAGTACTCTTGCGTCCATCAATAATTGCATGGAGCAAGTGTTAGGGGGTATGATATTCATCACATATATACTTGCACTATGCAAGAGTTATAGTCAAAATCAAAATACCTTAAAAAAATGTCCTACATCCCTAAAAAATCAGAATGAATTTTAATTACAGTGAAAAAAAGCATTTATAACCCAATAATATAAAAAAAAGTAAGTAAATGTATTTATATCTAAATAACGCCCAAGTTTAAAATGATAATTATCAATGGATACAATTTAAAGCATGAACTTATTTATCTCATAAACCAGCTCATGAATCTAAATAACATAAATGTGCTTTTAACCAACCTATTCAATATAGCCATTCCAATTACAATACGTCCAAATATTCCAAACTTTGAAAGAAGCCAAAAGCTCACAAATTTCCATATTATATCTATTAACCAGCTCATACTAACTTTCCTCCATTATATTTTTAAACATAACATCAAAAACTTTCACGATAAAATTAGAAATACAAAATAGCTGTTAATTAAAATTCCAATTAAAAATATTGATTTAATATTGAATGTAGCATATTTAGTAGCTGATTCTCTATCTAAAGGCATCTTCAGCAGCTCCAATATCCCCAAACTTAACGGAATTAATGAAATAAAAGTAATCACCTTAAAATTTAGGACCTGTGGATAAAGACTTGTAACTGATATTAAAGCAAAAGATAGTGTCATCATAAACGCAGAAACTCCAATAAACTTAAAACCAAATCTACGGCCATTTGCTACAACTAAAGTTATTTTACCACCTAATTTATCTCCTTCCATATCTGGAATATTGGCACTGTTAGTTAAAAAAAGTCTTGAAAAAGCAAGAGGTATAGTAAAAATCAGCATGGGAATAGTTAAAGTTCCCATTAAAGTAAAAAATCCGGCAGAAGGCAGTAAAATCCCATAAAGTGCATTTGAAACTTCGCCAAGCCTGTTGTAAGCTAATTTTAAAGGAGGTGCGGTGTAAAACCATGCTAAAAAATTACCAAATACTGCCAGTAAGAAAAATTCAGCAGGGTATGAAAAAATAACAGTGAAAACAGCTGCAAGAACGACTGACAGCAAGTTAAGCACAACAGCAAATCCCTTTGAAAATTGCTTTAATTCAGGGTTTTCAAGTAGTACGCCGCTACCTGCAGAAACAGTGCTGGGCCCTGAAAGGCTGTCTGTTTTAAAGTCATAATAATCATTACTGTAGTGAACAGCAAGATGGCATAAAAGCAAAATTGAATAACCCATTATAAATTTAGTTAAACTAAATTCAGCATTGAAAATAACCGCTAACAGGGCACCCATAATAAAAAGCAAAAATCCATCAAATAGGAACATCGGCCTTCCTAATTTAACAATTTTTATCAGGGTATCCCCTTTAATATTCATACTATTATTAAATAAATTATTACATAAATATTTTTTAATACTGTTTAAGATATCTAAAAAAAGTCCATATCTTTGGACATTTACCCATTCTAAATATGTTACATGTTTAATAGTTAAAGTTTATTGAAATTTTTACTTCAAAATAGTATCTACAGAATATTTTTAGATTCCGGAAAACCTGATTTCTCTTCGATAATTTCTCCAAGTTCATCAACTAATTGTTCTAAATCTTCATCATCATCAGAAGTCCATTCCATCCCCGCATAATCATACAATGCCTTAAAATGTTTTCGTAAAATTTTAATAGCTTTTTCCTTACCCATAATAAGCCTCCCCCATCTAAATTATTATTTAATTTGATTTAATATAAATAAATATCTTTTCACAATTAAATTTAAATTTAAATTTTTAACTAAGAATATGCAGCATAAATTTTATGAAATATACATAATAAACATTCTATTTATAAATTCACACCACTAATAATGTATAATATGTAAATTAAATTTGATTCATGGTTATCTGTAGTGGAATATAATGTTAAATGTTTTTATTTTGTTGTTAATGTGATTAAAATCACATAATGGACCATTTACTTTAAATAATTTAAAATTAATAATGGATATTGCGTATTTTACCAATTTGTATCTATACGCCCTCAAAGGTGTTAGACCACTAAAAAAACAAACACCTACCACTTAGGGACACTCGCTTACACTCCTATACTGAGTGTCCCTAAGCCAATGTTAAATACAAATTAATTGATTTACCAATATATGATGATTTATAGAAAATTCTACTTTTTCAGTCCAGGACATTAATTTCTCCTAAAATATACTCAACAATTAATTTTAGTTATGTATTTTTAGTTCAAAGTGTTAACTTCTCTAAAATGTATATTCTACAATTCCATGGGATATCTAACTTTAAAATATGCACCTGTTCGACACTATATTCAATTAAGTACTATTTTATTATACCTTTTAAACTATATAACAAATATATGGTTAAAAGAATAATTTAACTAATGTGATATCATGGAAAATAAAGAAAAAATAATCAAAGCTTGCAAAAATCTATGAATTTTGCAGCACTCAAACACTGTCAAAATTCTATGAATTTTGACGCCCAAAAAACAAAGTTTCGAGGGCTTCGTGTTTGGTACATCGAAAATTTTTAATTTTCGCTGGAGCCACCAAAGTCAGCCCGATTTCTGGTGTAGACAAAAAAGAAGTTGCCAAAATAATGAAAGAACTTAAAAAAGATGAAACTATTTATTCCCCTAAAAGGTGCTACTGGACATTAAAAGAATAAATAGCTGTATTTTTTATTTTTACTCAGTAAATTTTATTTACAAAAATTAGTTTTTAAAGGAATATTTACATACAGCAAGATTAAAGGAATTAGTAACTTATTCAGTTACTCACTTCATAAGTTATGTAGCTACTAATTATCTAATACCTTTTAGCAGTGCCGTTTTAGGCAGCATGGCCCAGATGTGCTCTAAAAATAAAGTAGGCTGATTAAGAGCAAAATATTTTTTTAAATTCTCAAATAGCTTGAAATAAATGCAAAAAAAGCAAAACCTCCAATAAAAGCTAATGCTGCAAGCCTTGCTTCCCCATTTCTGTGAGATTCAGGTATAATTTCTTCAGCAGTTATTGTTAATAAAATACCTGCAGCAAAAGCCAGTATGATATATTCTACAATCGGAGGCTGCCCTTTAACAAGGAAATACCCTGCAGATGCACCTAACAAAACAGGTAAACTTGCAAGAAGGTTTAGAACTATCCTTAAATTCTTTTTAATACCCCTCTCTTTAAAGGATGCAATGGTTGCAAAACTTTCAGGTATATCTGCAGAAACTACACCTAATGCAACTAAAAAACCAATTTGTAAATCTATTAAAGACCCTGCACCGATTAAAAGACCATCAGTAAATGAATCTATTGCAACGCCAAAAAAGATTGCCCAAGCAGTTGTTGAGTGATTTACATTACCTAATCTGCCCTGTACGAAGTTAATCAGTTGATCAATAGTAATAAAAAAAATGCCACCCACAATAAATGCTAAAATAGTTATCCATGGCGTGTTCGATTTTAAAATTTCAGGCATTAATTCTATACTAATTACAGCAAGTATAATCCCTGCCGCTACGTGCAAAGCTAAACTTAAATTTTTTCTGTCTATTTTTAAAAATTCAGCCGATATACCCCCTGCAAAAGTCCCTAAAGCAGGTAGTAACGAAAATAATAGGATTAACAGAAATTCGTTCATGCTTACACGTCAAAATTATCAATTAAATTAATTTTTACTTTTTATATTTTTTATAAATGATGAAACATATCACCACTATCACAAATCCAATAACTACTATTTCTTCAAATATGCCAATTTCTGTTTCTATAGTCCTGTATAAACTTCCAAATTGCCATGCCATAACTCCAAAAATAAATGCTTTTACTAAAGTTCCAAGGAAAGTAATTGTAATATACCTTTTAATATCATATTTGATAAAGCCGCAAAATGCGCTGACAACAACACTTGGTACTATAGGAAGAGCCCTCGCAGTAAAAATAGATAATGCCATTAAATTATTTTTGGAATAATTCTCTTCTGTTTTTTCTATTTCATTCCATGACAGCCCAAGATATTTCCCCCAGCGGTCGATAAAAGGCTTACCTGCATAATAAACAATCCCATAAATAAGTAAAGATCCAAGGGTAACCCCTGCCGCCGCAGGTACAGCTATATTAATTAAAAGGATCTGGAATGCATGAAACGAAATAGGGATATTTTCCATTATAAAAAAGCTCGAACCCATTATAACAGCTGTTGATGGTATGGGAGCAATGATCTCCTCAAGGACACTTCCAAAAAAGATACCCCATGAACCATAAGTGACTATAAACTCTTCTAAAAATACCACTAACTCCATAAACATCAATTAAAACTCCTTTTAAACCATATTTTCTATGATTAAACAAAAATTGTTTTTGTGGCAATCAATTTTAAAAAATAGAGTTAATCATATTTTGCACATGTTTAATATGTAATTTGACCTACAAATACTTTTTCAGATGGATATAGTTTCAGATTTTTGAATTTATGGCTTAAATCATAAGCTGAATCTTCAAATTAATTAAAAATTGATACAGCATCAGATAAATAATATGATAACCAGATTAACTTAATCAGTTGTTCACTTTATAAGTTATACAGTTATTAAGTTATGTTTAATAGTAATGCAAATATGTCAAAAGGCCAGATGACACAAATTTACATGTCTAAATGAAAATAATCATGAAGCTATGCATATTGAATTTTTTTAAAAAATCTAAATCAAAATTTAGCCTCTAAACTGCACTAATTATTAATTATATTATAAATACAGTTCGTTCAGGCATATTACCATGTACATAGTTTTTCTTCATTAACATGTTTACTGGTTAATTTAAGTTGAACTTGTTTTTAAAAAATTCCATTTAATCAAAGGTTACATAATAATTTAAATGCTAACATTTGCACAATACTCCAACATGAACGATACAGTTTTACATTTTAAAGTAAAGCTTAAAACACATATTATCATTTCACCAAACACTGCGTTAAGAATATAACTTATAAGTTAAAAGGAAATATTTATATACTAAAACGTTTACATTATAAGTTAAGTGGAATTAATCGCTCCACTTAAGGAGATGTAGTAAACATTGTTTTTTTCATCTCCTTTCATCCCCTTTTAAACTCATTAATTTTTAAGATCAATCCACAAATTGAAATTTATTCAAAATTAAAATTAAGATGTTAAATGGCCATAAATTCCTTTTAGCCCCAGTTGGAACTAGTGAAGTAAAAGACATCAATGATAAAATAAAATTATCGCTCATGTTCACAAAAACTTCGGTTTTTGTGACCGTAAAAATCTGCGATTTTTACATGTCAATGATCCTGTGTATGAGTTATACTATTATGTTAAATTGTGGTTTTAATTGATTATATGGAATTTATCTTAAAAAAAATGCAATTTACTTAACCAGACACACGAGTGAAGTGATAGTATTTACACAACATTCTGGGCATGAGCGAAAATTATAAAATTATAGACAGAGTTTTATCCAAATTAAGTATCGAACCTAAAATCAGTGTGATTTCAGGTACAAGACCCGAAACCTATGGTATAGATCCAAAAAGTGATTACTTTATCGAAGAAAGTTTAGATTTAACAGGAAAAGTTAAAAATAAATTTTCTATAAAATCTTCGGTATAACGCTTAGCAGTATTTATTATAGTCATTTTAAGATCCATTGTCTGGAAATTAGGTGAAAAAGCACCGGCAAGTACAGGAAAAAAATAGCGTATGAACTCTACAAACTGCTAATTTTTTTATTTTTAGTCTGCAAAGCTTGAAAAACAGTAAAAAAGCTGGGAAGTTAAACATTTTATCCTACGGCTACAGGTTCCAGTATCACTGACACTTTACCCCCCTGTATCTTCAAATGCAGCCATGGCACCTGCATTGGGAACTGTCTGTTTTTCAACCATCATCTTCAGCCAGCATTTTCAATTTTTTTAGCTGTTCCTCCAGAAAATTAAAAAAACGATCGTATTTTTAACCACATTACCCCTTTGATATTTTACACCATTTTATACAGGTTCATCTTCTCCCCCAGTTGTTACAAGCCATTAATCAAATGGCCCTTCCCATTCATCAATTTTTTATCCAAGAATTTTTTATAAAATTCTATTGTTTTTCAATCAGCAATTTCCAATCTTGTCCCTGAAAATCATAGATTTTAAGTGATTTATCAGAGTAATTCAATGTAATTAAATCAATAGGGGCTGAATTAAACCACCATATAATTGGTGCAAACTTAAGCCTGCCCATCTGTATTTCATTAACTTATAGCATGATCCACAGAAAAATAATGTCAAATTTTTTGATTGTGGGCCTGTGAAGGAACACTAACTAATAAATTCCATAATTATAAATATTTTAAAAAATGTAATAAGTAATATTTTAAATAAAAAAGATAATAACTTAAATAAGGGATAATATATCCAAATTTAGTTATTTAAACTAGTTAAAATGACAGGATTCACATATATAATATTTTATACTCCTTAAAAGATATTTTGAATATTTAAACAAAATGAAATGAAAAGAGATGAAAAAATGTCCAATAAAAAAGCAGTTAAATGGAATTGCAGATGGGATGGTGATAAATAATGATAAAGACTGCTAAACCCGAAGAAGAGCTAAATTTAATAGCTGAAGAAGGTAATGGAAAGTTGTATGAATGCAAAGGGTTTTTAGTCCCTGTTCTCTCCGGTTCCAGCAGGGAAATGGGTACCCAGTATGGAACCATGATGGTAGAATCAATGCAAAAGGCTTACGATGTGCTGGTGAAGCCTGCATTCAAATCAGGCGTTCTCGCAGATGAAGATGCCAAGGTGTGGGCTGAAAGAGCAGTTTCAACATTTTCAAACCATAACCGGGAGTTTTATAAAGGTTTAGAAAAAAGTACGGGATGGTCACAGGTTAAAATAGGCATACTCGATCAGTTAATGGAATTTGGAGCTTATCAAGCTGCTTTACATACTTTTTCAGGGTGCACATCTATTTTCGCCTGGAAAAACTTCTCCAAGGACGGGCACATGTATATCGGACGAAATATGGATTGGAGTATGCAGTACAACGAGTTCCCCCAGGTTTTAACTGTAATCAATCCTGATGACGGCCGCTACCGCTATGCAAGCATTGGATGGCCAGGAATATACTGCGCCCTCACTGCACTTAATGAACACGGTGTTTACCTGGATGTCCACGATGGTACCAGCATGGGAGGGATCGTAATTTATAAGGATCGACCGCCGATTACGGGCATACTAAGTGACATAATTTCAGATACTGCATCAGTAGAAGGGCTTATTAAACGTTTAAACGGTACCAACTGCAGTGCATCCTTAATTTTGAATCTTGCAGATGAATCAAGTGCAGCATCCATGGAATGTTCCTCTTTAGGCGGTAACCGGGTTCGACTTTCAGACAATAATTCTATGGTGGCTGTCAATTCATTTTTAAACCCAGACTGGGGAATCCACAGGCGAGACACACTAAGCCACTCACTGGAACGTTTATCCAACATGACCCGCAGGTTAGACGAAAATAAAGGCAGTATTGACGTGAAAAAGACATGTGAACTCATGGACCTGCCGCTGTTCGAGGCAGACGGTACCATAGGTAAGGGATGTACCAAGCCCACCAAAATAGACATCGACCAGACCACCCATCAGGTAGTGACCGATGTCTCAAAGAGAAAGATCTGGCTCAAAGTACCAAACCCCGACTATTTTGTAGACTGGACGCCCTTTGACCTGAAAACACTCTGGAGATAACACAATTAAATAATTTAGATAAAAAATGCCGTTACCAAATACAATTTAGATAGGTGTTACTCGCATATTTAAAGAGTAGTAACTGCTCATTATGCAAATAGTATGGAAAAAAGCTAAAACAAAACTGTTTAAGCAAAATGATTAGATTAATTTATTCCTTTTATTTTTTAAAATACATCATTTTATATAGTATCAAAAATAGAAAGTTATTCAAGCCTTTTTAGGCTATATTAAGGACGTGAAAAATTGTTTAAAAATAATTACGGAAGAGATAATAAAGGAAATTCTTCTCCTATAAACGAAGGTGAAGAATACGATGTTAAAATAGAAGATATGGGAAGAGATGGAGACGGAATCGCTAAAATAGAAGGTTTCATAGTTTTTGTAAATGGAGCTAAAAAAGGCGATGAAGTTAAAATTAAAATCAATTCTGTAAGAAGAAACTTTGCTTTTGCAGACGTAGTAGAATAGCTTAATTTAGGTTTTAAGTTAATTTTTAATGCTCTTAATCTATATTAATGCTTCAAATTGTACTACAATTATAGTGAACGTTTTTTTATTAAGATGTCACGTCTTATCATTAAAACTACGGATCATGAGCTTTTAAAATTTAATTTTCATTTAAATTTATCTATTTTTTAATTTTTTAAACTCCATTACATATTTTATTGAATTAAAAGAGGAATAATATGGCAGATTATGGTATTACTGGAGTTAAATATGATAGTATCGGCAAACACATTGAATGGGTTAAAGTCGGTGAATTCACAGGTAGTTCCTTTGGAATACGAGAAAACTGGCTGCGGACTAAAGTGATTTCAGAATTTGAGAAAGGAAAAACTTTCATAACAGTTTTAAAACACGGCGATAGATTAAAAAAAGGATTAGATATAAGTATAGTTACTGTAAATGGAAAAAAATATATCCGCACAGACAATAACGATAAAAATTCTGACAATTTAAAAGATATTCCTGAATTTCCATAATAATACAAAAATAAGTTATTAGTTTTTAATTTCTAAATCTGGTTTTAAATATATCAATATCCTAAAAATTCAAAAACCTTGACTAAAATCTTACATTAAAATTGCATAAGTTTTGTTATCAGTATTTAAAAATTAATATTTAATTAATTCAATATTTTTAGGATAATTTTATCATACCCCTAACTTCTACTATTTTTTATTCGCTCATTTCCATGATCCTGTGCATGAGTTATACTTTACGTTAAATTGTAATTTTTAATTGATTATATAGGATTTATCTTAAAAAAAATGCAATTTACTTAACCAGACACACGAAAATGAAGCGATATTATTTACACAACATTCAAGCATGAGCGTATTATTTTTATCCACTTACAACTGCTTTATACCAGATATCCCCAACCATCAATCCACGAATCTAGAATAATATAAGGGGTTCCACACATATCAACAGTTTGACCTTTAATCTGGTCTTTTAATCTCTCTTTATCTTCAGCCGTTATACTGTCTTCCGGTTTTAATGTAACATTTAATATTCCAGCATACTCCTTCTTTAAAGCATAATTTTCCATTTAATCACCAAATTTTTCACTTTTTATCTATCTGTAAATACTCCTGAATTCATGTTGTTGGTTAAAAAATAAAAACCTTATTTTTAATCAAACAGTTATTTCAAATCCGTTAATAATATCTCTACGAATGAATAATTTTTTATATAGAAACATTTATATATCTAAACTTTTACATTATAAGTTAGATAAGAAGATCACTGCACTAGCAGAGGATTTATTTCATAGCTTACCCAAAAGCGTGAAATGGTTATTAAAATGAATAAAGAAGAAATTAATAATAAAACCACAGAATGTGGATCTAAAACACGCATATTATTATTTAGTATTGGGTTTTTTTTATTGGGCACTGTTTTAGAGCTAATTTTTGGAGATAATGTGGATAAGGTACTTCTAGTAGTTTTAAATGCAATAGCTATTATTTATATTTATATAAAAAGGCCTAAATGGTTTAAAATATTCAAATTCTTAAATTTACGCATAGATAGTTTAAAGGGAGGTTAAATAAAATGAAAATGAAAATATTACCGTTATTTTTGATGGTTTTAATGGCATTTTCTCTAGCTCAGCCCATATTTGCTGCTAACCCGCAGCTAGAAGATACAAAAATAGCAATGAAAAACGGTGAACCACTGCAAGATATAACAGTTAACGCTGGAGATTCCATAGAATTACAGGCTAGATTATACTGGTACTGGTACACTGTTGATCAGGTAAATGCTCAATGGATCCCTCAAATATGTCGCTATTTAAATTTTTACGTGTATAAATCAAATGCAGATGGAAGTAATGGGGACTTAGTATGGTCAGATACAGCAATAACTAACTTTTTCACAGCTAATGCCAATCCTGATGGATTTACCCTTAACGAGAAGGGTACTTACAACCTGTTAGTAAAATATGAAGGAAAACTAAAACACTGCAGTGCAGCAGCTAAAATTTATGTGGTTTAGGCCGCATACCCCCGTTTTATTTTTAGGATCAAAAAACCACAATTCCTTAAACCTCAAAGAGAAACCTTTATATACTTAAAATCTTACATTAAAATAATGCAGGATTGTATAAATAGCACATTAAAGTTTAAACTTTTTTTACAGTCTCTTTAACATCCGGGGTTTAGTAAGAATACTTTACAAACTGGAGTTCAGTAAAAGGCTCATTTTTAAAAACGAGTATTAACTTTACAAAAAAAATAAAAAGACTTATATATACATAAACATGATAGATTTATAATTATAATTATAAATAATAACAAATTAAAAAAGAGTGGTTTGATGCTTACATCTGTTCAAAAAGAAATATTGCAAAGCTTGATAAACCTTTACAGGAAATCAAAAGGCAAATCCATTAAAGGAGAAGAAATTGCCGAGCTTATGAGCCGTAACCCAGGGACTATACGGAACCAGATGCAGTCCCTAAGAAGTCTAGGACTTGTTAAAGGTGTCCCCGGACCCAGAGGGGGGTACAAACCGACGATAGAAGCATATCACACTTTAAACATCAGTGCAATTGATAAAGAAGCTCTGGTGCCCATATTCAAAAAAGGGAAAAGAGTGGGAGACTTAAGCGTTGCCAAAATAGAATTTACAAGTATTCCCCACCCCGGAGAATGTGAAGCCGCCATAAAAGTTGTGGGAAACATAAAACAGCTTGATCTGGGAGACAGGATAAAAGTGGGCCCAACACCCGTGAACAAGCTCATAGTAAATGGTATGGTGGTGGGAAGAGACGATGTGGACAACCTTCTGCTCCTTGATACCACAAATATAAGGAGTATCCCCAAAAAATCAGTGATCGAAGTTGCAAGCCACAACCTCATAACATTGAAGCCTTCCATGAACGTAAAAGATGCTGCAACAGTGCTTTCTGAACACAAAATAGAAGGTGCCCCTATAATTGAAAATGAAGAAGTAGTGGGGATTTTAACCTTAAGCGATATATCAAAGGCAATTGCAGATGGAA
Organism: Methanobacterium bryantii; assembly: GCF_002287175.1. Taxonomy (NCBI): domain Archaea; kingdom Methanobacteriati; phylum Methanobacteriota; class Methanobacteria; order Methanobacteriales; family Methanobacteriaceae; genus Methanobacterium; species Methanobacterium bryantii. Next base: position 3,339 of record NZ_LMVM01000002.1, on the reverse strand, counting down.
AAGAAAACCTCAAAATCACAGAACTCATGTCAAAAAATATCATAACTGTTGAAAAAGACCTTATGATTGCAGACGCCATTGAAGTTATGAATAAAAACAAAATAGGCAGGCTTATTGTGGTGGATAACGATAATCTTCCCCTTGGTATCGTAACAAGAACCGATCTTCTGGATAAAATAGCAGGTATAAAATAATTCAAAACTTTTTTTAATTTAACTGTATATTTTAAATTTAATTAATTTTATTAAGCCACCCATAAACTATATGGAAAATAAATTTAAATAGTTACTTTTAGTTTTAATTAATTTTAATTTGATTGATTATGGATGTGAAAACTTGAAAATTCAACACATGGAAGTCAAAGAAAACATGAGCGTTCTTGATTTAATAGAAGAGATGGGTAAATCAGGAGTTTTAGGCGCGGGCAGAGTATCTAAAGCTACACAATTATTTGCAGATTCAATTAAAGATGAAGACACATCAATTTTTTTAAGTGTTGCAGGCCCTATGGTGCCGGGGGGACTTCGAAAAATAATTTTTGATCTTATAAATGACGGCTTTGTAGATGTTTTAATAACAAGCGGGGCCAATATAACCCATGATCTGGTTGAATCCTTCGGCGGGGGACATTACAGGGGCATCAGTGCCGATGATGAAGAGCTGCAGAAGCATGGAATGGGAAGAATTGGCGATGTTTACACTAAATCACATGATTTTGAAGTATTTGAGGAAAAGATCAGCGAAATTTTAAGTAAAATCGCGGAAAAAAAGAAAATCATTTCAATTAGAGAGTTCCTGTTTGAAATTGGAAACATGATTGAAGATGAAAATTCAATACTTAAAATAGCAGCCGAAAAAGGCGTTCCTATTTATGCGCCAGGTATAATCGACAGCATGCTTGGTCTTCAGCTCTGGATGTTTACCCAGGATAAAGAACTCCACCTTGATGCTGTTGGAGACATGCATGAGCTTTCAGATATTGTATTTGATGCTAAAAAGGTAACAGCTGTGCTCCTTGGAGGAGGTTTACCTAAACACTATGCCCTTGCATCCAACCTCCTTAAAGGCGGTGTAGATGCGGCTATTCAAGTTACCATGGATAGGAGTGAAACTGGGAGTTTAAGTGGAGCACCTTTAGAAGAAGCAAAATCCTGGGCAAAGGCAAAAGCTGGTTCTAACCTTGTAACTGTAATTGGGGATGTAACTATAATCTTTCCAATGATGGTTGCAGGTGCAAGGGAAATTATAGCACGCTGACCATATGAAATAGTTCATTAAAATGAGTTTATTACTTACAATTGTGAATATAACCAAATTTTTAAATGGAATCCACTAATTAGCTAAAAAATTAATTAAAATAGACGTAAATTACGCCTATTTTTTGATACGAGTTAATCTAACTGAGATTAACTTTCAACATACCTTTCTGGGTGTTCCAGAAAGAGCTTTTTACTGCAAAGTGAACAGAAATAATATGTTTTACCATCGTATCCTGCCACGTGTTTAGCTGTACTTGGATCAACTTCTTTTTTAAATACGGGATCTACAAACACATTCATTACGGTGCCTGCTGTCATTTCTTTTTCAAGATCTAAACCCATTTTTACACCACCTATCAAAAATTTAAAATTTTGGATGCTACGAAGCTATTGAAAATCAAAGATTTTCAATGTTTGCAAAACTGAAAGTTAGAAAAACGAAGCGTGCAAAAACATTAAGTTTTTGTGCATTCGAAATCTTTGATTTCGAAAGTTTTTCTACACCAAAAATCTTTGGTTTTTACATGTCCGAAAATTCGTAGAATTTTCACATGGAAACTTCCAATTTTAACGGCTTATAATTAAGTAATGTAAAAACAAAAAAATAGTTTTCGGTTTTATTGTATGATCCATCCTCTCAAGAAGTATTTACAGGTATTACTGAATTTTTGGAAAATAAATATATATTTTTTCTACAAGCATCTTCAAGCCGGTATTATATGTTTTAAAGCTTTTTTATGCATTTTTGGTAAGATGGACATAAGTGTACTCATAATACCGGTTTTTCTTTACCGTCCTATGACCACCCCCCTTTTATTATATGGTACCTGTTATGTTTTTCTTAATATAATAATTTTTTGTAAATAATTATTAAATCATATATCTCCAAAAACTTAAATTACTTTAAACTCAAAGATAACATTTGATAGTTTGTTGAATTACCCCAGAAAATTTTACATTTTAATTAAAATAATTCAAGATACCAACTTAATGTTTTTTTAATCTATTATTAAGCTTATAAAAACTTTTAAATGTATAATAAAAAAATTTTCTACCTTTAATTATTTAACCAGTGATTTTTATGTTAGAGATACCCCTTTACGCTTTATCTGGATTTTTTATGAAAATATCAGATGATATGCATGATAAAAAAAATAATATGGTCCTTGGAACACTTGCAGGGATTTTATGCGGATTTATGTTAGGATATTTAGTTACAATTAGCATAGACGCAGCTTATATATTCTTTGGGGTTTTCCTTGGGACTTTCCTTTCAAAAAAAGTGAACTGTATTAACCACATAGTTACAGCACTTATATTTGTTGTAATTGTGTTTTTATTAGGTTTTCCTGCAATTGGAATAGGCACATTAGCCATATGCACAATCGCAGCTTATATAGATGAAATAGGCAACGATAACAAAAGAATTTATGAAAAAAGCAGGATACTGAAAATATTTTTTGAATACAGATTTGCCCTTAAAACAGCGATTTTAATACTTGCAGTACTTGGAGTTATTCAAAGCTTTTATCCGGACTTTAAAATCTATGGAATTTACTTCTTAGGAATTCAGACCTTTTTATATTTCCTGCTGTTTGAGATATCCTATGAATTTGCTGGTTTAAAATTCGATGCTATTTACGATAAAGTTTACAGCGTGATCGGGAACCTTAATAAAAGCAGTTAAATTAAAAAATTAGATAATTATCAACGTTCCGAATTTATGTCTTTTACACTTTAGGGTATTTTAATTAGATAAATATCACTTAAATGGTTTTCCACATCCTACTTTAGTTAAAAGCCAGAATTTAGCTTGTAAAATTAGAAATAGGAGAATTATTATCAAAAAACATGCAGTTTTTGATAATTTAGATTGTATCCAATTAAAAACTACACCCATTTTTCCTTATTTTTAAATACTAACAAATTTGGTGCCGTCTAAGATAATGTATACAGCGTGTTTAGAAATCCCTGATAATTGAGCATTTAAACTAAAAAAGAGAGATAATTAAGATTTAATGCTACCAATTATATCCTCCACAGCTTTTAAGGTCTTCTGATAAATAAATAAACCATTTAC